>JALGSW010000091.1 GCA_029821635.1 Candidatus Zipacnadia bacterium
ATTGTGAGCATGACGATCGGCATGACGGTTCGCATCAGTGCGCTCACTCCCTGCTGATCAGCGCGCGTAGACGCGCGCGTCGGTCGGCTGCACGATCTGTGCCACCACGGTCTCACGCGTCTGCTCGACCCGCATCTTCACCAGCGCGCCGACGGCACCGTCCTCGAGCAACGTCGCGTCCGCGCCGATGGCGACCGCACCGCACAGGACGGTAAGCCGCACGCGGGTGCCTCGCCGCACGATGACCGGCTCGGGGATGAGGTGGCGCGCGCCCGGCTGATCGGTCGCCTCGACCTCGCCCTGCTCGGCCGGCGAAGTGCCGGTGAGCGTGGGCGCGCGCCGGACCTCAACGCACTCCGCGCCTGTGAACGCGATCTCATCGCACGCCACGCCGCCGTGCCGCAGGCGCATCTTCAGGTAGCCGGCGGTGAGTCGGCGGCCGTCACCGGGCAGCGGCGCGGGGCCGATCGTGACCGCCCCGAGTTCCTCCGCACGCTCCTCGGGTGTGATCTCCGCGAGCTGACCGAGCGTGATATCCTCGCCCTCGATGAGGACGCTCTCGCGCAGCTCGACGGTCGCCGGGGCGCCGAATGCGCCGCGGCAGCATCCGGCTGCGAGCATGGCGAGCAGGAGCGTTGTTGTGAAGCGCATGGGCATGGTGGTCCCTCAGATGACGGCGGCGGCAACAGTGTCGTTCTCCCCCTCTTCCGGAACGGAGAGGGGGTCGGGGGGAGAGGTCTGCCCTACCTCCGCGTGTTGTTCGCGATCTCGAGCATCTGATCCGCGATCCGGATGGCCTGGGAGTTGGCCTCGTAGGCCCGCTGGGCGGTGATCATGTTCACCATCTCCTCGACCACCTTCACGTTGGACATCTCCAGCATCCCCTGCGCGATCGTGCCCATCCCTTCGAGTCCCGGTGCGGCCGTGTTCGGCTCGCCCGAGGCTGCGGTCGCGGCCATCAGGCTGTGCCCGAGGTTGCGCAGGCCCGCGGGGTTGGCGAAGCGTGCGAGCTGCACCTGCCCGATCGTCTGCGGCTCACTCTCCCCCGCACTGGTCGCCGACACCGTCCCGTCGCTGCCCACGGAGATGCTCGTGGAGTCGGACGGGATCACCAGCGGCGGCTCCAGCGGGTAGCCGTCGGCGGTCACCACGTTGCCCGATGAGTCCATCTTGAACGCCCCTGCGCGGCTGTACGCGACCGTCCCGTTGGGCTGGAGCACCTGGAAGAAGCCGTCGCCCTCGATCACCATGTCCAGTGGGTTGCCCGTCTCCTGGAAGGTCCCCTGTGAGAAGATCTTGCGCGTGGCGGCCGTCCGGCTGCCGAGGCCAACCTGAATCCCGGTCGGGATCTGGACGCCCTCCGCCGCCGAAGAGCCTGCCTCGCGCAGCGTCTCGTACATCAGGTCCTGGAACTCCACCCGCTGCTTCTTGTAGCCGGTGGTGTTCACGTTCGCGAGATTGTTGGCAATCGTGTCAACGTTCAGTTCCTGCGCGTTCATCCCGCTTGCCGCGGACCACAGTGCTCGCATCATCGGCCTGTCACCTCAACTCAGTGCGCTCTCAATCAGCTTGCCGAGTGTGTTGTCGGTGTAACGGAGGGCGGCGGCGGACGCTTCGTAGGCGCGGAAGCCGGTCATCATCTGCGTCATCTCCCGCACCACGCTCACGTTCGCGTCCTCCAGGTAGCCCTGCCGCACGTTCGGCCCATCGGCCATCCGCGGCCCCACGGAGGCCACGAGCAGCCCGTCCGGCTCTCGGCGCAGCCCGTCGCCGGGCTCGAACTGCGCGATGAACAGCTCGTCCACGAACTGCCCCTCGGAGAAGACCTGTCCCCGCTCGCTCACCAGCAGTTCGTCGCCGGGCAGCACGAGCGGCCCTGAGCGGCCCATCACCGGATGGCCCGTGACGGACAGCAGGCGCCCGTCCGGTGTGACCTCGAAGCGTCCGTCGCGGGTGAAGCGCAGGCCGCGGTCGGTCTGCAGCGCGAAGAGCCCGTCGCCGTCGATCGCCAGGTCGTACGCACTGCCGGTCTCATGCACCGGCCCGGGGGTGAGATCCACCGCGGTCGAGTCGGCGGCGGGCATCGCACCGGCCTGCGCAAGCGCCTGGCCGAAGCTCACCTGCCCGATCGTCATGTCCGAACGCAGGAAGCCTGGTGTGGCGGCGTTGGCGAGGTTGTTGGCGTAGACGTCCTGCTTGTACACCTGCGCTCTCATGCCTGCCGCCGCCGCGTGGAGCCCTCGCGTCACTGCGATCGCCTCCGTGCTTGTCTGCTCGCTGCGGGGCACTTAACGACGCGCTGCCGCAGGACTTGAGCGCTCGGGTGCGAACCAACCGATCCGGTGAGCATTTGACGGCCGGCGAGCGGCGCGCTATAATTTACTAAACCACGACGACACGACCCGCCGCTACCTGCGGCGGGTCGCTGCACATTCCCTACCAGACACTCTTATCAGAGTGCGATACGGGCCGATGCGCGGGGCCGGCTCGAGTTCTTCAAGACAGGGCGGCGTTGACCGATGTGGTTCAAGAATGGTGGCCTGGTCTCGGCGATCTTCGCCGTGGCCTCGGCCGGCGCGGCTGTTGTCGTAACATGGTACTCGATCGCGCGCAGCGCCGAGCTTTCGGCCCGGATGGGCCAACTCGAAGATATCGGCGAGGGGCTTCTGACCGTATTCATCATGCTCGCGGTCGGTGGTCTGATTGCGTTCGCGTTCGACAAGGCCGAGGACGCTATTGAGTGCGCGCGCGGCTCGAAGGCCGGCGGGCGGATGAGCGAACATGATTGAGATCGCGCCGGACATCATGGCCAACCTCTACCTCCTGGCCGCTGTCGGCCTCGGCGTAGGCCTCATCGCAGGCTTCGCAGGCGTGAGCGGTGGCTATCTCCTGACCCCGATCCTTATCGTGCTGGGCTTCCCCGTTGAGATCGCGGTCGGCACGGCACTGGCCCTCATGACCGCGAACACGCTGATCGCGGTGATCCGCCACCGCGAACTCGGGCACCTCGACCTGAAGATGGGCCTGATCATGGCGGGCGGCACTCTCCTCGGCGCCGAAGCGGGCGTGCGCCTGCTCGACTATGCGAAGGATACCAGCCAGCAGGCGGCCAACATCGGCGTGCTTGGGGCGATGATGGTCGCATTGCTGCTCGTCGCCATCTCGATGGTGCGCGAGGTCTGGTCGTCGAGCGAGAAGCTCGCGGAGATGTGTGATGAGGACGCGGCCTCGGACTGTGGCGAGGTACAGACGGCCGCCTGCCGGTTCCTTCAGAGTCTGTCCGTCTTCCCGCACATCCGCTTCACCAAGTCGAAGCTGCGCATCTCAGGATGGATCGTCTTCTCTCTGGGCGCCGTCATCGGCGTGATGTCCGGCTTCCTTGGCGTCGGCGGCTGCTTCCTGCGCGGGCCGGCGCTGATCTACCTCATCGGCCAGCCCTCGCTGATGGCCGTCGGCACGAACCTCCTGGGCGCCTTCATCGGCGTCGCGTTCAGTTGCTTCCGCCACGCCATGCTCGGACACGTCCACCTTGGCGTCGCGCTCGTGATGCTCCTCGGAACCTCGGTTGGCACGCTCATCGGGGCGCTCGGGACAGCCTGGGTCAAGGGGCTCGCCGTGCGCTGGGTGATGGCAACATCAGTCATCGCCGCAGTCCTCGGGCCGGCGCTCAAGATCGTCTACTTCGCCACCGGCTCCACGGCATGGGATGCCGCCGCGAAGATCATCACCGTCGGCCAGATCTTCGTGCCCGTCACAGTCGTGATCGTGCTCATGGTGTTCGCATTCAGGCACCGACGCGGTGGCGACGTTCCGCGCTGGGCCAGACCGCTCATGGCCTCCAAGCCGCACGCCGCCGCACGTTGATTCTGTCCGCAACCGGGGGGACCTCGCCTGTTCCCGCGCGCTCGGCATTGATGTTGCAGCAGTAGCCGGGTGCGCGGTCGCCCCCTCGGCGATCGTAAGCGTTCGCTCAAGGGGTGCATGTCATGCATCGGCGCCGGTTCCAGCTGCTCCTGTGTGCTACCATCTTCGCCGCGATCGTCTGCATTCCGCTTGGCTGCGGCGGAGGAGGCGGTGGCGAGCCTCCGCCACCACCGCCCCCTCCTCCCCCGCCCCCGGTTGAGATCGGCCCGGGGCCCGGTCCGGCCGCTGGCGCGATCCCGACCGAACCCGCGATCAGCACCGTCGCGGCGCGCAACGTACCATTCCCGAACGCCGTGCGCCCCGACCTTGCGAGCACGGACGCCATCGATCGCATCGACGCCTTCGCCAGCAACCCGCCTGCCACCGAGGCCGAGCTGCGCGCGGTTCTGACCGACTTCACCACCTGGGCCGGCGCGCATCGTAACGACGTCGTCTCCCAGGCAGGCCTCGCGGCGACAATCGTCATCGCCGGCGCGTACAATGCCGCCATCGATGCGGGGTACACGCCCTCGCAGGTCCTGAGCCTCCTCGATCCGGTCACGCAGATCGCCTCCGCTGGGCTGACCGGCGAGCGCGCGGGCGGGCTCACCGGCCTCATGCACACCGCCGCGGAGTTCCCGAACGCGACCGACCCCGACTTCTCGTCCGCCGACCTGCAGATCGGCGTGCGCTCATTCCTGCTGCCCGCCATCGTGCACGCCCGCGCGCGCCTCGACGCGGTCGCGGACAGCGCCACCGGGCCGGCCACGCGCCTCGCCGAGCTGCCCTCGCACCGCGGCACGCACTACGTCTACCGTGCGGAGTTCCGCGCGCTCAGCGGACTGCTGCGCGGCACACAGGCGATCCTGCTGCAGCTCTGCGCGTATCAGTTCAACCCCGGCGACTGGGACTGGACCGCACCGCTGGCGAGCCGCGACGCCGACGGCGATGGGCTGCTGCAGGTCGATGAATATCTGCCCCCCGACCCCTTCGGCTGGCAGGCGGACTCGGACAACATGGCGCTCTCGGGTGGGCACATCACCGGCGCGCTGGAGACGCTGGTCGGCGCGGTCGAGGAGGCGCCCGCCGACTCGTTGCTCGTGCACGTCTGCGCCGACGGCCGCGCCGCGACGCTGTCGGAACTGGCCGATCTGCAGGCGCTCACCAGCCGCGAAGTGCAGGTGCAGATCGAACACGAGGGCGACTCGGGCGGGCCTGGGAGCTTCACCACGCGCATGAGGCTGCGGCAGGTGTGGCAGGCGCCCAGCGACGATCTGAAGAGCCTCTTCCCGACGCTGCAGCCGGTCAGCGACAGCTACTGGGAGGCATTGCCGCGCGGCTCGGGCGACTTCCCGCGCCCACAGCTTGGCGGCGTCTTCCCCGAGCCGGCGCCGGTGCTGGCGATGCTCGCGACCGGGCCAACCTACATCGCGGTGAGCTACGGTTCGCTCGAACGCCTGACGGTCATCGATCGGCGCGGGCAATGAGCAGAGAAATCCCGGCAACCGTAACCGCAGTTCTCCCCCCTCTCCCGCTTGCGACGCGTCGTTTGCGTCGCCAGGGAGAGGGGGGGCGGGGGGGTGAGGCGCCGTTTGGCGCGCTCCTGACCCTCCTCATCCTCGCCACCGCCCTCCCCCTGGGCGCCGAGCCGCTGCTGCTCCCATGGGGCGGCGACACCGCCTCGATGGCCGCGGGCGGGAGCCACGCACCTGCGCCGCTGCTCGGCGAGGTCCGGCCGGACGCGCCGACATCGCTGACGCTCACCGGCCGCCCGCACGTCGCCGCTGAGATAGTCAGCTCCATCCCATTCACCTACGTGCAGGGCCACCGGCGCTTCGTGGAGTTGCGCGTGGACAGCCGCGAGTTGCGCGCCACCGTTCCGCTCGCCGCCGACGCCGACGAAGCCCGCTGGTGGCTGGGCAGGAGCCTCGGCGGCACGTCCGCCCGCCTCTACCACCGCGACCGCTGGCTCGACGACCGCGCGCGCGCCCATGGCTCCACAGGTACCCTCGCACTCGCCTGGCAGGACGGCTCGTGGACCCTCGGCGTGGCGCGGCATGAGGCCGACCTCTCCGGCGTCGCGACCGGCGAGAACCTCGCGGACCTTTTGCACACCCGCCGCGGCAGCGAGCACGCGCAGTTCGGCTGGGACGGCCGCGTGGACACGCTGGCCGCCGAATTCCGCGGCGAACAGTGGCTCTTCGGCGTGCAACTCTCCGAACGCGACGACACCGGCCGCGCGGCGCTGGAGGTCTCCGGCGATCCCTTCGCGGGAGTGCTCAGCACCGACGCGCGCGAGCTCGACGCCTGGGTCGCGCACGGGCCCGCCGATGACCGCTGGTTCGCCTACCTGCGCTGCAGCGACCTGAGCCCCGGCTCGAGCGCCATCGCATCCGGCGACGCCATCCGCGGGCGCGTCTCGCTCGCCATGGACGGCACCGTCGTCGGCATCGGACGGCGGCGCACCGACCGGCGCGCGACCGAGCACACTGAGCTGACCTGGCAGGAGCAGTCGGTGGACCTCTCCGGGCGCCTGAGCACCGGCGCGCTCGGCAGCCTCGACGGGCAGCTCACATTTGAGGGCTCCGCCGGGGCGCGGATCATCGCCGCCCGCTGGGGCGCCACGCGCGAGCGCGGCGCGTGGCACTGGACGCTCGCGGCCTCGGCGATGCACGCGGAGCTGGACGTGCGCGCGAGCGCGATCGACAGCCCCGGACCTTTCCGCGCGCCCGACTGGCAGGTCGATCAGCGCTTGAGCGGTGGCGAGGCGTGGCTCGGATCGCTGACGCTGGGCGCCGGGCGCGAGGTCGATGGCTGGCAGGTGGACGCGCTGTATACGCTGCTCGCCGGCGACTCGAGCGGGAAGTATGAGGATCTGCTGTCGCCGCAGGCGGCGCTGCCGCCAGATCCCGGCACCGGCCCCTCGCCGACGCTCGACCTCGGGTGGGTGTTCTCGATGCAGGTCAGCCGGGAGCTGTGAGGGCCTCGGGACTGTCGTTCTCCCCCTCTCCCGCCTGCTCGATGTCGTCTATCGAGCCAGGGGGAGGGGGTCGGGGGGAGGGGCCGCCGTTGCCACCGCGAAATCTACCTCGGCTGCACACGTCACCGAACACCCGTGAGAGGATGAGCCGCACGTGGATACAGATATCAGGCTGGTTGACATCGAGCCGATCTTCGAGGATGAGGAGTTCCGCACGCCGCTCAAGTTCGGCACCGGCGTCATCCGCGCCATCACTTCGCTCACCATTAAGGCCACCGTCGAGAACCGCGCCGGTGACACCGCCGAGGGCCTCGGCAACATCCTGCTGAGCGACATCTGGGGCTACCCCTCCGCGGTGATGTCCCACGAGGACCGCGATGAGGCCATGCGTGAGATCGCGAAGCGCTTCTGCGCGCTGCTGATGGACAACGCGCGCTTCGGCCACCCGCTCGACCTCTACCTCGACGCCAAGCCCGAACTGAGCCGCCTCGCGCGTGAGGTCAGCGAAGAGATGAACGCCGCCACGCCGATGCCGCTGCTCGGCGCGCTGGTCTCGGCCTCGCCGGTGGACGCCGCCCTGCACGATGCGTTCGGCAACGCAAACGGCATCTGCAGCTACGACGGCTACGGGCCCGAGTTCTGCGAGCACGACCTCTCCGCGTGGCTGGGTGAGGAGTTCGCGGGCAAGTACATCGCCGATTACGTCAACCCGAGCTACCAGCCCTCGATGCCGATCTTCCACCTCGTCGGCGGCATGGACAAGCTCCGGCGCGACGAGGTCACCGCCGACGATCCCGACGACGGGATGCCCGTGAGCCTCGAGGAGTGGATCGAGCGCGACGGCATCTTCTGCTTCAAGGTGAAGCTCTCCGGCAAGGACATCGACGCGGACGTGGCGCGCACGGTCGAGGTCGCCGAGGTCATCGCCGAGAACGCCGCCAACATGGGCGCCGACCGCTTCTACCTCTCCACCGACTCCAACGAGCAGAACGACTCGCCCGAGACGGTCATCGAGTACGCCGAGAAGCTCAAGAGCGCGTCGCTGATAGCGTGGGAGGCGCTGCTGTACTTCGAGCAGCCGACCGAGCGCGACCTCGACGACCACTGCTTCGACATGCGTGAGCTCTCGAAGTACAAGCCGACGGTGGTGGACGAGGGCGTCAAGGACGTGGAGATGCTCAAGCTCGCGGAGCGCCTCGGCTGGTCGGGCGTGGGCCTCAAGACCTGCAAGGGCCACTCCTCCTCGCTGCTCTACGTGGCATATGCGAGCGAGCATGACATGGTGATGACGGTGCAGGACCTGACGAATCCGGGCCTGTCGCTGATCCACTCGGCGGGGCTTGCCGCGCGCATCAACACGCTGATGGGCTTCGAGTACAACTCGCGCCAGTACCTCCCGTGGGCGTCGCCGGAGCTGCGCGAGAAGCACCGCGACCTCTTCACAGTCAACGACGGCGTGGTGCGGACGGACTCGCTGTCGAAGACAGGGCTGGGGTATTGAGCGAGGGGCGCTGTCGCGCTTCTCGCTGCTAAACGGCGCAAGGTATAGTGCGTCACACATGAACGGGAGGGTTCAGCAGATGGAGCTCTCAATGATCGCGACGTGGTATGCCGCCGGGCTATCCACTGTGCTTGGCGTCCTCCGTGCCTACGAGTTCGTCGAAGCGCGACGCCCACGCGTAAGAGTGGCGGTAGACCACGTCCTCGTCAGAGGGGAGCCTGAAGTGATGCTTCAGGCAGTGAACGTCGGCAATCGCCCCGTCGAACTGAACTCCGTGTCACTCATCTTCTCCGATGGTCATCAATGGTACGATCTTCCTGTGATCGAGGTCAGTCCCGACTTCCCCTGTCGAGTAGAACCGGAGGCATGCTGCGCATTGTGGCTGAGCGCGGCCCAGGTGTTGGAGCACGAGGTCAAAGCTGGCGCACGACTGACATCAGCCTGTTTCGGGGACTACGCAGGACGACGCTATCGAGGCGAGTTCTGCGGCTGGAACAGCAACGAGGGATGGCTGCCAGGGCCAATCAAGGAAGACTCCTGCTGATGCCGCATTCAGCAGACACCTGTCGCTCAAACCCGTATGGAAGCGGCCGATGGGGGCGACACGCCCGTCTCAGCCGCCCCCTCCGTATCGCCGTCATCGGCTGTGGCGGCATTGCCAACCGCGAGCACTACCCGGCTCTCGCGAGCTTCCCCGAGGTCGAGACCGTGGGTGCGTGCGACCTCGACCGCGATCGCGTGCAGGCCACCGCCGACCGCTGGGGCATCGAGGGCCGCTACACCGACTACCGCGCGATGGTCGAGGCCGAGGCGCCCGATGCGGTGTACGTCGTCCTGCGCCCGCATCACCTCTTCGACGCCTCCGCGTGGCTGCTCGAACGCGGCCTGCACGTGTTCATGGAGAAGCCGCCCGGCATCACCGCCTACCAGACGCGGTCGCTCGCGCAGATCGCCGACCGCAACGGCTGCCTCACGATGGTCGCGCTCAACCGCCGGTATTCGCCGCTGCTCAACGCCGCGCGCGATCTCGTGCTCTCGCGCGGCCCGATGAGCGCGGTCGTCTGCGCCGGATATGTGCCGCATGGCGACAAGCCGGGCTACTACGATGGCGCGGTGGACATCCTGCACTGCCACGGCGTGCACTACCTCGACACCCTCCGCTGGCTGGCGGGCGACGTGACGCAGATCGTCTCGCAGGTGCGCGCGTCCGAGCGCGAGTTCCCGACCGGCTGGTTCGCGCTCACGCGGCACGAGGGCGGCTGCTCGGGCACCGTCATGCTCAACTGGCAGACCGGCGGCGGACGGCCGTATGACTTCGAGCTGCACGGGCGGGGGATCTCGGTCTTCGTTGGGCTCACGGGCCGCTGGCGCGTGCTCGTCGAGGGCGAGGAGGACACCGAGGCCCTGGCGCGGTTCGACCCGGCGCCCGATGACGACCGCCTGGGCCACTACGGCTTCCGCGAGGAGAACCGGCATTTCGTGGACTGCCTGTTGGAGGGCCGGCAGCCACTGACGAACCTGAGTGACGCGACGAAGAGCATGGAGCTGGCGGATCGGCTGTACCGGAGTGCCCAATGAAGGACATCCCTGCGCGGTGGTGAATACTGCCGCAACATTCGAGAGGGTCGCCCGCGACCCGAGGCTACTCAACAGGAGTGAATGAAGATGGCAGATAAGGTCCGGTGCGCCCTGATCGGCGCCGGCGGCATGGCGAATGGCGTGCACTACCCGTCGCTGGCGGAGATGGAAGATGTCGAGATGGCGGGTCTGTGCGACGTCGTCGAGGACAAGCTCAACGCGACCGCCGACAAGTTCGAGATCGACTACCGCACCAATGACTACAAGAAGATGATCGAGGACCTCAACCCGGACGCGGTCTGGGTCCTGATGCCCCCGCATCACCTCTTCGACATCGTGCTGCACTGCCTCAACGAGGGCGTGCACGTGTTCATCGAGAAGCCCCCGGCCGTCACCGCCTACCAGGTGCGCTCATTCGCGCAGGCCGCGGACAAGAACAACTGCCTCACCATGGCCGGTTTCAACCGCCGCTTCGTCCCGCTGCTGCAGCAGTGCCGCTCGAAGGTCCTCGAGCGCGGCAACATGATCCAGTGCGTCAGCACGTTCTACAAGTGGCATGGCGGCGGCCCCTACTACGGCGGCGCCATCGACATCCTCTACTGCGACGCGGTCCACGCCGTGGATACCCTCCGCTGGCTGGGCGGCGACGTCGAGGACGTCGTGAGCGACATCAAGTTCAACGGCCGCGAGTTCGAGACGAGCTGGACCGCACTCACGCGCCACGAGAACGGCTGCACCGGCGTGCTGCTCACCAACTGGATGGTCGGCGGGCGCGTGCACAGCTTCGAGATGCACGGCAAGGGCATCTCGGCGTTCTGCGAGCCCGAGCCGGGCAAGGGCGCGCAGATCCACATCGACGGCACGCTCAACGCCGAGGAGATCACCACTGAGGAAGCCACTGGCAGCGACGCGCGCCATCACACCTACGGCTTCTACGGCGAGAACCGGCATTTCATCGACTGCATCAAGAACAACGTGGAGCCCGAGACGTGCTTCGCGGACGCCACGAAGACGATGGAGCTTGCGGATCGGATCTACGCCGGGCAGATGTAAGGCCCGCACTGACGCAAGCGCGAACTACCGAGGCCGCCCCGAGCGATCGGGGCGGCCTCTTCGTACCTGGCTTCGTTACTGCGCCTGCAGTGCCAGCAGCGCCTGCAGTATCTCGTGACGCACGCGGTCCTGTACGTCGTAGTCATCCCTGCTGCCCCAGCGGTATTCGCCGGGGCTGTCACCGATCACGCGGGCCGGGCCGGTCGCCAGCAGTTGCCGGGCATTCGCCACGGCCGCATCCTCAGCGCCCGCCGCCGCAAGCTCCTCGACGCGCCGTTCCAGCATCATCAGGTACTCGAAGTCCTGCAGGCTCTCGCGGATCGCCTCCATCGGCTTCGCGGCCGTCACGCTGACCGGATCGAGGTAGATCGGCGTGAAGGGCGAGGACTGCGGGCTCACGTAGTCGTTCCAGGTCGATTCGCCGCGGGTGTCGTTGAAGGACCAGAAGTGCGACCCGGTGCCGCCCAGGGCGTAGACATGCCACGCCTGCGCAAGGTAGTAATCGTACGGCCCGAAGGTCTTCGCCGGGCCGTTGCACGAGTAGAACCACAGATCAGTGCCTGCATCGCGCTGCTGGTTGACCATCTCCCGCCATTCGGCGTTGTCGATGTAGTGCAGCCGGAGAGGGCAGAGGATGTCCGTGTACTCGAAGGTCTCGAGCATCACCGATCTGTCTTCGATGATGAACGAATCCTCAAAGATGAGCATCTCCGGGGCCTCCGCCTTGATTGCCCTCGCCCATCCGGTGATCGTTTCGAACGCTTCGGGGCTGCGTGGCTCATCCACCAGCAGGACCGCCAGCTTGCCCGACTCCACCCCGACCTCCACCGCGTGGTCGACCCAGAAGCGTGCCCACTGCCCGACCTGGCGATCGAAGCGCTCGGCGCCCAATTCCGCGCCGGCGAACTCCCGCCCCACTGCGGCGTAGACCAGATAGATCTTCGAATCCGGCCAGCGCTCCACCCAGCGGTCGAAGAGCTGCGTATCTGGTTCGGCAGTCATGTTGCCCTGCGCGTCGAATTCACCGGATGATAACACCGCGGAGAGACCCCAGGGGCTGTTGACGCCGTGGGCACGGAGGTGCTCGATAACCAGATCAACGTTCTCGGGCGTCAGCCCTCGATCGGTATCCGAACTCGTGTAGTCCCAGCCTCCGACACTCAGCGTCTTCTCTCCGGGCATCGTCAGCGGGTGCACCGTCACGCGCAGCGGCACGCTCTGCTGCCCGCCTGCGGCGGAACTCAGTTCGATTGCACCCTCGTATGTCCCGGCGTCGAGGCCGGCGGAGTTGACCTCGAACCAGACCTGCCTCGTCATCCCCGTCGGCACGTCGATCATCCATCCGTCACCGGAGCGCTCTGCGGCCGGCAGCGGCGCCGCGACCGTGCCCATGAAGCGCGAGCCGACATGCTCGACCTGGCGCGCCGTGATCCAGTCCGGGTTTTCACCGCCGGGCATTCCGGTGATGCGCAGTTGCATGCGCATCGGCCGCGAGTTCGCCGAGGTGATGTTCAGCACGTCCGCGCGTGTCTCATTACGCATCATCTCGACGCTCACCAGCGGCGCCTCATCCGACGCCGGCTCATCCGACGGCCCGAGCGGGTCCCAGCGGTTGCTCTGCCACAACCGCACGGGCTGCCTGCCCTGCGCGCGCCAGACTTCAGCCTGCAGTGCCAGAATGTCACGCTGCACGTCCGTGAACGGGATGATCGGGCGGAACAGCGGATCATCCACCGGCGCCAGGGCCTCGATCTCGTTCCCCAACGCGTCCGCGCGTTCGGCCAAAGCGTTTCGCTGGTTCGGGGGCAGTTGCGCGATGTCATCGCGCACAGCCGCCAGATTGGCGCGTTGTAGCGCGAAAACGGGCTGGTTCAGCATGTAGAGCTCGATGCCGGGAATCGGCTCGCCGACGCGAGATGCTGTCAGCAAGTCCTCCGGGCCCCGGAAGACCTCCACCTCATCCACGAAGATGTAGTTGCCCGCGGTGAAGACCGCGAGCTTTACGAAGCGTCCGTGCGTGGCGACTTCGTCGCTCCAGATGGTCTGCGTCGAGTACCGCTCGTTGGACGGCAGTGGCTCGCGATCGCTATGCAGCTTCACGAGATCGGCGACACGGAACCACTCATTGCCGTCGTCACTCACGAACACGACGATCTGCGAGGGCCACTCGACCCCGGCTGTTGCGACCGCCGCAGTGCTATACGCTGCGCCACTGATCGGATAGACGTCGCCCAGATCGACCGTGATGAACTCCGGCCCACTGCTCTGCCAGCCCACCGTGCCGGTCTGCAGCCAGAAGCGTTCCTCCGGCGCATATTCGCCGTCAGTGAGCTGCGTGGCGTCGCCCGGATCGGCGCAGCCGCCGTAGCTACCAGGACGGATCTCATATGGCTTACCGAGCGCGAGGTTCTCCCCGCCGGGAGCGGCCCCGGGGTCCTGCGCCAGTGCGCAGGACCCGACTACCAGTGTAGCCAGCAGCACAACGATCATTCTTCGCATCCGAATCTCCTCCTGGATTGCGCAACAGGCCCGGGCGCCCTACCACTGCCTGAACACGTGCTCCGGCGTCATGCTCAGCACCGGTGGGAGGTCGTCGCTCATCGAGAATAGCACGTCCTCCAGCACGCCCTCGTCCGCGCGGGTGATCTCCAGCGACCACGTCGCGCCCGCGTCCTCGCCCGCCTGCACCTCGAGCTTCATGCGGTTCGCAGCCGCGGTCGTCTGATCGGTCGCGATGACCTCACCCGACGGGGCGATCGCGTTGAGCCGCACTGTTTCGGCGCCCGAACCGCGCGCGTTGAAGCTGAAGCTCTCCGCGTCCTCAGGCACGCTGAAGTAGAGCGTGTTGGGGCCGCCGATGAAGTGCGTGGTCTTCCCCGCGTAGATGCCGATCGGCACGTTCGTGCGCGTGACCGCCCATGCCGAGCTCCCCGCCCACATCACCAGCGCGTAGATGCCATCCGCCTCGGGCGTGAAGCTCAGCGTCCCCGGCTCGCCGAAGGGCGCGACGCCGCTCTCCACGATCTCCCAGCTCAGGTCGCGCAACTCCCACTCCAGGTCCGCTTCGGCCTGCCCTACGCGGTAGATGGTCGTCCCGATCGCCACCGGCTCGCCGGCCTTCGCGCGCAGCATCAGCATGTTCCGTCCGCGCAGCTTGACCTCGGGCAGCTCCACTGTCTGGCCGATGCCCGCCTCATCCGGCCCGAAG
Source organism: Candidatus Zipacnadia bacterium (assembly GCA_029821635.1). GTDB lineage: Bacteria > Armatimonadota > Zipacnadia > Zipacnadales > UBA5352 > UBA5352. Next base: position 14,224 of record JALGSW010000091.1, read on the forward strand.
CCGAGCTCCTCGTCGGAGCCGATGGCCGCGAACGCCCACGGGTCGGGCGTCTCGCGCGGCTCGTTCGCCTTCGCGAATTCCCCCGCACCGATCGCCTGATTGGCCCACGCGAACCACTTGAAGTAGTCCGGGTGCGTGGTGTCGTAGGTCGGGCCCTCGTAGAAGATCCAGTAGCCGTCGGTCACGTCGCTGATCATGACGGCATTCTTGCCCGAGTATTCCGGATCGGCGCCCGAGACGACCGGGTCGATGCCGCCGGTGTAGATGAACGGGAGGTCCATCGCCTCGATCGTCGCCATGCGGTCGGTGAGTAGCTTCCGGCTCTGCTCGAGCGCGGACGACTGCGGCAGGAAGCTCGTCTGGCGGCCGTAGGTGATCGCGTCGGCGAAGATCACCGGCGCGCGCTCGGTCGTCCACTCAGGGAAGGCCGCCTCGAGCATGAAGCGGCTGCCCGGCGCGGGGTACATGCAGAACTGGAAGTCCGGATCGACCTCATCAACCGCCTCGCGCAGCGTCTTACAGCGCTCGCGCCAGTTCGCAACCTGCCATGCGTCGAAGGCATCGTGCAGGTCGTTGTCGACGAGCCACTGATAGCGCTCCGCGGGCGCGAGTTCGGGGATCTCAACGCCCTGCGCCTCTGCGAACATGTCCATCGTCATCTGATCGTACGATAGATCGTAGAGCATACCGGACATGCGCTGCCCGGCGGCGTAGTTCTCATAGTCGAGGAAGATGCCCATCAGGTTTGGGTTCTGTGCGCTGATACGCGCGTATTCGAGGCAATAGCGCGTGGTCCAGTCCCACAGCTCATCGGCATTCGGGCTGTAGAGAGGCTGCTCACCGCCGTCGCGCCAGACGAGCATGCGGCCCTCTGCGGCCTCCGGGTCCGGCACCCCGAGCGTCCCGCGAATCCAGACCTGATGGTAGATGCCCTGCTCCTCACACCACTTCGAGACCTGCTCGACGGCCTCGAGGTCGTTGAAGCCGTGGCGGGGTGAGTACACGTTGAAGCCCGCCGCGGCCGTCTCCTCAATCATCCACTCCTCGGTCGTCCAGCCCGCGACGGGCTGCATGACCTTGTCCACGAGGATCGTCAGCTTGACCTCGCGGCCGAGCTGATCGCGCGTCGGTTGCTGGGCGTTGCAGCCCATCACGCAGATGCTCAGCGCCAACGTAATCATCAGAACTCGCTTCGTCATTGTCATCACCTTTCGCATGCGTGTCAGGTCTCGGTCGCCTTAGCCCCCGACCGTCACCGTCTGCCGCGCCTCTTCGCCGGAGATCACGTCGCGCGCTACGATCGTCCACTCGCCCGCGGGGTCGCTCAGCGCCAGCGGGATCGTGGTGCTCGCGCGGCCATCCTCGCAAGTCACGTTGCGCTCGTACCAGTAGCGCTCGCCCGACTCTTCGCCGGGGCCGATCGCCTCGATGTGCACCACGTGCGCGCCCGGCGTCGCGCCCTCGGCGCTCACCTGCACGTTCACCTCCAGCGCATCGCCCGCCGCGGCCTGCGCGGGAGCGTCGAGCGTTAGCCCGGTCACGCGGTAGGGCAGCAGGGCGTAGAGATGCGTCACGCCGCGCAACGCCTCGCCCGCGATTGTCTCGACCTGGCCGAGGTACTTGCCCGCGCGGCAGTCATACGCGTGCGCGGGCTCGTGCAGGCGCAGCCGGAAGGGCAGCGTGTCGTCGCGGTCCACCGGGCCCTGTTTGATCGAGCGCAGCACACCCACGAGCCTGATCTCGCCGAGGTCGAGGCGCGAGGTCTCCAGTTCCGAGGCGCGCCCATCGGCGTCAACGACCATCGCCGGCGCGACCCCCACGCTGTCCATAAGGCCCTTCATGAAGGCCCGGATCGGCTCGGTGACCTCGAACGCGGCCTCCTTTGCCTCCTCGGTCTCGCCCGCCACGCCGGTCGCGCGGACCTGCGCGTAGTTGCTGAACGAGGCGTTCAGGAAGATCGCCCGGCCCTCGCCGAAGCTGTTGAAGACCAGCGCGTTCGACGCCCCGGTGACGGAGGCGTTCGCGCGGCCGCCGGTCAGCTCGATGTCGGGGCTGCCGGTCGCGACCGGAACTTCGCGCGCGCCGAAGATGCCCTCGTCGGCCGCGTCGGCGAGCGTGAGCACCCCGTGCTCCAGCAGCGGCGGCTCCAGCGGCTGGTTCACACCCAGCACGTCCTCGAGCATCTGCCGGGGGGTGCCGTGATCGTCGCGCACACCGCACCACGAGTCGGCGATGACGGTGCCACCGCCACGGACGAACTCGCGGATCGCGTCGGCCTCGGTCTCGCTGATCGCGCCCGACCACGGGAGGATCAGCACGCTGTAGTTGCTCAACTCACCCGCGGCCATCTGCTCCTCGTGGATGAAGTTGAACTGGTAGTGACACTGCTGCAGGATGCGGCCCACGTTCGTCAGGTTCATCTGCCAGTTGCGCAGGTGGTTGGAGGGCTCCCACAGCCCGCTGGCGGTCGCCGCATGGACGCTCGGTGGTGAGTAATGCACCGCGATCCCGTCCTGCTCGGACTCCGCGGCGATCAGCAGCCGACCTATCCCGCGCTTGAGCTCCTGCACCTCGGGGAAGAAGAAGCCCGCGTGGCGGCTCATGCTCCCGTCCGGCAGCACCAGCGGGCAGTTGAGCGTGTTCGACACGAGCGTGTAGTAGTTGATGCCCGACGCGTCGTGCAGCAGCAGGTCCCACGGCGAGTAGCGGGCCCTCTGCTCGTTGTTGTCCTTGTAGTCGTAGCCGAGGAAGGTCGAGTAGAAGGTCCCCGGCTTCATGAACGATCGCTGCAGCTCGCGCTGCACCCCGCCGTAGCCGGACAGGTGTGTGAGCGCGCCCTGCATGAGCTGCCACCAGTCATGCCCCGACCACGAGTTCGGCCGCGGCGTGCCGGAGATGCCCACGCGCGCCTCGGGGATCTGCTCCTCGATCACCTCGCGCAGCCATCGGTGGTAGTCGGTGAAGAGCCGCTCCATGTATCGACGGTGGTCCAGCCACGGGGCGATGTTCGCCTGCCCCTCGACCTCCGCGAGCGTCGCGGGCATGACCTCGTCCCAGGTCGCGAAGTTCGTGCCCCAGCTCGCGTTGAGCGCGCCGAGCGAGCCATGCGTGTCCGCCAGCCAGTCGCGGAACTGAGCCAGACAGGTCTCCGAGACGCAGTAGTTGCGGCGACCGAGGGTGCTCTCATCGCCCATCGACCAGTCCACCACGCCGTAGGGCATCGTTTCGGCGGCCATCCGCGCGACGCGCTCCTCCACCTGGGCGCGATACGCCGGATCGCTCAGGCACGGCTCGCGCACCAGCGAGTCGTCGGTGTTCTTCGGGTAGACACGCTCGACGTTCTCCGGCCCGTGGCGCATGTTCGCGTAGGCCCCGCTGCGCGCCCGCCACGTGCCGGGAAGCGACACGTAGGTGTCCACGCCCATCGCCTCGAGCATGTGCAGGCCCCAGTTGGCGATCGGCTGGCGGTCCCACGCGTACCAGGCGCAGAAGATCAGATCGTCGATGTCCTCTTCGAGGGCGATCCACGCGCGATCGAGGCGCTTCTCCAGCACCTCATCACCGCGCCGCAGTTCGGTATGCAGATCGGCAACGAGCGTCATCGGGTGCGCCACGGGCATCGAGATCGCCGCCGCGCCACCGGCCGGCACGGGCATCTCGCCCTCGCTGAGCAGCCGACCGTAGGTGTCCACCAGTCGCGCGCTGAGCGTCAGGCCCGCTACGTCGCCGACCACCTGCACCGTCGCCTCGACCGGCGCGCCCGGCGCAAAGACCGGCTCGGCCATCGTCACGGCCTCGATCGCGGCATCGCGCTCGGTCACGTATGACTGCAGCGCGAAGTCCACGATCGCGCCGTCGGCGTCGCGCAGCCACGCGCTGACGGTGTTGCGGCCGTTCAGCGCCGAGCGCTGCTCCGCCTCGGCGGTCAGCGCATCGGGCGTCGCCGCGGCGGTCTCGCGTGTCTGCTCGTCGAACTGCCGGTCGCGCCAGACGCGCTCGACGGTCGCAGGCGTGCCCTGCGGCTCGCGCTGCGCCGCCCACAGGATCAGCTTCGCGAAGGCCGCGTGCGCGATCTCCGGTGTGCCGAGGCCGTCATCGTCGATGGCGTCCAGCTCGAAGTCCGGCAGCAGCGAGTGCGCCGTGCCGGTGAACTCTCCCCAGCGCACGCGCGCCACGCGGCCCTCGCCGAAGTTCGCGAGGTGGAAGTGCGTCTCGCGCGGCGTCCGGTACTCGGGTAGCGCGTCTATCGCGATGCCATCGAGGATGCCCTGGTCGTCCGGCAGCGGGTCCTCATCGAAGACCTGCGAGATCGGGTCCAGCCAGGCGGGCTGCCCGCTCACGCAGATCAGCCCCATGCCCTCGCGCACACGCGCGAAAATCTTGTCGCGCAGTGCCTCGGGCATCGCCTCCCAGCGGAAGCCACCGACGACCATCACGTCGGCCTCGGGGAGCGTGCGCTCGATCTGCTCGCGCATCAGCCCACCAAGCTCGGTCGCGCGGTAGAAGGAGAAGTGCTGCACGGGCTCGTAGTCGAGGTCCACGCGCTGGGCGATCCGGGCCGCCCGACAGCGGCGTCGCCCACTTCACGTGCGGGCTCTCCGGGAACTCTCCGAGGTGGTAGGTGCGGGGCGTGATCCCGTACTGCGCGAAGGCCATCTCCGTGCGATCGACCGGCTCTCCGGTGAAGCGCACGGCGTCCGCGTCGTGATCGCCGGAATAGACCTCCAGCTCATCCGAGAAGACCGTGGAGCCGTCCTTCTCCAGCGCGATCATCACGTAGCGCCCGCGCGTGTTGAGGTCATCGGCGAGGAACTTGTGCGTGTACCACGAGCTACCGTCCTGCAGCAGCCCCGCGGGGGTGAGTTGCGCGACCTCCTGGAAGCTCTCGCCGTCATCGCTGACGTAGTAGGTGATGGTCGCCGGGAACTTCACGCCCGCGCGGCCGCCACCGGGGCAGTTGATGACGATCCCGTCGATAGGCTGGACCGAGCCGAGGTCCACGAGGACCTGCGGGCTGTAGAGGTACCAGCCGACCGTTGACGCCTGCGTCCAGAAGTAGCCGACCGTGTACTCACCGTCGGTGAGCTGGACCTCATCGCCGGGGTCGGTGCAGTACTGATAGCTCGGCGGGGGCGAGAGCGTGTAGGGCTTGCCGAGCGCGATGTTCTCCCGCTCGACCTGCTGCTCGTCCTCGCCGAGGAGTTGAGCGAGTTCTGCGCGCGTGCCGACGATCACGTCGTCGAACCACGCCGTGCCGGTGGCGTCGGTCAGCGACAGCTCGATCGTGGCCTGGTTCACTCCGCCGGGGTTGAACGAGACGCTCACGCGCCGCCAGCCCTCAGTGCCGGTGACGGGCTCGCTCTGCGCCACGAGCGTGTCTCCGGCCGTCAGCACGCGCAGGCGCGCGCCTGTGCCCTCGACGCCATCAGTGCGCACCCATGCAAGCAGAAGATACTCGCGCGAGCCGGCCTTGATGGTGGCGGTGGCGCGAGAAGTCATGCGCTCGTCGTGGCGCATCTGCAGGCCCATCGCGCCCGCGTAGAACTGCGCGTTATCGAGGCCTGCCGAGCCGCTGAGCTCCCAGCCGACCGGCTGCCCGGCCTCGATCTCCTCGAAGCCGGGGTTGGTGACGAGATTGGGGATGTCCTGAGCCTGCGCGCAGCCGAATACCGCCAGCGCGATGATGATCGCCATCGAGCGTCGCATAGTATGTCCTCCGGTCTGGGTGTTCGGAGGGGTCGGTCGCCTGACCGACCCCTTGTTCGAGACGCCCCCCACGGGCTACGACCTACAACCCCGCCAGTGCGTCCAGCACTTCAACGCGCACGCGGTCCTGCACCGCGCGGTCCTTCTCCAGGTCCCACGTCCACTTCGCGTCGCTCTCCATCGCCATCACGCGGTCGGGTGCGCTCTCCAGCAGCTCCCGCGCGGCGACTGTGCGCGCGGCCGGCAGCTCGGCGATGCGCGCCTGCAGCATCGTCAGGTACTCATAGTCCTCGATGCCCTCGCGGATGGCCTCCATGTACTTTGCCGCGGTGATCGAGGTTGCGTCGATGTACGACGGGCAGTAGGGGCCATTGCCGGTCGCCGGGTACTCATTCCAGCATGAGACGCGCCCGTTGTCGCCGAACGCCCAGAAGTTCGAGCCATTCGCGCCGATATTGAACGCATGCCACTCCTGCAGCAGGTAGTAGCTGAACGGGTCGAAGGTCCGGGCGGGGCCGTTGGCCGAGTAGAACCAGATTTCGGCGCCATCCGCATGGAACTCCGCGAGCATCTCACGGTACCAGGCGGGCTTGGTGATGTACTGCGAGCGCAGCGGGCAGAGCACGTCCGCGGTGCCGAACATCTCAACGATCCACGGGTCGGGGCTTGGCGGCTGCGGGTCCTCCCAGACTACGAGGTCGGGGGCCGTCGCCTTGATCGCCCTCGCCCACGCGGTGATCGTCTCATACTGCTCCTGCGAGTGCGGCTCGTCCACCAGCAGCATGCCGAGCTGATCGGGGCGCTTCCCGAGCGCCTCCATGTGATGTTGAAGACCTCCGTGCCCATCTGCACGCCATCGAAGGTGGGCCCTACCGACGAGTAGACGAGGTAGTTCTTCGCGTCCGGCCAGAGCATCACCCAGTCGTCGAAGCGCGTGGTGTCCGGCTCGGTGACCATGTTACCCTCGTCGTCGAAGGTGCCGCCCCGCATCACGGCCCCCGTCGCCCACGGCGCGTTCACGTAGTGCTCCTTGAGGTGCGCGACGATCGCGGCCTTGTTCTCAGGCGTCACACCGTACATGCTGGCCGCGTCGGTGTAGGTCCAGCCGCCGCAGTTGAGCGTTGTCTCGTCCGGAAAGCGCAACGGATAGACCTGCAGCCGCACGGGCACGCTCCCCGCGTAGCCGCCGGCGGAGCGCAGCTCGATCGCGCCCTCGTAGGTCCCGGCGTCCATCTGAGGCTTGTTGATCGCCACCCAGACCTGCCGCGTCATGCCCGAGGGCACGTCGATCAGCCAGTCATCGCCCGCACGGTCGGCCTCGGGCAGCGCCGCCGCGACCGAGCTGAACCAGCGCGTCCCCACGTGCTGCACTTCGTGCACGGTCAGCCACTCGGGACTCGGCGCTCCGGGCAGGCCGGTCACCGTCAGCCTCAGTCGCAGGTCGCCCTCGGACGCGTTCGTGATGTTGAACACGTCCGCGCGGTACTCGTTCTGCATCATCGCGACCTCGACGGCCGCGCCACCCGCGTTGCCCTCAGGCTCCTGGCTCGGCGCCAGCGGGTCCCAGCGGTTCATGTCCCACAGCCGGACCTCGTCCTTGCCCTGCGCGCGCCACACATCCGCCTGCAGCCGGAAGATGTCGCGCTCGAGGTCGGTCATCGGCAGGACCGCCACAAAGTCCTCCATCGGGATTGGGTCCATTCCGTTGATCGCGTCGGCAAGCTGCCGGTCGCGCACCTCAAACTCCTGTCGCTGCCCCTGCGGGAGCGCGCGGATGTCATCACCAATCGGGGCGAGGTCGCGCCGGAGCTGCTCCTGGATCAGCCCCGTCACACGCCGCATCTCGATCAGGCTGCTCACATCCGCCACGCCCTCCCCCGGCAGCCCCTGCGCGAGCAACGCGTCATCTCCCTTGAAGACCTCGACCTCATCGCAGAAGGTGTAAGAGCCGCCCGGCTCGGTGACAAGCTTCACGTACTGCCCGTGCGTGTCGAGCCCGTCGGCCCAGATGCGCCGCACCGCGTAGAGGCCCACCTCCGGCAGCGGCTCGCGCTGTGTGTGCGTCGCCACGACGTCGCCGATCTCGTGCCAGATCTGCCCGTCGATGCTTGTGAAGATCAGGATGCTCGTCGGCCACGTGACGTCGGCTGCGCCCGCGGCGGTGTCGAAGCTGATCGCGCGGATCGGCTGGTCCTCCCCGAGGTCGACCGTGATGATCTTAGGCGATGCGCCGCTCCAGCCGACCGTGGACGTTTGCGTCCAGAAATAGCCCTCGCTGAACTCCCCGTCCGTGAGCTGCGTGGCATCTCCGGGGTCGGCGCAGTAGGAGTAGCGCGGCGCGGGATCCATCGTGTACGGCCGGCCCAGCGCGATGTTCTCGCCGAGGTCCGGCACTTCCATCGCGGAGGGCGCGCCCGTCTGCCTCAGATCGACAGAGGCCACCCGCGCCTCGCCGGCGGGGCACGGCAGACCCTCCGCGGCGGCCGGATGCGGGAATATCTCCACGCGCAGGTCGGCCGAGAGGGGCGTGAACTCCACCCAGACCGCCTGCCAGCCCTCCGTGGCCTCGGCGGTCACAGTCGCCAGCGGCTCGCCGGTCAGCTCCTCGATCACGCGCACGGTCGTCTGGAGCGTGCCATCGCTGTGGACGTTGGCGCGCACCCGGTGCGTTACGCCCGGAGTGACGAACTGCACCGTCTGGCGGACGGCGACTGCGCTGCCACCGGTGAAGACGAGCGCGGGAGCATCCTCAGGGCCCGCATCGGCTACGCGCGCCCAGCCCGAGCCTTCCGGCACGAACCAGCCGTCGGTTCCATCGGCGAACTCCGGGTTCACCAGCAGGTTGTCCGCAGCCCAGAGGCAGGTGCAGAGGCAGAGCAAGGCAACAATCGCAAGCGCGTGACGCATGATGGAGGGCCTCCCGTAGGAATCGGTCGAACTCGTGCGGATAGGTTGAGCGTGAGAGGCGCGAAGTCCTTCCTCGGGACGGCGGCGGTCGTCGTGGGAGCCGGTGGATTGCGTTGCGGCCTCAGAGTGGCCCAAGGGCCTCCGCCCCCCTCTCCGGCACGGAGAGGGGAAGAGGCCGGCGAGCGCAGTGAGACGGCCGAAGGGGTGAGGCACCGTTCACGTGCGCGTGCGGAGGGTACCCACGCCCTCGCGGCGAAGCTTCTCCGTCGGTCCCTCATCATCAGAGGATACGCCGGAGCTGATCGCCATGCGCCACGCTACGCGTCCCACCATCGCTCTCATCGCCTGCGCGCTGCTCGCGACGGCCGCCTGCGCCGCACCCGTAGATGTGCCGCTGACCAACCCGTCCTTCGAGGGCGCGATCGGCGAAGATGGCCTCCCCGAGGGCTGGACGCGCTACAGCGGCGGGGAGGGCACGTCGCTCACCATCGTCGATGGCGGCGTGGATGGTGGCAAGGCCCTGCTGATCGAGGACGCCGATCCGGCCTCCGAGGTCGGCATCACGCAGGACTTCGCGATCGAGGGCGGGCAGAACATGCGCGTGCGCGTCTCCGTGCGCCGCGTGGGCGACGCCTCCGCCAGCGGCGCCTACATGCAACTGCGCTTTTTCCCGGGCAACACGTTCGAACAGGTGGCCCTCTCCCCCGAGTCGGCCGATGCGTTCAGCACCGCGGCGGTCTTCGCCGCGGTGCCTGAGGGCACGACCGGCGCGCGCATCTACCTCTACGCCCACGCCGAGCCAACGCCGAAGGTGATGGTGGACAACGTGACCGTGCAGTCCGGAGTCGAGCCGCCCACGTTCCCCGACGGACCCGCCCCCGAGCCCGTCCCGCCGCAGTACGACGCGCTGAAGGACCTCCACCTGCAGACCGCCCTGGTCGCGGGCGACGAGGCGCAGGCCGCGATCGTCACCGGCTCCGACGGCCGCTTCGCCGAGCAGGCCCGGGCGATCCGCGATGCCATCGCCGCGATCACGGGAGTCGAACTGACGATCGTGGCCGACGCCGAGACGCAGCCGCCCTTCGAGCGCAACGCGATCGTGCTCGGCGCCCGCGAGACCAATGCGGCGATTCGCGCCATGTACGAGGCGTTCTTCACGCTGCTGGATGCGAAGTACCCGGGCCCCGGCGGGCACGAACTGCGCACCGTGCACAATCCCTACGGCGACGGCCGCAACGTGATCCTCGTCGGCGGGAGCGAGGACGCGGGCGTGGCCGCTGCCGCGCAGGCGCTCGTCGCGCTGCTGGAGGATGCGGGCGGCGGGCGGGGCGAGCTGACCGTCGGACCGCTGCGCGACATCGTCCTCAGCCCGCAGTACGAAGTGCCGCGCGACCCGACCGAGATGCAGATATGGGAGGCGTCGCGGACCTACGGCTCCTCCGGCTACTTCGGCTGGAATATCATCTCCAAGCACATGGCGGCGTACTACATGACGGGCGATGAGTACCACGCGCAGGAGTTCCTGCGGCTGGCCTTCCCCGACGCCGACGCCATCGCGGAGATCGAGAAGCTCGACGGCGAGCGCATCGAGAACAAGCTCGATCCACTGGCAGGCCCGTACCACTACGCCGCGCACATGATGATCCTCTTCTGGGACCTGATCGAGGAGGACCCGTTCTTCACGGACGAGCAGCGCCTGACGATCACCAACGCGCTCTCGCGCCAGCTCACCCACCGCGCGCACGAGGGTGTCTACGGCCGCACCACGCCCTCACCGTCGGTGGGCAACCGGCACGGCGACTGGTCGGCGATGTCGCTCTACGCCCTCGCGCGCTACTTCAACCGCGACTACCCGGCCCCCGTCTGGGACGCCGCGAAGACCTCCGTGGACATCTACTTCGACGGCATCGAGCAATCGGCGTGGATCGCGGGCAACAACGACCACCTCTTCTGGTACACCTCATACTACGATCCGCTGCTGGACTACATGCACCTCTCCGGTGACCGCGGCGGCATGGACAACCTCCGCCAGGCGCTCGCGACACAGGACATCCTCTTCACCGGACAGCAGGACGACTGGGGCCTGAAGGCCTCGTCGCTGAACTACCTGCACCGTGCCGCCGACATCACCGGCGACGGCCGCTTCGTGTTCTACCGCGACCGCACCGGCCTCGACCTCGACGTCTTCCGCCTCGGCCAGTCGTGGTGGCCGGAGATCGAGGCCCGTCCGCCCACCGAGCTGGTGCACGCCTGGACGATGCAGCCGATGCCCGAGCCGATGTGGCAGGCGCGCGCTAGCGGCCTGCCGCTGGACCAGCAGTTCCTGTGGGGCACGTGGCGCACGACCCTCGACGGCGGCGGCGATCTGATGATGATCAAGGGGCACAACGGCGGCGGCCGCCTGCCCTACCACACCTTCTCCGTCATGGAGCAGCGGCTCGCGGATTACACGCTGCTCAAGGGCTACCGCAACCAGGTCCTCACCTCCGCCGACGGCATGGTTGAACCGCAGGTGGCGATGGACGCCGCGCTGCTCGATCAGGGCGTCCTCGGCGACACCGCGTACGCCGTCAGCGATGTGCCGAAGATGGCGTTCGCCGACTGGCGACGCAGCGTCATCCAGCGCGCGGGCCGCTACACGCTCTTCGTGGATGACCTCACTTTCCGCACCGCCAGCGACAACGTGAAGGTCGAGACCGAGTGGCAGACGATCGGCGGGCGCTGGGACGGCGCGCAGAACGCCGCGCTCATCCAGGGCGCACAGGGGCGCACACAGGAAGGCCTCGTGACCTTCAAGGCGCTCAACGCCGACATACGCTGCGGCCCCGGCACCGCTGAGGAGCTGCTCTCCGACCTCACGAGCATCGACACGGTCCTCCTCAAGGCCCACGAGCCGGGCGTGTGGATGGAGATGCCCTTCACGGTGGCGGAACCGCTTACCGGCCGCGTGACCGCCGACTTCCTCAACTACACCGACCGCGGGATCATCAAGGTCTCGCTCGATGACGAGACGGTCGCGGACGCGTTCGACCACCGCGCGGCGGCCGCGGTGCGCGCGCAGGTGAACCTGGGCGACCGCACGCTCGCGGCGGGCGAGCACACGCTGCGCGTCGAGGTCGTCGGCGGCACTGAGGGCGCCGACCGCATGTACGTCGGGCTCATCGGCGTCACCGTGCAGCCCGAGGGAGTGGAGGCGCCGATCCAGCCGCTGGGCTTCGAACTGCACCCCTCGCGCGTGATGAACGCTTCCGGCGGCGGCACGGTCGTCATGCAGTGGCTCGGCACCGCCCGCGAGGGCCAGCACCGGCGCTTCTTCCACCTGCTCGTGCCGAGGCACGAGACAGACGACGCGCTGGAGTGCTATCAGATCGACGAAGCCGCCGCTGTCCTCTCCTTGCCGCAGCCCGCGCTGGCGGTCTCCGGGGAGTTCGAGGGCATCGTGGCGAACGTCGCGCTGCTGGCCGGCGATCACATGGTGGCGCTTGGTCTGACGAAGCTGCCCTTCGCGTCGGCCAGTGCCCCGGTGGACCTCCGCTGGACATACGAGGATGGCACGCTGCTCGTCGCGGCCGACGAGGCGACCGATCTGACGATCGGCGAGCGGCAGTTCTCGCTTGAGCCTGGAACGACTACCATTGAGGACGTGCGCATCCAGGATCTCGGCTGGCTCGATCAGGTGAAGGGCTACCTCGACGAGGCCCGCGCGGAGCGCGAGATCGAGTTGGCCGCCGCCGCGCAGCCCCAGCCGATCGAGGCGCCGGAGATGGCCGCCTCGGTCAGCGGAGAGATCGGCGGCAAGCCCGTCGCGGTAGAGCTGATTCCGCGCAAGGGTGGCGACCTGACCGCGCTGGCCGTCGGGCAGACGGTGCACGTGCTGGCCGCCGATGGCTCCGAGCAGCAGGCGCTGGAGGCCGACGGCCCGATCCGCGTGCTGCGCTGGTGGCCCGACCACGGGCTGCTGCTGGTCGGCTGCGAGGACGAGCAGGTGATCGCCTTCGACATCGCGACCGGCGAGCGCAGGTGGGTGTTCGTCTCGGAGATGGACCGGGCGGTCTGGGAGGCGGGCAAGCAGTACTGGTTCAAGTCGGCCTATCCTGGCATCTACGGCCTGCACACGGGCGAATTCACCGCCGGAGAGAGCCTTGCGTTCGTCGGCAGCGCCTGCACGCTGGAGGTCCTCAACTCCGAGGGCACCCTCGTCAAGCGCATGCCGATCTTCTGGGGCCCCGGCTGGAAGTTCACGATGGTCGCGGGGCCAAATGAGTCGCGCAATCTGCTGATCGCACGCTGGCCGAACGGCAATGACACGCTGGCGATCGTCAACTCCGAGACGCTCAAGGAGGCCGGCAAGGGCTACACCGGCGTGCCGTCCGGGCACACGATGGTCGGTGGCTGGAGCGCGCAGAACCGCACCGGCATCGAGTACGTGGACGTGGACGGCGATGGCGAGCGCGAGTTGGTCTCCGCCACCAACGGCGTCTGGAACCGCGTGACGGTCTTCAGCGGCGGCGGGACGCCACAGTTCAACGCGCAGTTCGGGCCCGGCGAGAACAACCGCCCGTACGAGACGGTGCGCGACATGGCCGTCGCGGACCTCGACGGCGATGGCGACATGGAGATCGTGGTCGGAATCGCCGACGGGCTGATCGTGACGCTCGATCATGAGTGCCGCAAGGTCTGGGCGACGCGCCTGCCGAGCCCGCCGACGAGACTGGAGATCATTGCCCCCGAGGGCGGCGCGCCGGCGATCATCGCAGGCTGCGAGGATGGCACGATGGTGCGCCTTACCGGCGCCGGCGAAATCGCCGCGCTGAGCAACGCGGGCGGCCGCGTCGAGGCGCTCGTGACGGTCAACACGCCCGACGGCCCGCTGGCCCTCGCCACGACCGCCGACGGCGCGGTGCGCGGGTTCGCTGTGCCGTAGGGCCTGTAAGCGGAAACAGGGAGAGAGGAACCGGTATGACCGTGCGAGAGCTGTATGAGTTCGCGATCGAGACAGGCCGGGCGCTCGACCCTCGGGGCCCGGGGGAGCTTGTGCGGCAGACGGAGGCGCTGCAGGCCGACTACGAGGGCCTCGACGAGATGGCTCGGCGTCGCTTCGACACCGAGCGCCTGAGCAACCCGTTCGGCGACACCCGTATCGCCTGCGGCGACGATGCGACGCAGGTCGGCAGGCTGATCTGCGGCATCGACATCGACGGCACCGAGGTGCTGCTCGCCGACAACATGCGGCGCGCGGGGCGGCCGGTCGATCTGGTGCTGGCGCACCACGCCTCTGCGATCGGCGGCGGCATGGGCTCGCGGCTGGAGACGATCTGGCCGCAGGTCAAGATGCTCGCCGACTTCGGAGTCCCCGAACATGCCGCTCACAAGCTCGTGCGGCCGACATCGGAGGGCGATCAGCGCAGCCACAACCTGAAGATCACGCAGATCGCGCAGGCCCTTGAAATGCCGCTGATGACTATCCACAGTCCCGCGGACGCGTATCTCTTCCAGGAGGGCTGCCGGGTCCTCGCCGAGGACCAGCCCCGGACCGTGGGCGACCTCGTGGACATCTGCGACGCATGGCCCGAGGTTGCCTGGCTAATTGAGCGCGGCAAGGGCACCGAGGTCGCGGTCGGCGACAAGCGCGATCCGCTCGGGAGGACGTACCACGCCTTCTACGGGGGCTGGAACCCAACGCCCCAGGTGTTCGAGGCGCTTTGCGACGCCGGCTGCGGGACGCTCTGGGTCCTCGCGACGTCGGAAGAGCTGAACCAGGTGGCGCGAGACCGCAACGCGAGCGTGGTCGTCGTGCCCCACTACCCGGCCGACAATCTCGGCCTGAACATGCTGCTCGACGATACCATGACCCACTTCGGCGACTTCGAGGTCGTCGAGACCAGCAACTTCCATCGCCACGACCGGCGCACCGTGGCGTAGCAGGCCGCGCGGCGAGTCGCTCAGCAGGCGCTTCCCGCGCTCACTCCGGCCGCTCGAACATCGGGTTCAGGTGCCGCCCGAGCTCCACGCCATCGGCGTACTGCCCGGCCAGCAGCGCGGGCTTGAGCGTCCAGCACTGCCGCCGGGCGTGCTCGAGGAGCGGCGCCTGCAGGTAGGCCGGCCCGTGCGGCCGCCAGTCGCCGAACCGGCGCGCGAGCGCCAGCGCCTCGCGCACACCGGGGATCGCGTCCACCGTCTCCGTGCGCGCGTCCAGAGGTGGCAGCTCGCGCCCCAGCGCCTCGCTCGCCAGCACCAGCAGGGCCTGTTCGGGCGTGATCGCGCCGCAGACCTCGCTCAGCCGCGCGGGCAGGTAACCCGAGGCGTAGCACGCGCGCGTGATCTCCTCCGCCGCTGCCTGCGCGGACACGTCACCGAGCCGCGCCGCGGGCGGGCTCTCCGGCTCGATCGGCCCCATGACCTGCGGCACCTCGTAGCCCGGCGCGTGCGCGCTCGCGGGCTGAAGGAGCCTGCGCGCGAGCAGGAAGAGCAGCTCGGCGGCGCTCAGCTCGTCGGTGAAGGTTGGCCCGCCGGCCTCGTACACCGCCTCCGCGCCGCGCAGGAGCACCTCGTCGCTGACCCGCACGGGCCGCGCACCGAACAGCTCGGCGACGCCCGCCACGTCCGTCCACTCCACGTCCGGCTGCGCCACGAACTTCTGCACCAGCCGCTCGAAATTCAGCAGGATCGTCTCGATCGACACGCCCTCCATCATCTCCGGCACGCGCCAGCGCGCCGGCTCGGGCGATGACCCGCGCAGCCAGTTCAGCCCGCACGGGAACTCGTCCATGATCGTGATCAGCGGGTGGCAGCCGAACATCGCGGTGTAGTCGTACTCGCGGGCACGCTCGGCGAGGTAGCCGTCCACCTTCGCGAGCTGCTCCTCGAACTCCGGCGTGTCGCAGTAGGCGCGATCGAAGTAGAAGCCGGCCTGATAGCCGCCGATGAGCAGGTTCTGACAGTACCAGACGACGTTGCGGCCGGGCAGGCGGAAGGGTGAGTAGAAGAAGGGCTTCCCGAGCTTCCCGGCGGCATAGACGATCTGTGCGGCGAAGGTGCCGCCGTGCTGGGTGAGCGACGAGCACTTCCCGAAGATGCGCTCCAGCGCCTGAAAGCCCGGCAGCTCGCGGAAGAGCACGCGCTCGACGCCCTCGAACCACGGGAGGCCGGAGACCTCCTCCGCGGTGGTCGGGTGGATGGAGCCGCGGTCGTAGTGCAGGCTCACGTCATGCCGGCTGATGGCCTCGATGACCTCTCGCTGCCCGTGGCGCTGCATGAAGCGCGCCTTCTCCCCGTGGATGTGAAAGCAGCCCGGCAGGCCGTGGCGCGTCATGATCTCCGCGAACTGACCCGGCAACTGGTGCACGGGGTGGTCGGGCGGCGAGACGAAGTCCTCGGTGTCGAAGTAGAGCAGTGAATACATGACGGGCCTCCTGCGCACGATCCTGTCGATGTGCGGCAATTCGCCCTCTACCTGCGCGCTCCCTGCGCGGCGAGGCGCCGGTGGTATTGGCACACTTCGGGGAGGAGTGCTCGTCGCGCGCGTGGAATTCCTCTGATGACACTCCCCGGGGCCCACGCTCCGCGACAGGACCGACTGACGCTCTCTCTCCCGCGACAACGAGGTGAGTCATGCCCGACGCCCGCGCGCGACGTCCCGATGACCTGTTCGGCACCGACGGCGTCCGGGGCATCGCCGGCGTAGAGCTCACCCCGGAACTCGCCACCAGCGTGGCGCGCGCCTTCGCCTCGCTGCTTCCAGAGGACACCGCGTCGCCGACCGTGCTCATGGCGCGCGACACCCGCCCCTCCGGGCCCGAACTGGCCGAGGCGATGCGCGACGAGCTGTCCCGTCACGGGATCACGGTCCTCGACTGCGGCGTGCTGCCCACCGGCGGGCTGTGCTTGCTGGTGCGCGAGCGCGGCGCCGATGGCGGCGTCATCATCTCCGCATCGCACAACCCTCCGGAGTCCAACGGGATCAAGCTGATCGGCCGTGGCGGGCACAAGCTGCCGCTCGATCTCCAGCATCGCGTCGAGGACCTGATCCGCGCGCAGTCCGAGGCTTCCCCCGCGCACGTCGCGACTCCGGCCCCCTTCGACGACTACCCGGAGGCGTCCGAGGACTACCTGAGCATCATCCTTGATGGATTGCCGCCGCGGTGCCTCGACGGCCTGCGCGTCGTGCTCGACTGCGCCCACGGGTCGGCGTCGCGCACTGCGCCGGTAGCGTTCGAGCGCGCGGGTGCGAACGTGTCTGCGATCAACTGCGACGGCGACGGCGCACGCATCAACGTGAACTGCGGCTCGACTCACCCCGGCGCGCTCGCGCGGGCGGTCGTGATGCAGGGCGCGGACCTCGGCGTGGCCTTCGACGGCGACGCCGACCGCGCAGTGCTGGTCTCGGGCGCGGGGGAGATCGTCGATGGCGATGCGAGCAAGTATATCCTCGCGATGGACCTGCGCCGGAAGGGGCTGCTGAAGCCGCCGCTGGTGATCGGCACGGTGATGAACAACTTCGGGCTCGAGCGCGCGCTTGCCGATGCGGGGATCGGGCTGGAGCGCACTCCGGTGGGCGATCGTCACGTGGTCGAGCGCATGCGCGAGACCGGCGCGCGCCTTGGCGGCGAGCAGTCGGGGCACGTCATCTTCCAGGAGACGCTGATCGGCGACGGAACCTACACCGCGCTGCGCATCTGCGAGGTCGTGACGCGAACCCGCCGGACGCTGGCGGAGCTTGCGCAGCCGGTGGGCAAGATCCCCCAGCACCTCGTGAACATCCGCACGGAGAAGCGCGAGAGGTGGCGGGAGTGCCAGGAGGTGCTGGACGAGATCGCGCGCTGGGAGCATCGGCTCGAGGGCCACGGGCGCATCCTCGTGCGCTCCTCGGGCACGGAGCCGCTGGTGCGCGTCATGGTCGAGGCGGAGGATGATGAGATAGCGCGCGAGGCCGTGCACGCGGTCGCCGTCGCGATCCGCGTGGCCTGCGCGGGGGCTGAGGCGTAGCGGACGCCTCAGCCCCTCGTGGGCGTCGTTACTCCTTCCGCAGCAACACGATGAAGTCCAGCCCCAGCCCATCGCCCAGGTTCGTCATGCGGATCGTGTGCTCACCCGCGCCGAGCGTCAGCGCGACCTCGTTCTCACGCGCGTCGCTGAACGTCAGGTAGCGCCAGTCCTGCGAGCTGTTGCCGAAGCCGCCGGTGCTCGGGAATGAGACGCTCTCCGCCGACGGGTGCGGCACCGCCCCGTCGATCTCCACCTTGCGTTGCGTGTTCGGGCTGCTCGTCGCGTAGCGGAAGATCAGCCGGTAGTTCCCGGCCTCGGGAACGGTGAAACTCCACTGCAGCCAGTGGCCCGCGTCCTGGTGCCACTTCGTGATCATCGTGCCCCAGGCCGCCTGGCGGTTGCTCATCACTTCGACACTGCCGCCGCCCTGCTCGCTGAAGTCCTCAGCCTGCATGACCACGAGCCGCTCCTCGGGCGCCTCCTTCAGCCAGTCGGGCTTACTGAACGGAATCAGCGCCGCCTGCTCGGGCTCATCCAGCGTCAGCCCCACCGCCGCGAGGTCGGCAAGCAGCCGCGGCGCGCAGCGGTAGTACATCGAGAAGCCCTTCCCGTAGCTCGATCCGCCCGAGCCCAGCGCCAGCCCGTGGGTGAGCGGGTCGAGGAACTTCTCGTCGTTCGTCCAGCGATACGCCCGCGCCAGGCCCTCCGCGTAGAGCGGCGAGACGCCCGTGGGATAGCGCATGTTGGGGCAGGACGTGTACTTGAAGCCGTGCGTCTCGGTCGAGTACATGTCATCCACGAGGAAGTTGGCGCCGCGGATGATGGCCTCCTTGACCGCCGGCTCGTTCGTCACGTCGTGGTAGTAGGTCAGCCCGGTCAGCAGGACCGCGACCATGAAGTTCGCGTTGCCGCGATGGCGTGGCTCGCACGTGCAGTGCCCCGGCACCATCTGCCGCGTCCAGCCGCCGACCTGGTACTCGTGACCCTCGGTCTTCTGATAGTCATGCAGCTCGCGTGGCTCGGTATCCTGCGTCTCCAGCACGCGGTCCACCACGATGCGCGAGCCGTTCATGTAGTAGGGATCGTTCGTCGCGGCCAGCGCCGCCGCGTTCATGATCAGGTGCCAGCCCGGCTCGCGGGAGCTCGTCCAGTCGTAGGGCCGGCTGAACTCCTTGTGCGCGAAGAGGTCCGCGACGGCCTTGCCCGCTTCGAGCGAGCGGATGTCGCCGGTCAGGAAGTAGTGGTCGAAATGCCCCTCGGTCCAGGCGTGGGTGACGCTGCCACTGGCACGCGGAATGCCCAGCGTGCCGGGCACCGACTCGGTGTAGTAGGCGCCGACGTGGCCCATCTGGTGCACGTACGCCAGGCCTGCGCCGTAGGTGTTCTCGACGCCGGGCTGGATGGTGTCGATGTCGCGGTTGTGGATCTCCGTCGCGTCACCGAGGAAGAACGCGTCCGGGTTGCCTGAGCGAATGTACTCCAGGAAGAACGCGTGCTGTGTGTCGTACTCGATGTTGCCCCAGTTCGCCCCGCGCTCGCCGTACCAGTCGCCGTAGTTCATCATCCCGAAGTCGTGCTGGCGCTCGCGTGCGGCGATGTAGTTCTGAATGTTGCGATCCACGGCCTCCTCGTAGGCGGTGAAGAGCTCCTCGTTGCGCGGCGCCACGTTGTAGAACGTCATCGTGCCGGTGTACCACTCAGGCGTCGCGGTCAGCAGCAGCGGCCGCTGGAAGATCGCGGTGTGCGCCGCCGCGTCCTCACCGAAGTCCAGCATCAGCTCATGCGTCTTCGCCATACCGCGCTTGAGCGTGTAGGTGCCATCGCGCAGGTAGTAGTAGAGCTGATGGCCCTCCTTCTCGAAGGGGAAGGCGTCGTAGAAGCCCGCCTCGAACTCCGGCGCGAGGTCCACGGTCACGCTGTCGCGGCCGA
>JALGSW010000244.1 GCA_029821635.1 Candidatus Zipacnadia bacterium
GTCGAGCACGCGGACCTTGTAGTCAACGAGGTGCATCTGCGCGATCTCGGGGTACTCGTCGCTCAGTGCTTTGCGGATCGCGATGTCCAGCGCGTTGACCGGGCCGTCGCCCATCGCGGCGGTGTGTACCGGCGCGCTAGAGCCGGGCAGGCGGAGCTGCACCGTCGCCTCCGCGAAGGGCTCCTCGTCCTCGCTGTGCTTGCCCATGATGACGCGGAAGCCCTGCAGCTCGAACAGGCCGAACTCCTCGCCGAAGACGCGCCTCGCCAGCAGCTCGAACGATGCTTCCGCAGCCTCATACTCGTAGCCCGCGTGCTCGCGGTCCTTGACCAGCGCCAGCACCTCGCGCAGCCGCGGGTCCTTGCGATTGATGTCGGGGTAGACGTGCTCGAGCTTGTGCAGGATCGTGCTGCCGCCGGAGTAGTCCGACACCAGGATGCGCCGCTCGTTGCCGACCACCTCGGGCTCGACGTGCTCGAAGCTCGTGGGGGTCTTGAGCACCGCGTTGACGTGCATGCCGCCCTTGTGCGCGAATGCGGCCGCGCCGACGTAGGGCGCGCGCTCGTCGTGGGACACCAGCGCGATCTCGTCCACCCAGCGCGACAGCTCCGTCATCTCGTGCAGCACTCCCTCCGGCAACGCGCGCGCGCCGGTCTTGAGTTCCAGGTTCGGAATGACCGCGCACAGGTTCGCGTTGCCTGAGCGCTCACCATAGCCGTTGATCGTGCCCTGCACGTGGCTTGCGCCGGCCTCAACCGCAACCTGCGTGTTCGCTACCGCCATCCCCGTATCGTTGTGGCAGTGGATGCCGATCGGCAGCTTAAAGCGCTCGACCGCCTCGGCGGTCACGTCGCGCACGAACAGCGGCATCGAGCCGCCGTTGGTGTCGCACAGCACCAGCGCCTGCGCGCCGCCGCGCTGTGCGGCCTCGAGGCACGCAAGCGCGAACTCGCGGTCGGCGCGGTAGCCGTCGAAGAAGTGCTCGGCGTCGAAGAAGACCTCCGCGCCACTGGCCCGCAGGAATGCCACGCTGTCCTCAATCATGCGCAGGTTCTCCTCGACGGTGGTGCCGAGCACATCGGTGACGTGCAGGTCCCAGCTCTTGCCGAAGATCGTGATCGTGGGCGCGCCGCTGCCTACCAGGTAGCTGAGCTGCGAGTCATCCTCCGGCGCGATGCCCGGCCGGCGGGTGCTGCCGAATGCCGTGAACTTCGCATGCCGCCAGTCCATGTCCCGCGCGCGCTCGAAGACCTCGCGGTCGCGGGGCGCGGTCTCGTTCGGCCAGCCGCCCTCGATGTAGTCGAAGCCCATATCGTCGAGGCGGCGTGCTATCCGCAGCTTGTCCTCCACGCTCAGCGATATCTTCTCGGCCTGGCAGCCATCCCGGAGTGTCGTGTCATAGACATGGACCTTGCGCATCTGCATCTGTCTCACCCTTTGTGTGTGCACGGGCGCGTGGAACGACGCCTGCGTCGACCAGAGCGTGGCGGAGAACGCAAAAGAGTCCGCCTCTCCTCAGAGGCGGACTCACACTCGCGGTCCGCGGTACCACTCTGATTGGCCCTCGCGCCTGCCCCGATGAGGCGTGGGGGAGGGCCCGCTCTGCCGGCACTGGCGAACCGATCCGGTGCGCCGATGCCGTCTACCCGCTAACGGAGGTGGCCCGGCGGAGCCTACCGGGGGAGTGCGCGCTTTGCGCGCCGCTCCCCCTTTGGGTCCGGGGCTCAGGGGTGGTTTTCGCCGCGGTCAGAGCCCGCCGGGCTTACACCGTCCCCGGCTCGCTGCGAGGCCGGAATGACCTCGGGGTGACTGCGGCTACTCGTCCCCGTCATCGCCTCTTCTAGGTTGCGACGATGATAGCAGAACGCTTCGGTTCACGCAACCCTTACGTGCCGCCGGGAGAACATCCGCCGCACCTCGGCGGCGTGGTAGACCGTGAGCGCGCCGCTTGCGAGGAAGTAGATGCCCAGCAGCCACGCCGCGGCCACGACGCCCACCTCCGGCGCCGCGAACAGCAGCACGCCGAGCACCACCGACACAAGGCCGACGCCGAGTGTGAGGGTCCCTGCCACCGAACCGGATCCGATGGCCACTCCGCCGATGAGTTCCATGAGGCCGAACAGCACCGCCCAGGCCGCTACAACGTAGACGAGCACGGTCGCGGTGAGGCCGGGCCAGAAGAGCGCGATGAGGCCCAGTGCGATGGTGAGCAGGCCGCCGGTGATCGACGTGCCCCAGAAGTAGTAGCGCGCCACCAATGCGTGAACGACGCTCAGAATACCGGCGGCGAGGGCGAATATGCCAACGAACATGATCACCGCCTCAGCGGCCCTGTCAGGCGAGAGGAGCAGCAACAGGCCCAGGATGACGCCCAGAATCCCCTGCAGGAGTGTGAGCCACCAGATGCGACCGGCCATGATCGTGCCTCCGAAGCGCGCGGACGTGCGTGTGCCGAATCCGCCCCCGGTGATAGTTCGACACCCGCGCGGATTCTCCCTCCGCGTTCATGCCCGCCTTGACGCTCCGTGGCTGCTCTGCTATCGTTTGAGCCGGTGGCGATGGGGTTCGCCATGGCGGGTACGCCACTCCGCTCGAACTACCGGCTCGCGCTCCGGTTGATGACTCCTGCCGGGAGCACGCACATCGGCAGGGGTCGCTTCATGTACGCCCTCTCTGTCCGGCCAACACCCGCGCGCGCACTGTAGTGCGCGGGGACTCGAAGGAGTGGTCTGTTTGGGCCTCGAACTTTTGCTGGTGGCGCTCGGCGGTGGGACGGGCGCGCTCGGAAGATACCTGACGGCGTTGCTGGCCGCACGGCTGTGGGGGGAGACATTCCCGTGGGGCACGCTGGTCGTCAACCTGGCGGGGAGCTTCGCCATCGGCGTGATCTACGCCCTCGGCGTGGAGGCGGGAGCGGTGGGGCCGCGCGCGCGCCTGTTCCTGATGACGGGCGTGCTCGGCGGGCTGACTACCTTCTCCGCGTTCAGTCTTGAGACGTCCACGCTGCTGATGGCGGGTGGGACGTGGCAGTCGGCGCTGAACCTGCTCGCCACGGTCGGCGGAGGGCTGGTGCTGTTCATCGCAGGCCTCATGCTCGGGCGCATCCTGTCGTAGCGCGGAGGCGCGGCCAATGCCGGTACCCTACAACGTGATCGAGATATTCACCAGCGAGGAAGCGCGCTTCGAGGGCCGTCCGGTGGCCGACGCGATCATCGAGCTGCTCCGCGTCACTCGCATCGCGGCCCGCTGCTTCGTCTCGCGCGGGCAGGCAGGCTACTACGAAAACGGGGAAGTCGCCAGCGCGCGGCTGGAGGTACTCTCGGCCAACCTTCCGCTGAAGATCGAGGTCATCCTGCCCGCGCCGGAACTGGAGCAGGTGCTGCCCCGGATCACGGAGATCGTGACCGACGGCATCGTGATGGTCGAGGACATGCAGGTGCACAGTCACCGTTCGCGCTACCGCCTCATCCCGCGTCAGATGCTCGTGCGCGACATCATGGCGGCGCCCGCGGAGAGCGTCACCCCGGATACGCCGGTGAGCGACGTGGTTCGGCTCCTGCTGACCGCTGAGTTCAACGCGGTTCCGGTCATCGACGCCGAGGAACGCCCGATCGGCATCATCACGCAGAGCGACCTTGTCCGCCGGGCGCAGATGCCGCTGCGGCTGGGGCTGCTGGGCGCGTCGGACGCAGGTGTCGTGGCCGACTTCTACGAGCGCGCGGCGACGCTGCCCGCCGGCGATGTAATGAGCGGCTCGGTGAGGACCATCGGGGCCGACGAAGCCGTGGCGCGGGCGGTGGAGGCGATGCGCAGGCACGACCTCAAGCGCCTGCCGGTCGTGGACAGTGCGGGGCGCCTGGTCGGCATGGTCACGCGGCTGGACGTGTTCAGGGCGGCTGTGTCGCATATGCCGGAGCAGCCCACTTCGCCCGCATCCGG
>JALGSW010000245.1 GCA_029821635.1 Candidatus Zipacnadia bacterium
GCGCCACGAGCGCATGCCCGAGAACCTCGACCGGCTCGGCGACGCAAGGCCGGTCTACGAGGAGATGCCCGGCTGGCGCAGCTCGCTGGCGGGCGTGACGTCGCTCGCGGAGATTCCGGACGCGGCGCGGCGGTACGTCGATCGGATGGCGGAGCTTGGGGACTGCGACATCTGGGGCGTCTCGGTAGGACCGGCACGCGACCAGACGATCATCCTCTGAACCAGCCCCGGACGCACACAAACGATAGGCGCCGGCGCTTCCAAGCGCCGGCGCTTCACTTTGTACCGGTCAGTGCGCGGCACTTCACTTCGCGTCGGGCTGATCGTCGTCGGAGAGCACTCGCGGAACCGTCCGCAGACAGATGTACGTGTCCAGGAGCGGGCCGTGGTGGGCGATGTAGTAGAGGTCGTAGCCGGTGCTCAGCCACGATCCGATCTCGGTACCGACGTAGCCGTATTGGACTTGGCGCAGGCCGGTGATGCCGGGCCGGACGACGTGGCGGCGGTGGTAGCCGGGGATGGTCTTCGCAAGCTCGCCCACTATCGGTACCTGCTCGGGCCGGGGTCCGATCAGGCTCATCTCACCGGTCAGCACGTTCAGGAACTGCGGCAGTTCGTCGATATGTGTATTGCGCAGGAACTGCCCCACTGGGAAGATGCGGGCGCGCTCACGCTCGTCGGTGGCCCACAGCGCCTCACCATCGGGCTGCTTGTGGTGCATCGTGCGCAGCTTGTGCAGGGTGTAGGTGCTGCCGTTGACGCCGACGCGCTTCTGCGCGAAGAACAGCGGCCCCGGCGACTGGATCAGGATCAGCAACGCGAGGATCGGCAGTATCAGCAGGAGGATGGTCAGACCGATGAGTGCGATGATGATGTCGGCTATGCGGCGGACGACGGCGTAGATCGTGTGGCCGATTCCGGACGGCTCGACTGCCGTCTCCTGCACGAACGGGCAGATGATCTTGAGCTTCCGCGCGCACAGTTGCGCGCGTTCCTCGGGGCTCGCACAGCAGTCAATCTGCTCGGCCACAGTGGGAGAGAGAGACAACCGCGCGTTGAGTGCTGTCCAACAGGCCTGACAGACAGCTTCGGAGCTGTCAGGCAGCGACGGCACGCCCATCTGATTCCTCCCAACCAGCGGCTCTGTCTGGGTAGTCTCCGACGCCAGCGCCATGTAGCGGACTCCCTCCGGCCGGTGGCCGCGCTCTCCCTCCAATGGCCGACACTTTAGCACACGGCCGCCTCGTCGCGCAAGTGATCGGCGCCTTCGCCGGCGACGGGGCGTCCAAGCGGGGGTACCAGACCTTTCGACTACCGCCCGGTGGATTGGTCTTGCGCGATCGGGACCGAAGGTGTAGAGTAACGGACCGCGAGGGTCGCAGTCCGAGCCCGGCCGCGGACACGTTGACAACAGGCATGGCATATAGTACTATGCCAGCGAGCCGTTAGCTCAGTTGGTAGAGCATCGGACTTTTAATCCGAGGGTCGCAGGTTCGAGCCCTGCACGGCTCACCAGCAATCCGAGGGTCGCCGGATCGAGCGCAGAACGCTCATCAGCAATCCAGAGGTCGCGGAGTCGAGCCGTGA
The DNA here is from genome assembly GCA_029821635.1 of Candidatus Zipacnadia bacterium. Lineage (GTDB taxonomy): Bacteria > Armatimonadota > Zipacnadia > Zipacnadales > UBA5352 > UBA5352. The sequence goes on from JALGSW010000245.1 coordinate 1,588, forward strand.
GGCTTCGACGCCGATCCGCGGGTGGCCGATTTGAGCGCTGAGGGCTCACCAGCAGTGGCCCCATGGTCTAGTGGTTAGGACTCCGCTCTTTCAAGGCGGCGGCACGGGTTCGATTCCCGTTGGGGCTACCACCTGCATTCCGCGCAGCGCGTCTCGACGGGCGGATAGCTCAGTGGCAAGAGCACCTGCCTTACACGCAGGGGGTCGCAGGTTCAAGTCCTGCTCCGCCCACCACGTTATAGGCAGGACGGAGTTGGGAGACACGCCGAGCGGAGCCGTTTTGTTCGCGGCAGCGGCCGCGACAGATGCACGAACGTTGACAGGTCGGTTTGTGTGGCGAGGTAGCTCAGTGGTAGAGCACCGCACTGAAAATGCGGGTGTCGCCAGTTCAACTCTGGCCCTCGCCACCACCACGCATTTCCATGACCGCTTCGGGAAGCCGACGTAGCTCAACTAGGCAGAGCAGCTGAATCGTAATCAGCAGGTTGCCGGTTCGATTCCGGCCGTCGGCTCCACTCTTCTTCTCGGCGGTCCCGGACCGCGACCCGCGCATCTTCGGCTCACGGTGCGGGTATGCAGCACACGCGGCATTCGCCCCACCCTCCCCCGCACGTGTGGAGTGTTTACTCAGTGCAGATCACTCGAGCGATTGTCCCCGCGGCCGGGCGCGGTACGAGGCTCTATCCGATCACGAAGGCGCAGCCGAAGGAGATGCTGCCCCTCGGCGCGCGGCCGGTCATCCAGGCTGTGGCTGAGGAGCTGAGCGCCGCGGGTGTGACCGACATCCTCCTCGTCACCGCCGAGAACAAGCGCGCGATCGAGGATCACTTCGACCCGGCCGCCGGCTTGACCCACGACGACGCCCCCGACGAGGCCCGCGACTACGGCTTCCCCCCCGACGCCGCACGCTTCTACGCAATCCGCCAGGGCGGCGCCCTGGGGCTGGGCCACGCAGTCTCGTGCGGCGAGCAGTTCGCGTCCGACGAGCACTTCGTGGTCGCGCTGGGCGATTGCACGATGACCGGCCCAGAGCCCCTGCAGCGGCTCGTGGAGGCGCACCTGCGGCACGAGGCGGACGTCTCGATCGTCGTGCAGCACGTCGGGCGCGAGGCCACGAAGCGCTACGGCATCGTCGCCCCCGGCGATCGGCTCGACGAGACATCGCTGGCGATGACGGATATCGTGGAGAAGCCCGGGCCGGACGCCGCGCCGAGCCGCTACGCGGTCGCCGCCCGCTACGTCTTCTCCCCCGCACTGTTCCGCTACATCGCCGCGCTCGAGCCCGGCCTTGGCGGCGAGATCCAGCTTACCGACGCGATTCGGGCGATGTTGGCCGACGGGCTCAGAGGCATCGCGGTGCCTCTGATGCCGGGCGAGCACCGGCTCGACGTCGGCAACATCGCGAGCTACGGGCGGGCCTTCATCCGGATGATGCTCACCGATTCGGGTCACGGAGAGGGCCTGCGCAGCTACACGGCGAACTTACTCGCGCACATTGACGACCCGAACCATCCCGATCCCGATCTGCCGTCAGATGCGTAGCGCGCCGTTTATCCCGAAGGGAGGCCCGTCAATGCGGGATTTGAGCAGCCTGATCGGCCTGCAAGTTATCTCGACCAGCGAGGGCAAGAAACTTGGCAGCATCGCCGAGGCCTACGTGGACCTCGCCGCCGGAGAGCTTGTGTGCGTAGCTCTGGCGAAGACGCCCGAGCTTCGCGTTATCCTCGCCGAGGACATCGACGTCATCGGCGCCGACGCCATGATGGTGTCGGATCGTGACAAGCTGCGCAGCCGCGAGGACGCCGAGGAGCAGTTGGAGCGTGGCAAGCGCGTGCTCAACAACCCGCCGCTTGTGATCACGAGCCAGGGGCGCACGCTCGGACAGCTTGGCTCGGTACAGATCGATGAGGCGACCAAGAAGGTCATCCGCTTTGAAGTGACCGGCGGCGCATTCAAGGACCTCACCGAGGGTGTGCTGGCCCTGCCCGTGCTCGAGGGCGTCGTGCACGGCGATGACACCGTGATCGTGCCGCACGATGTGGTTGCGCGCCGTCTCGTGCAGGCGGGCGGCCTGCGTGGCGCGCTGCGCAACTTCGGCGAACGCCTGAAGGTCGGTGTCGAGGACCTCGGTGAGGCCTCCCGCGACCAGAGCGCGAAGCTCAAGGAGCGCGCCGGGGAGATCGCGAAGCAGACCACCGAGGCCACTGAGAAGGCCAGAGAGCGCATCAGCGAAGCCGCCGAGGATGCAAAGGAGCGCGTTGGCGAGGCAATGGAGGACGCGAAAGAGGCCATCGCCCACGAGGACGCGGAGGAGGCCA
>JALGSW010000092.1 GCA_029821635.1 Candidatus Zipacnadia bacterium
AACGACGGGCTGGCAGGGAAGCTGCCGCCCTCGCAGACGGCACTCGGGCGTCACTTTTCCCGCCGCCGGGGGCGGCGTCGGGAAAAGCAGCCCCTCCGTACGACCTACGGTGATCGGTTCCCGTTGATGCCTCCGCAGTTTCTGAAAAATGAGCGGATGCCTGTCCTACAAACGACTGACGGCAGACGGCGGGAATGTTCGTCGCACGCCCCCTGTCACCTGCCCCGCGCAGGTGGCGTCGGAGCTCCCGGCGAACCCGGCGGCGGCGTCACCGCTGACCGGGGAGCGTGAGGCATGACCATCCTGCGCAACATCAAAGTCCCGATGCGCGACGGGGTACGGCTCTCGACCACGGTTCATCTGCCACCGGGGGAGGGGCCGTTTCCGGTCGCGTTGATGCGCACCGCCTACAATCGCACGTCGGCGCAGGGGGCGGGCTACAATGGGCGCGGACTGGCGCTGGTGACGCAGGACTGCCGGGGCCGCTATGACTCGGAGGGCACGCACTACCCGTTCACCGCGGAGGAGGCCGACGGCGCGGATACGCTGGCGTGGCTCCGCGATCAGCCCTGGTGCAACGGCCGCGTGGCGATGTTCGGCGACAGTTACCTTGCGGCCACGCAGTTCTACGCCGCCCTCGCCAATGACGAGGCGCTGGTGGCCATCAATCCGCGCTTCATGGCCGGCGACTGCTGGAAGCGCGCGTACTACTGCGACGGCGTCTTCAGCCTGGCGCTCACGTGGAGCTGGCTGTGCTTTGAGTGCGCCGCCCGGACCTCAGAGAACGCGCTGCTTGGGCAGATCGATGCGCCCGCCGTGCTGCGCTCCTTGCCGCTGGCGTCGCTGGATGAGGAGAGCGGCGGCTCGCGGGTGCAGTCGTGGCGCGACTACGTGACGCACACGCGCTACGATGAGCAATGGCGGCCGCTCAACGTGCGGGCGCGGCTGGCCGAGGTGACGGTGCCTGCACTGCTCATCGGCGGCTGGTACGACTACTACGCGGGCGAGACCTTCGCGAACTACCTCGCTCTGCGTCGCGGCGCGCCGATGCCCCGGCTGCGCGACAGTCACCGTGTGCTGGTCGGTCCGTGGACGCACGGCATCAACTCAAGCAGCGTGCTGGGCGAGGTGGACTTCGGCGAGGTGGCTCTGGCCGAGAACGACGCGACCATGCGCTGGTTGGAGTGCACGCTGGCGGACTGTCCTGTGTCGGAGTTCCAGGAAGCGCCGATCCGCGTGTTCGTGATGGGGCGAAACGAGTGGCGCGATTTGCTGGCCTGGCCGCCCGCCGAGGTCGAGTTCGTGGACTGGTACCTCCTCGCGGATGGGGGCCTCAGCCCGGAGCAGCCGGGCGATGAGGCGCCCGACGGCTACCGCTACGACCCGGCCGATCCGGCGCCAACCCTTGGCGGCAATCACTCGGTTGGCCCCTACAATCCGGGGCTCTACGAAGTCTGCCGCCCCGGCCCTTTCGACCAGCGTCCGGTCGAGGCTCGTGCGGACGTGCTGAGCTTCACCTCGGATGTGCTGGAGCGCGATGTCGAGGTCATCGGGCCTGTCACCGTGGCGCTGCACGCGGCCTCCTCGTCGCCGGACACCGACTTCGTCGCGCGCCTGACCGACGTGCATCCCGACGGGCGCTCAATGAACATCACCGAGGGCGTCATCCGGGCGCGTTTCCGCGAGGACGTGTGGGGCGCGCCGAAGCTCATGGAGCCGGGCCGAGCCTACGAGTTCACCATCGATCTGCAGGCCACCGCCCACGCATTCCTGCGCGGCCATCGTATCCGGCTGGACATCACCAGCAGCAACTTCCCGCTGTGGGATCGGAACCTCAACACGGGAGGCGATCCGGCCACCGACACTGCGATGGCGGTCGCCGAGCAGATCATCTTCCACGATCGCCGGCGCCCCTCGCGGGTCCGGCTCCCCGTCATGCCGGCGTGCCTCTCGCGAGGTCGCTGAAGCGCGGCGCTGCAGGTGCGCGTGGGCTTCGAGGCGAAGCCCTGTTGCGCATTCATGGGCGTTCATAAGTCTCCGGAGAGATGTAGATGCGACAGGCCGAGGACCTCTTCGTGGTTGTGGTCGGGTGCGGGCGGCTCGGGGCACTCGTGGCCGACCGCCTTAGCCGCGCAGGCCACCACGTGACAGTTATCGATCAGCAGGAGTCCGCGTTCGGCGCGCTGTCGCCCGAGTACAGCGGCTTCAAGCTCGAGGGCGACGCGACGGAGTTCGCGTGCCTGCGCGAGGCCGACGTGGGGCAGGCCGACGTGGTGGTCGTCGCCACCGAGAATGACAACATCAACCTGATGGTCGGGCAGGTGGCGCGGGAGCTTTTCGGCGTCAAGCGAGTGATTGCCCGCGTTACCGAGCCCGCGCGCGAGGCGATCTTCTACGAGCTGGGCCTCGGCACCGTCTGTCCGGCGAGGATCGTCGGCGATGAGATCGTCGAGGGCTTGATACGCGCCGGCGCCAATGGGAGGGTGCACGAGCGATGAACGTCCTCGTGGTCGGTGGAGGCAAGCTCGTGTACTACCTCAGCCGCTCGCTGACCGGCCGCGGGCGGCGCGTGACGATCGTCAACCGTGACCGCGCCGAGTGCACGCGTCTGGCGCGGAAGCTCGACGCGACGGTCGTCCTCGGCGACGGCAGCGATCCGACGGTTCTGGAGGAAGCCGGGGCGTACGAGGCCGACGCGGTGCTGGCCGTCACGCCCAACGATGAGGACAACCTCGTGATCTGCCAGGTGGCCTCGGTGCGCTTCGAAGTGCCTCGCACGCTGGCGCTGGTGAACGATCCGGACCATCAGGAGACCTTCAAGGCGCTGGGGATATCCGCCGTGTCGCCCACGCAGATGCTGTCGCGGATGCTTGAGCAACAGATGGCCTTCGAGGACATCGATCAGCTCATTTCGTTCGGCGAGGGCAATGTGAACGTGACCGAGCTGACACTGGACGATGAGTCACCGGTGGTCGGGCTGCCGCTGAGCGAGATCGGCCTTCCGCAGGACGCGCTGGTTGCGGCGGTGCTGCGCCGCGGCCGGCCGATCATCCCCCGCGGTGGCACGGTGCTGCACGAGCGCGATCGCATCATCGTTGTCACGTTGCCCGACACGCACGAGGACGTGCTCCGCCGCCTGGTGGGGGCGAGCCATGTCTGACGCCCCGCGGCGCGTCCGCTCACACCTGCGGCAGCGCTATCGCGCGACCCTCTCGTATACGGGTATCATCCTCACGATCGGCGCGGGCCTGATGCTCGTGCCGCTGGCGTGCATCGTCGCGTGGCCATCGGAGGCGCGGCTGGCCCTCGGCTTCCTCGGGCCGGCTGCGGGCCTGGGGCTGGTGGGGCTCGCGCTGTGGCGGCGCTTCCAGCCGCGGGAGGCCGTTGCGCTGACCACGGGGCAGGGGAGCGTCATCGTGGTCGTGAGCTGGCTGGTGGTCTGCGGCGTGTCGGCCGCGCCCCTCATGCTGGTCGAGGGGCTGAGCTTCTCGCAGGCGGTCTTCGAAGCAGTCAGCGGCTGGACGACGACCGGCCTGTCGGTGGTGGACGTGACGCGCGCGAGTCATATGACGCTGTTGTGGCGCAGTCTGATGCAGCTTGCGGGCGGGGCGGGTATCGCGGTCATCATGCTCGCGTCGATCGCCGGGCCGCCCGGCACCGGCCTCTCTGTGGCCGAGGGGCGCAGCGAGCAACTTGTGCCCCACGTGCGGGCGTCACTCAAGCTCGTGCTGGCGATCTACTCGGGCTACGTGTTCATCGGCCTGTTGGCCTACTGGATCGCGGGGATGCCGCTGTTCGATGCGGTAAACCACTCCTTCACGGCGGTCTCCACCGGCGGCTTCTCCACCCGCCCCGAAAGCATCGGCGCGTGGGATGAGATGCGGATCGAGGCCGTGACGATCGTCCTGATGCTCCTCGGCAGCATGAACTTCCTGACCGCGTGGGGGCTGCTGCGCCGCCGCTTCCACCATGCTACGCGTTCGGGCGAGCTGAAGCTGGTGGCGGTGCTGATCCCACTCGCGGCGCTGCTGCTCTTCGCGTTCGTCGCGGCTCCACTCTACGGGAGCGGGGGCAAAGCTGTCCGGGTCGCGGTCTTCGAGGCCGTCTCGGCGCTTACCGGCACCGGCTTCTCAACCACCGCATACAGCTCCTGGGGCGGCTTCGGGGTGCTGGTGGTGGTGGCGCTGATGATCGTAGGCGGAGGTGTCGGCTCGACCTCCGGCGGGCTGAAGCAGTACCGCGTCTACGTGCTGCTCAAGTCGATCGGGTGGGAGGTGCGGCGGGCGTTGCTGCCCGCGAATGTCGTGCTGGAGCGCTACATCTGGCGCGGCGACCGCAAAGACTTCGTGGATGATCGCCGCCTGCGCAGCCTCGGCGACTACGTCTTCCTTTACCTCACGGCAGTGCTCGTGGTTGCGCTGATTGTCGCCGCGTCGGGCTACGGCCTCGGCGTCGCGCTCTTCGAATCGGCCTCGATCGTCGGCACGGTCGGGCTGTCCATGGGCGCGACCGGCCCGCACGCCTCGCCGCTGATCCTCTGGGCGGGGACCGTCGGGATGTTCCTCGGCCGCTTGGAGTTCTACGTGGTGGCGATCGGCCTCGCGAAACTCGCCGGAGACGTGCGAACGCTCATCAGGGCGCGCGCAGCACGCTGATTGTCCTCAGTTCCCCCGCTTGTAGATCAACTCGTGCTCGCCATCGCCGATGCGCAACTGCTGACCGCGCGTGGGGGAGGGCGGCGCGCCGAGCTCCGCCTCCGGGCCGACAAGCGTCCAGCCGCGCGTCAGCGTGGCCGGCGGCGCCACCGAGGCCTCGCAGCCCGGCGGGATCGTGATCTCCCAGCGTATGCGCTCGCCATCGCCCTGCCACGCGCTGCGGATCAGCCCGTGGACCGAGCGGTACTGCGCCTCGATGTCCGGCCAGACGCCCCAGCCCTGCGGGCGCAGGATCGTGTGGCGGAAGCCGGGCTGCGCCGGATCGGGGTTGATGCCCGCGAGGCCGCTGAAGTGCCACGCGTCAAACGCCGCCTGCATCGGGTGGTTGAGCGAGCGGGGCATCTCCTCCTGCTCGATCTCCGCCTCGCCCCAGCACTCCCAGAACGTGGTCGCGCCGAGGCTCATCAGGTGGCCGATGCCGGGGTAATCGTCGCTGTGCAGGATGCGCCAGGCCGCCTCCGCGTGCCCCCACTCGCACAGTGCCCAGTAGAGATGTGGGCTGCCGAAGATGCCCGTCGAATGATGGTAGTCGCGCGCGGCCACGTCCGCCGCCAGCGCGTCGGCGGCAATGCCTTCGCGGTGGTCCGGCACGAGCCCGAACGCCAGCGCCATCGCGTTGGCGGTCTGCGATCCGAAGCCTGCGCCTCGGCCCTGCCAGTAGTCCCGGATCAGCGCCGCGCAGGACGCATCGCGCATCTGGGTGAAGCGCTCGGGGGCGTCGTCTGCGCCGACGAGGGGCGCGGTTGCGGCGGCGATCTCCAGCGCCCGACACAGCAGCGCGGTCGAGGTGAACGCGGGGGCGGTCTCCGTCGGCCGCACCTCGCCCGGCGGGCACCAGTCGCCGAGGCCCTCGCTCACGATGCCGTCCTCGGCCGCAGCGGCGACCTCATCCACGAACTGCCGCATCGCGGGCCAGTGCCTGCGCAGGCAGCCGAGGTCTGCGTGGAAGCGATACTGCGCCCACGGGATCAGCACGATCGCGACGCCCCAGTCGGGCGCACCGTTGGGCTTCGTATTGCGGCGGCCGGGAGCGATGTAGGGTGGCAGCTCGCCCTTGCGCGAGGTCTCGATGTCCTCGGTGTACTTTGGCCAGAAGGTCGCGAGGTCGAGGTTGAAGCTGCCCATCTCCGCGATCGCGTGCGCATCGCCGAGCCAGCCGCACTTCTCCCGCGACGGGCAGTCGGTCGGCAGGCCGTGCAGGTTGCCGCGCAGCGTCCACAGCGCGATCTCATGGACGCGCCGGGTGCGCTCGTCGGAGGTCGCGAGCGTCCCCACGGGCGGCGCACCGGTGTGCACCACGATGCCCGTCACGGCCTCAGGATGCTCCGCGAGATCGCCGGGGTAGCCCGTCACCTCGGCGTAGCGGAAGCCGCGGTAGCTGAAGCGCGGCTCCCACGTCTCGGCGCCGCCGCCGCGGCAGACGTAGCTGTCCGCCGGGTCGCCGTGCAGCGCGAAGCCGCCCATGCTCGACGTGTCGATCATCCCGTCGTAGCCGAAGGTGGTCTCCGCAAAGCGCAGGCGCACTTCCGTGCCGGGCGGCGCGTCCTCGACGCGCAGCCGCACCCAGCCCGCGAAGTTTTGCCCGAAATCCACCACCCAACTGTCGGAGTGCATCTGCCGGATCTCGACCGGCGCAAGCTCCTGCGTGCGGCGGATAGGCGGGAGGTGCTGGGCTTCGAGGCGCCCGCCGGGCGGTTCAGCCGCCTCGACGGGCAGCCAGTCGCTGTCATCCGCGCCGGGCTCGCTCCATCCGGGCAGCTCGCGGCGCGCGTCGTAGCACTCACCGAGGTAGATGTTGCTGCGCAGCACAGGTCCGGCGTGAGAGCGCCACGAGCCGTCGCTGACGATGACCGCGCGATTGCCGTCCGCGTCCTCGACCTCAAGCTGCAGCAGCAGACAGGGAGGCCCGTAGGGAGGCGCGTGGGGGACAGGATGGTTCCACACCTCGCCCTGATTGTACCAGCCGTCGCCGAGCAGCACGCCCACGGCGTTGGCGCCGGGTTGCACGGCCTCCGTCACGTCGTGCGTGACGTAGAGCGCCCGCTCCTCGTAGTCGGTCTGCGCCGGGTCGAGGACGTGGTCGCCGATGCGCGTCCCGTTGATGAGCAGCTCGTGATAGCCGAGGCCGCAGACGTAGACGCGCGCACGGGCGATGTCCGAGAATAGCTCGAAGTCGCGGCGCAGCAGCGGCAGCGCGTCCATCTCCGGCGCGCGCACCCACTCCGCCTGCCAGTCGCCCGGCTCGCGCAGGCCCATCTCCCACCACGCAGGCTCCGACCACTCCGAGGTCGCGCCCTCGGGGCCGAAGGCCCGCACGCGCCACCAGCAGCGCTCGCGCGAGGTCAGCGGCTCCCCGGCGTACTGCACGCCCACTGATGCCTCGGACTCGACGCGTCCGCTGTCCCAGCGATCCGGCGAGTCGCTCAGCAGCCCCTCGCGACTGCCGGCGACCTGCACATGATAGCCCACCTGCTCGCCCGGTCGCAGCCAGCTCAGGCGCGGTCGCGGCGCGTCGATGCCGAGCGGCTCAGTGCGCCATTCGCAGCGCAGGTCGGTGGGGCGCGCTTCGTTCATCCCGCGGCCTCCTCGGAGATCACGATGATGCGGCCCTGGCGGCGCTCCAGCGGGACGGTGATCGTCGCGCCCTCGACTGCGAGCGCCTCATCGCGGCCGACGTCCATCGCGCCGACGATGCGCGCGAGGCCGAGCGCCCGCAGGTCGACGGTGATCTCAGCGTCGACCGCGTCGCCCGTGTTCATGACCGCGAGGACCGCCTCTGTGTCTGCCTGGTAGGCCGAGACGAGCACTCCATCGGGCACGGCTGCGGGCGGCGCGTCCCAGTAGGGGTGGAACTGCGACTCGACCCAGCCGGCCTGGTCGAGCGCGTTGTAGATCTGCGTCCACTGTTCCAGCTCTGACCAGATCGGCCACGGCTGCACGTCGTGCAGGAACAGATAGGGCGCGAGGTTGGCGGTGCCTACCTCCAGGTCAGGCTCGCGCAACTCGGGCAGGAAGAACTCGATCGGCCCCCAGTTGCGGCCGAGGAACTCCGCGCGGAAGGCCGCGGGTGACAGGCGGTCGAGGTAGTCCGCCCCCAGTTCGCCCGAACGGAACTGCTCGCCGTCGAGGATCGTGTGCGTGAACGAGAGCATCGGGATGTTCACCTGCGAGGACATGTGCACCATCATCAGCGGGTCCGCCTGCCGCTGCTCGAAGAGCGCGTAGACGCGCCGCAGGATCTCGCGGTACGCGCGAATCGGGCGCGTGGGGTGCATGTTGCCCGCCTCGTCGGTCCAGCCGGCGGTGCCCACAGTGGAGTTGTAGGGGCTCCAGCAGTCGATGTAGATGCCATCGACGTCGTAGATGTCGATCATCTCGTTGATGCGGTAGAGGATGAAGTCCTGCCAGTCGCGCACCGCGGGCGAGGTGCCCATCGAGGCGTGGCCCATCAGCGCGACGTCGCTCGGCGTCACCGCGCGGCCGTTGCCCCAGCGCGAGCCGAAGTACTGCCATTCGGGGATGCCCGCCGAGGTGTAGTTGAGGTTGATGTAAGGCACGATCTTGACGCCGTTCTCATGTGCTGCGGCGACGTGCTCCTCGAGTTTCTTCGGCTCGATCGGCTCGGTGTAGCCGTAGTACTTGAACCACGTGTTCGGCCAGAGGATCTCGAAGGTCGCGCGCGGAGCCGGCGTCATGCGCAGCGCACGGGCGTTGTCGGGGAAGGGCCGCGCCGGCGTGGCCATCACACCGAAGCCGTAGCTGATCGGCTTGCCGACAGCCGTCGGCTGAGCGATCAGCCGGACGGTCACGCGCGCAAGGTCGCCGTCGCGTGTCACTTCGATCGCCGGACGCTCGTCGGAGGCGACCCAGTACTGATTGGACTCCGTGTACCAGCAGAGCCCGCCGACCTCGTTGCCGAGCCAGAACATGTGCGTCCACTTCGACGACCAGCCGTCCTCGGGCAGCGCGCCCATCACGTTCTGCGTCCAGCGCATCTGATCGCAGTGCAGCAGCTCGGCCTGCGCCGCGGGCATCGCCCACGTCAGGCGCAGCTCATCGACCGTGCGCTCGCCGTCGGGCGTGACGGTGAGGTCGGTCCAGGTGAAGCCGTCGAACTCCGCCTCGTGCCGAACGGAGGCGCTCAGGCCTCCGCCGCTCACCTCGCCGGAGAGCTGCGCCTTCGTGTCCGAGGACGCGTCGAGGCGACTTCCTCCGTCGAGCACCACCGTTGTGCCATCGATGACGGCCTCCAGCCGCATCGGCTCAGCCAGCAGCGGCAGGCCCTGCGTGGTCGCCTCAGCAAGCAGCCCGCCGAAGCGGTAGTCGCGGCCCCAGCAGCCGACGCGCGTGCCGTCCACCGTCAGCGGCGTCCACGGCTTGAGGACTTCGTCTGACACGCCGAGGTCGTTCCCGCTCCAGACCGGCGGCCCGGGCTTGCGGAAGGGCTCGGTGGCGGACGCAAGCTCAGCGCCATCAGGGCCGACGACCGCGACGCGCGCTTCGTACAGTCCCTCCGCGAGCGCGCCAACGGGGGCGGTGATGCGCGCCATGCCGCCGTCGAACTCGCGCGTCTCGCCTGAGGCGACGGCGTTCCCGGCCTCGTCGGCCAGCTTGAGCGTCGCGACGCGCCCCTGCGGGTCGCCAAGCAGCCCCATCGCGTCCACGGTGGTGATCATCGTGTCCGTGTCGGGATCGACGGTCAGCTTCGCCGCGATCTGTGGCTCGTACTCAAACGGCTCATCGGCAGCGAGCGCCGCGATCTGCTCGTCGCTCAGTGGCACCGAGAAGATCTTCACGTCGTCGATGAGCGACTGCTCGTCACGCTCGACGTGCCAGGGGGCATCGCCGACGAGGAACGTCTCCGGCCAGTCCTCGACCGGGGGCGGGTCGGGCGAGTGGCTCTTGCGCTCGCCATCGATGTACATCGTGAGGCCCGAGGGGCGCCACGTACCGGCGATGTGATGCCACTCGCCGGGCGTCCAGCGGAAGCCCGGGCCGGACGCGGTGCGGTAGAGGTCCGACCGGCCCATCAGCGTGAGGATACCGCCCTGGTAGTAGCGGTAGAGGACCAGCCAGCCGCGATCGGACTTCGCTTCGAGGAAGACGTGGAAGGTGTCCGTCGCGCCGGTCCAGTCCAGCGGGGAGACCCACATCGAGATGGTCCCGGCGCTGCTGCCGAGGTTCCCGGCGGTCTCGTAGTGCAGCGTTGCGGCGCCGTCGCCGACCAGAAGCGCCTGGCCGATCCTCCCCGGGCGGTACTCGACGGGGCCTTCGACCAGCGCGGGTGTGCCGCTGCCCGCGGCGGTTGCCTCCAGCGAACCGTCGAAGGGCGCGTGGAAGATCAGCGGCGGCTCAGGCTGCTGAGCAAACGCCGCGCCTGCGAGCGTGAGCAGAACCAGTGCAATCAGTGTTCGTCGCATGGACGGTCCCTCCTGATGAGCAGTCATGCCTACCCAGCCATTCCGCTCGGAAGCGCGGCTCGCCGTCGTCGTTCCCCATGCCCCATGCCCCATCCCCGGGCCTACTCCACCCGCACCTTCGCGAGGTAGATGCACGTCTTCTCCTCGTGCGAGGAGTAGTAGGCGACCCAGAGCAGGTCATCGTGCCAGACCATCCCTGCGTAGCTGGTGTCGCCGCCGGACGGGAGTTCCAGGGCCTCAGTGAGCGTGGCCTCTCCCGCGTCGAGCCACAGCAGCGAGGTGCGCACGCGCTCGTCGTAGAGGCGCGCGCAGGCGAGCAGCCGGCCGTCGGGCAGTTCGATCATCTCCGGCCCGCCGATCCGCACGCCGAGGCTGCGCCAGCGCCAGTTCACCCACGGCGGCTCGGCCTCGCCGATGCGCGCGATGTAGTCCTCTCCGTCCATGCGCAGCAGGCACAGGGCGGTCCCCGACGGGCGGAACAGCAGCGCGGTCTCGTCCGGGTAGTCGCCGATCCCCATGTCCTCGCCGACGGCGTCGAAGCGCCGCCCGCAGCGGCTCTGGTACAGGCGCAGGAAGCCCCGTGGCTGGCAGCCGTAGCCGAAGCCCCACGCGAGGCCGTCCTGCCACGTGGCGCGCCAGAGCCAGACGCCCTGGTCGGCGACGCTGTAGGGCCCGTTCCAGGTACGCCCGTCCTGCGAGAAGAAAGTCATCGACGAGTTCGCCCAGTTCTCGCCGTCGGGCATGTGCCGCTCGCCCGCGAGGAGCATCAGCACGCCATCGGCGGTGACGCTGAGCTTGGGGTCGCGCAGGTCGAGGCCATCGACGGTGACGAGCCCGGCGGACTCCCACGTTTCGCCGTCGTCGGAGACGATTACGCGCAGGGCGCCGTCGCCCGAGATGTGATCGTGGCCCTCGCGGAAGGTGCACCACCAGCGGCCCTCCCAGCGAATGAGATCGGTGAACGCGTTGTGCGGCGCCTCGTCCCAGATGCGGCTGACCGACACAAGCTCGAGCCTGCCCATCGCGAGTCCTCCTCGGCGCTGAGAGCTACGTGCACGGGAGCAATTCGCCGCGCGCGGGGGCAATTCCTCATCGCGTGCAAAGAAGGTGAAGCGCCCCCGCGCGGCATATCTGCGTCGCAAGCCGCGCGTCGGGCAACGATCACCCTCAACCATGGAAGCGGTGTGATGAGATGAGTTGGCAGGCGGGCGTGGCGCGTTGCGTGATTACGCCTCGGAACGACGTGTGGCTGGCGGGCTACGGCAGCAAGCGCGCTGCCGAGGGCACGATCCACGACCTGTGGGCGAAAGTGCTGGCGCTGCAAACGCCCGATGGCAAGCGCGCGGTGCTGGTCACCACCGATCACATGGGCATGTCGCGCACGGTCTACGACGCCATCTTCGGAGCGGTGCACGAGCGCTTCGGCCTTGCGCCCGACGAGTTCATGCTCACCTTCTCGCACAACCACTGCGGCCCGTGCCTGACCGACGACCTGGTGGACTACTACCCCGCTGACGACGCTCAGCGCCGCGAGGTGGCCGAGTACACCGAGTGGATGATCGCGCGGGTGGTTGAGACGGTCGGGGAGGCACTGGCCGACTTGCAGCCGGCCACGCTCTCCATGGGCGGCGGCCGGTGCACCTTCGCCGTGAATCGCCGCGAGAACACTGAGGAAGAGGTACCACGGATGCGTGCGGCGGGCATCCCCCTGCGCGGTGTGATGGACCACGACGTGCCGGTGCTGGCGGTGCGTGGCGAGGGCGGCGACCTGCGCGCGGTGCTCTTCGGCTACGCCTGCCACCCGACGACGCTCGCGTTCACCTTCTGGTGCGGCGACTACCCCGGCTTCGCGCAGGTCGACATTGAGGCCGCGCACCCCGGCACGACCGCCATGTTCTTCAACGCCTGTGGCGCCGACCAGAACCCCATCCCGCGGCGCGAGCTGACGCTGGCCGAGCAGTACGGACGGATGCTCGCGGACGCGGTCGAGGAGGCCCTGGCGGGGGAGATGCAGCCGGTGGCAGGGAGCCTGGCGACCGCCTTCGAGTGGATCGAGTTGCCCTACGAGGAGATCGTCACGCGCGAGACGCTGCTGCCCGTGGCGACCGGCGATGGCCGCGACCTGCACGTGCGCTGGGCACGGCGCATGTTGGCGCTGCTGGACGAGGGAGAGGTGTTCGCGACCGGCTACGAGTACCCCGTCCAGGCCTGGCGTCTGGGCGACGAGCTGCTGCTGATCTCGCTCGGCGGGGAGGCGGTGGTGGACTACGCGCTGCGCTTCAAGCGCGAGTTCGGGCCGGGCACCTGGGTCTGCGGCTACGCCAACGACATGGCGGCGTACATCCCGTCGCGCCGGGTGTGGGAGGAGGGCGGCTACGAGGGCGGGCCGCACCTCGACGAGTACGGCCGTCCGGCCTGGCTCTGGGCCGGCGACGTAGAGGAGCGCATCGCCGCGGCAGTGCAGCGGGTGGCACGCGAAGTGGGCGCCCGGTAGCGCGCCGCCCATCGCGCGCAAAGAAGGTGAATCGCCCCCGCGCGGCATACCTCCATGACGCACCGAGCATGACGTGCATGGAGGCGCCTGATGAGCGCGCACACGCCGATTGCCGACCGCCCGCTGTGGTCGGCGACGCCCACCCCGCTGACGGAAGACCTGCAGATCGACCTCGACTCGACCGCCCGCCTCGTCGAGCATCACCTGCGGCTGGGCGTCGATGGCCTGTTCATCCTCGGCTCCTGCGGCGAGGGCCCGTGGCTGCCCCGCGAGCACCAGCGCACCTTCATGCGCGAGGTCTGCCGCCGCAACGATGGCCGCATGACCATCGGCGCGCAGGTCACCGACAACTCCGCGCCACGAATCATCGAGAACGCGCGCATCGCGGCCGATGAGGGCGCGGACGTGGCGATCATGGCGGCCCCGTTCAAGCTCATGGGCCCGCTCGCGACGAGCAAGCTCCAGGGCCTCTACCTTGACGCGATCGAGGGCAGCCCGCTGCCGATGGGCATCTACGACCTCGGCGAGCGGGACAGGACGCTCGTCCCGCCTGAGGTCATCGCCGAGGCGCTGCGCCACCCGAACGTGGTCGCGCTCAAGGACAGTTCGGCGAGCCCCGAGCGGCAGGCGAAGGCAATCGCGGTGCGTAAGGAGCGCCCCGATCTGCGCATCATGTCCGGTGATGAGTTCGACCTGCCGAAATACCTCGGCTCGGGCTACGATGGCCTGGTGCTGGGTGGGGCGATCTTCAACGGCGCGCTCGCGCGGGAGATCATGGACGCGATCGCAGCGGGGGAGATGGAGCGCGCGCAAGAGATGCAGGCGCGCATGAACGAGCTGATGTGGGACGTCTACGGTGGCAAGACGATCTCCACGTGGCTCGCGGGGCTCAAGCACCTGCTCGTGCGCATGGGCGTGTTCAGCACGCACGTGAACCTGCTCGGCTACGATCTGACCGAGGAGTGCGCGACGCGGATCGAGGACGCCCTCGTACGCGACCACGACGTGCTCTTCCCAGAGGAGTGCAGGTGAACCTGCGCGCGATGCACGAGCTGACCACCGCGCCCGAGCGCGGCTTCATCAACGCGCCCGTGCACACCGACCTCGCCACGCTGGACGCGCACGTGGCGATCCTCGGTGTGCCGGTCGGGATGCCCTACACGATCGGGCAGGCGCGCAGCGCCGTCGCGCCCGCGTACATCCGGGAGAAGTCGATGCGCTTCGGCAGCGCGCTGGGCGGGCGCTGGAGCTTCGACCTCGGCGGCGAGCTGCTCGACGGCCGCGACGTGCGCGTGGTGGACTGCGGCGACGTGCGTTGCGATCCGCTGGACTACCCCGGCACCGTCGCACGCGCGACCGAAGCGGTGCGCGCGATCCTGAGCGCGGGCGCGGTGCCGATCGTGCTCGGCGGCGATGATGCGATCCCGATCCCGGTGGTGCGCGCGTACGAGCAGTTCGGGCCGATCACCGTCGTGCAGATCGACGAGCACCTCGACTTCAAGGACGAGGTGCGCGGGCAGCGCGAGGGCTACTCCAGCCCGATGCGGCGCATCGCCGAGATGCCGTGGGTCGAGCGCAGCTACCAGGTCGCGCTCCACGGGCAGGGCAGCGCGCTCACCGGCGACCGCGACGACGCGCTCGCGGCCGGGAACGTGCTTATCACCGAGCGCGAGGTGCACGAGCGCGGCGTCGGCTGGCTGCTCGAGCAGATCCCGGCGGGCCGCGACTACTTCGTGACGATCGACCTCGACGGCTTCGATGCGGCGGTCTTCCCGTGCGTGAGCCACCCGGAGCCGGGCGGGCTGACCTTCCACGAGGGCGACGATCTGCTGCGCGGGCTGGCCGAGCGTGGGCGGGTGGTCGGCGTGGACTTCGTGGAGATGGTGCCCGAGCATGACCTGCACGGGCTCGGCGCGCACAGCGCGGGTCGGCTGATCGTGAACCTGATCGGCGCGATGGTGCGGGCGGGGCAGTTCGACTGAGTTGCGGGTCATCCCTGCCGTTCGTGGGGCAGGCATCCCTGCCTGCCGCCGTTCGTCGTTCGCCGTCTGTGGCGCGGGCATCCTGCCCGTCGGCCGTCCCACGCCCAAGGTAATGTACAGCGCGCGAGGAAACTCCCCGGGGGATTTCCGAGGAGGATGCCGACCATGAGTGAGATCGCGCTTCGAAGTGCCAGGGAGATATTCTTCGGTCCGGGCGTGCGCACCCAGCTCGGCAAGCACGCCGCGCCGATGGGCAAGCACGCGCTGATCGCCTGCGGGCGCACCGCACTGCAGGCGTCCGGCGCGCTCGATGAGCTGCGCGGGTCGCTGGAGGCCGCGGGCGTCGGGGTAAGCGTCTTCGCGGAAGTGGAGGCCGAGCCGTCCCTCGCGACGGTCGAGCGCGGGCGCGTGGCGCTGCGTGAGAGCGGCTGTGACCTCGTCGTGGCCGCCGGCGGCGGCAGCGCGCTCGACGTGGGCAAGGCCATCGCCGGCCTCGCGAACGATCCCGATCCGGTGACGCTCGCCAGCGTGGCGGGTGGCGTCGGACTGCCGTGCATCGCGCTGCCGACCACCTCAGGCACCGGCGCCGAGGTGACGCCCAACTCCGTGCTCACAGACACGCAGACCGGCGAGAAGGCCTCGATCCGCGGGCATGCGCTGCTGCCGGAGATTGCGCTGGTCGATCCCGAGCTGACGCTGAGCTGCCCGGCGGATCAGACGACGTGGTCCGGGCTCGACGCGCTCACGCAGGCGATCGAGGCGTCCGTCTCCACGGGCGCGAACCCGGTCAGCGCGCCGATGGCCGAGGAGGCCGGGCGGCGGATCGCCGGGAGCCTGCGCCACGCGGTGCAGGATGGCTCGAACCTGCAGGCGCGCGAGGACATGGCCCTCGGCAGCCTGCTGGCGGGCCTCGCGCTGGCGAGCGCGCGGCTGGGCCTCGTACACGGGCTGGCGCACCCGCTCGGCTCGCTCTACCACCTGCCGCACGGGCGCGTCTGCGGAGCCCTGCTGCCGTGGGTGATCGACTTCAACCTCTCGCACGCTGAGGCCAAGTACGCGTACCTCGCGCGCGGAATGGATCTGGGCCGGGACGAGGATGACCTGGTGAACTGGATCGATGACCTCGCGGACGACCTCGACGCGGAGATCGACTTCGCTGAAGCGGGCCTCAAGCGCGAGGACTTCGACCGCATCATCCCGCCCACGCTCGCCTCCGGTTCCACGAAGCACAATCCGCGGCCGGTCGATGAGGCCGACCTTCGCGAGTTGCTCGGGCGGCTGATAGGCTAGACACCACGCGGGCCGGGAGTGAGCACGATGCAGCGCGTCAACGAGGCCGACTGCGCGTTCCGGCACGGCGATCACGGGCCGAAGTACCTCATGCGCGGGCCACACCTGGACTGGGGGCTCATCGTCTTCCGGCCCGGTCAGGAGCTTGGCCCGCACCTGCACGAGCAGGTCGAGGAGACCTTCTACTTCCTCGCGGGAAGTCCCCTCATGGTCGTCGAGGGCGAGGAGATGCGTGTGACGCCGGGCGATGTGTTCCGCGTCGAGCCCGGTGAGTGCCACGACATCGTCAACGACACCAACGCCGACACGCGGCTGATCTTCATCAAGACACCCTTCCTGCCCGACGACAAGGTGGACATGAGCTGAGGCGCTCCGGAGGTGCCTGGCGATGGCGCGTGCTACCGCGATCACAGGAACACTGCTATTCGCACTCACGTCATGCGCATGGGCCATCGGTCCCGGCGACGCGCTCCTGTGGCTCGACTTCGACGAGGTGGTGGATGGCGGCTTCGTCTGCGCGGCTTCCGGGCTGCGCTGCGAGGTCAGCGGCGCCCCACGCGTGCAGGACGGCGCGCTGCTCTCCAGCCAGTTCGAGACGGTCTCGGTGAGCGGCCTCGACGCGGACAGTGCGACGGAGCAGCTCACGCTGGCCGCGTGGATCGCCCCGCCCAGCCCGCCGCGCTCTTACCAGTCGATCCTCTACAAGGGCCTGCGCCGGGGCCTGGACGTGCAGCAGATCCACTTCTACCTGTCGCTCTTCGATGGCCGGCCCGAGTTCAAGTTCAAGGACGCCGAGGGCGCCTGGCACGGGATCATGCGCAACGCCGATAACTTCCGCGTGCCGGGCGCGGCCACGGTGCTGCTTGCGGACGTGCCGGCGGTGCGCGCGAAGCGCTGGAACCACGTCGCGGCGACCTTCGACCGCGGCGCCATGACGCTCTACCTCGACGGGAAGCCGATCCTCAGCGGCAGCGAGGACGTCCCCGCGCTCGTGCACAACGAGCATCGGCTGCTGATCGGCGAGGCACAGGCAGACAGCGGCCCGCGCGCGTACCTCTTCGACGGCCTGATCGACGCCGTGCGCGTGCTCGACCGGGCGCTGAGCGCCGAGGAGATGGCCGCGCTCTTCACCGACGAGCGCGTCACGCACCCGGACGAGGCGCTGAGCATCACGCGCCCGATGCCGATCGGCTACGATCCGGAGTTCGCGACCACGCTCCCGCTCGTGGCCTCGTGGCAGCCGCCGGAGAGCCGCGTGGGCGCGCAGACCACCGCCTCCGTCCGCCCGCACAACGGCGCGCTCGTGCCGTGGATCGACGGTGAGCCCTTTTACCCGATGGCGCTCATGCCCGAGCCCTACGCGACCGACGCGCAGATCACGCTCTCCTGCCGCGACTTCGCCGCCGCGGGCGTGGACATAGTCAGCGACATCTGCTGGAGCTGGACGACGCCGGGCGAGAGCTGCCACAGTTGGTGGCTGGGCGAGGACGAGTATGACTTCGCGCGCATCGACCGGCGCGTGCAGGCGGTCATCGCCGCGAACCCCAACGCGCGCTTCTTCCCGCGCGTGAAGCTCAACCCGCCGAAGTGGTGGCTCGACGCGCACCCCGATGACGTGACGCTCAACGCCGACGGCTCACGCGGGCAGCAGGCCTCGCTCGCCTCGAAGGCCTGGGAGGCGGCGTACGAGCGGATGCTGCGCGACTTCATCCGCCACTGCGAGGCGAGCGACTACGCCGGGCACATCATCGGCTACCAGCCCGCGGGCGGGCGCGCGAGCGAGTGGTACTGGTACGGGGACAACCGCGTCATCGATTTCTCCCCGGCGGCCATCGAGCGTTGGCGCGAGTGGCTCGCCGAGGCTTACGCGGGCGACGTGCAGGCGCTGCGCGAGGCGTGGGGCAGGCCTGATGCGAGCTTCGAGGCCGCACAGCCGCCGACGCCTGCCGAGCGCGAGTCCGCGCAGCACGGGCTGTTCCGCGACCCGGTGCAGGGACGGCCGGTCACGGACTATCTGCGCTTCCTCAGCGACATGGTCAGCCGCAACATCGTGCGAAGCTGCGGGATCGTCAAGGAGGAGACCTCCCGGCAGAAGCTCACCGGCGTCTTCTACGGTTACTCGCTCTACACGCCGCGCCAGGACGGCTTCCAGGCGCTCGACCGCGTGCTCGCCTCGCCCGACGTGGACTTCCTCGCATCGCCGACCGCCTACGACCACCGCCGGGGCAGCGAGCCGGGCAGCTTCGTCTCGGCCTACCACGGCAGCTACCGCCTGCACGGGAAGCTCTTCTTCGACGAGGTGGACACGCGCACCCACCTGTTCCCGGGCCACGTGTCCTACCGCACGGAGAGCCTCGACGAGACGCTCGCGGTCGTCGAGCGCGCCGTCGGGCAGTCGCTCACGAAGGGCACCAGCCTCTGGTGGTTCCT
>JALGSW010000093.1 GCA_029821635.1 Candidatus Zipacnadia bacterium
GCTGCGCTTCACCTGCGTCACCGCGCGCTGAGCCGTCACCACGCGCTGGATCTGGCCGGCCGCGCACATCAGCCCCGCGAGCCCGAGCAGGATCAGCAGCACCGCGACGAAGGTCTGGTCGGCGAAGGCCCCTATGCCGCGCTCGCGCAGTTCCTTGTAGCTCATCAGCTTGAGCGCCGCGATTGCGCCCTTCTCATGTGCGCCGGCGAGCGTGTGCAGGCCCATGAGCAAGATCGCTGCGCCGAAGACCACCGCGATCGCGGCGGTGACGATCACCGCCGAGCGCTCCTTCACGAGCTTCTCGGCAAGGTGGCGGTCGAACTGCTTGAGGCGGACTTTCTCGGAGGTCTCGCCCGCCTCGGCCATCCCCGCGGCCGCGCCCTCGACGGTGTGCTTGTCGCCGACCGCCGGGCCGTTACCGCGCTCATCAACGGCGCGGCGGGCGATGGCTCTCTCGGCGGCGGCGATATCGCAGCCGCACTCCATGCAGTGGGTGTCGGTCTCCTGGCAGATGGTTCCACACTCGGGGCAGATCTGGACAGCCATAGTCACGCTCTTCCCGTTGACAGACATACACTCGCTCGCGCTCCGCGAAGGAGGGGCGCTGTGCTTCACCGCCGCCGTGGGATGCGTGATGAAGTGGCTCGATGATGACCGGTCCCGGGACGTCGGCGGAATTTCTCAAGCAGCGGAGGTGCTCTGTGGACGGATGGAGAATAGCAGAAGCCCTTCAATAGAGTCAAGTTTACGGACGCGCGGCAGGGGTAGTGGGAACGTGGCCGTCAATCATCGGACAGGCGATGAAGCGGAAGTGAGAGAGAAGCAGGCGGAGGAGCTGTATGGCCTTTCGTGGCGCGCGGTCATGCTCTCGCTGGGCTTCCTGATCTTCTCCCTGGTGTGGATCTACAAGTCGGGCCTTGTCGGGCACGGGGCGCAGCTTGGCGAGAGCGTGCCGGTGGTGCCGGCGGTCGGCGCGCTGCTTGTGCTGATGCTGCTCCTGCCGCTGCTGCGCAAGCTACCTACGTGGCTACGGCTGAGCCGCACGGGCGCCCTGATGGTCTACGTCTTCCTGACAATCTCTGTGTCAATGTCATCCGTGGGCGTTGCGCGGATGCTCTTCCCGAACTCGACGGCGCTGTTCTACTTCGCGACGCCCGAGAACAATTTCGAGCAGTTTCAGGAGCACATCCCCACCTGGATCAGGCCCTCGGGCGACGAGACCATCCGGGAGATGTATGAGGCGTCGGATGCGTCGCTCACGGGACAGGTCGGGCAGGGGCTGCTGGGCGAGTTCGCGGTGGTGCCGTGGCGGGCGTGGTTCACGCCGCTGGTGGCCTGGACGCTGCTCTTGCTGGCGGCGTTCATCTCGATGCTGTCGCTGATGACGATGTTCCGGCGGCAGTGGGTGGAGCGGGAGCGGCTGACCTTCCCCATCGTCCAACTGGTGATGGAGGTGGCCGGCGGGCAGCAGCGCGACAACCCGCTCGCGTTCTTCAAGAATCCATTGATGTGGCTGGGCTTCTCAATCGCGGCGCTGTACAACGTGATGAACATCCTCAACGCGTGGAACCCCGCGATCCCGGCGATGGGGCGGCAGGAGGACCTCGGGGCACTGTTCACCGAGCGGCCGTGGGATGCGATCAAGCCGCTGGGCATCGCGTGGCGGCCTGAGAACATCGGTCTGGGCTTCCTGGTGCCGACGGACATCACGCTCTCGGTCTGGGTCTTCTACATCCTGTTGCGGCTGGCCAACGTCTTCCAGGTGGCGATGGGTCACGACATCGGCGGCTTCCCGTTCATGCAGGAGCAGTCGTTCGGCTCGTATCTGGCGCTGGGGATCTTCCTGATCGTGATTGCTCGCGAGCACCTGAAGACGGTCTTCCGCAAGGCCGTGTCGGGGCTGGCGTCGGTGGATGACTCGGGTGAGCCGATGAGCTACCGGGGGGCCGTGATCGGCTTCGTCGGGGGCGTTGCCTTCATGCTGCTGTGGGCCGGGTCGGCCGGGATGGCGATCTGGACGGCGGCGATCTACTTCGGGCTGTTCCTGCTCTTTGCGCTGGTGTATGCGCGTGCGCGTGCCGAAGCGGGCGCGGCGATGGTGTGGCTGTTCCCGTTCTACCAGCACAAGAAGATGATGATCTCGATCACCGGCTCGGCGGTCTACGAGCGTTTCGGTGGCTGGTCGAACCTCACGATCTTCTCGCTGCTGATGTTCCTCTCGCGCGGGTACTTCCAGTCGATGATGGCATATCAGATTGAAGCGACGAAGATAGCGGACGAGGCGAAGATCAAGCAGCGGGTGATGTCGTGGTGGCTGGTGGTCGCGCTGGTGGTTGGACTGGCGGGGGCCTATGTGATACACTTGCAGGCGTACTACACCCACGGTGCAAACATCCTGGAGGGCGGGACGACTCAGGGCGGCTACCGGACGCGGCTTGCGACGCAGGAGTATGAGGGGCTCGCGAGCTATGCGAAGGGTCACGTTGAACCGGACCGGCCGAGGACCATCGGCGCGGGCGTGGGCTTCCTGATCACAGTGGCGCTGATCGCGTTGCGCTCCGTCTTCCTGCGCTTCCCCCTGCACCCGCTGGGCTTCGCGATGGTGACCGCCTACGGCGGGCCGCTGTGGGGTCCGTTCTTCATCGTGTGGGTGATCAAGTCGCTGATCCTGCGGATCGGCGGTATGGGTATGTACCGCCGCATGATTCCGTTCTTCCTTGGGATAGTCATCGGACACTTCTTCACCGCCGGCCTCGTGTGGGGCTGGCTGAGTGCAATCTATGAAGAGATGGGCCGTCGCTACGTGGTTCACTTCGGCTGAGGTCGCCCGTGGGCGCACACGGGTCCATGCGGGGCGCAGTCCTCGCGGGCCTCAGGCGGGCAGAGTCGCGTCGTGTTCCGACGGATGAGGAGGAAGCACCACCATGACTCGCTTCGGACAGCGACTCTCACACCGCGGGCTTTCTGCGGTCATCGCCGCGAGTATCGTCGCGTGCCTCGTTGCAGCGGGGCCCGTGTGGTCCGCGGTTAACGCGGGCGATCTCGCCGACGAGATCTCCGCGGAGCGGCTGCAGTCGCGCATCGAGCAGATGACCGCCCTCGGCTCCCGGATGTCGGGCTACCCGGGCAACGAGAAGGCGGCGGATATTGTTATCGATGCCTTCGAAGAGTTGGGCATGCAGACGTACGTGCAGGAGTTTAACCTGCCCACACCGCTGGAGAAGAGCGCGTCACTCGTGGTGGACGGGAAGAGCTACGAGGTGCACGGGCTCTGGCCGAACCATTGTCGGACCAGCGCGGTGCCGGCCGAGGGGATCACGGGCCCGATCATCTACGTCGGGGACGGCAAGCTCTCCGACTTCAACGGCATGACCGTCAAAGACGCGATCGTGGTGATGGACTTCAACAGCGGGCAGGGCTGGCTGAACGTCCCGCTGCTGGACGCCGCGGCGGTCGTGTTCATCGGCGCGGACCACACCTCGCGCGGCGAAGCCGAGGTGAAGTGGCTGCGCGTCCCGGTGGACGTGCCGCGCCTGTGGCTCGACGAGGCGGACGGCGACGCGCTCAAGGCCGCCGCCGAGGCCCGGGCCGAGGGCACGCTGAAGGTAGACATCGATTGGGAAGACAAGCTCAACCGCAACATCATCGGCATTCTCCCCGGCAGCGACCCCGAGTTGCGCAAGGAAGCGATCGTTCTCGAAGCGTACTACGACTCGGTTTCGGTGGTGCCGGCGGTGGCGCCGGGCGCTGAGAATGCGGTGTCGATCGCGACGCTGCTCGAGCTGGCGCAGATCTACAGCCAGGAGCAGTACCGGCCGAAGCGGAGCATCATCTTCCTCGCGTGCAGTGGCCATTTTGAGGCGCTGTCAGGCGCGCGCGAGTTTGTTAGCCTGTGGGGCAAGGAGCCGCGCAAGACACGCGACCGGCGGGATCGGTACGTGGAGCTGGAGCGGGAGCTCAAGCGCCTGAACGATGCGCTCGAGGACACGCTGAGCGAGATCGAAAAGATGCAGGTGCGGCAGCGGGAGCTCGACGCGGTGCGTGGGAGCCTTTCTCCCACGCAGCTCGAGCGGCGCGAGGAGCTTGCGAGCCGGGTCATCGTCGGGCAGCTTGAGCTGGACGAGGAGGGCGCGCACAAGCGCGTTGACCGGCTGCAGTCGGACATCGCGCGCAAGCAGGAGTACATGAAGCTGTGGGACGTGCTGGACACGTACGACAAGATTCACATGTTCGTCGGACTGGACCTGAGCACGCACACCTCGACGCTGGGCGCCTTCCAGGTCGGCTGGTACTACGCCCAGGCGCACCTGCTGCGCTTCTATTCGCCGCTGGGCAAGCAGTTCACGGACTACGCGGGCGACATCGCCGGCGAGCTCGGCATGGTGCAGGGGCTGGCCCAGGCTGAGGATAAGTCGGAGGTGCTGGCGCCGTTCTTCGTGGACGGGATCAACCCGATCAAGGGTCGGGAGTGGCACACGTTCTTCCCCGGCAAGATCGCGTTCGATCATGAGATGGTCATCCGCGGCGGTCGGCCCGGCCTCACCTTCACGACCGTCAATGACGCGCGGCAGTTCGTGGACACGCCGCTCGATACGGTCGATCGGCTGGAGATCGGCAACCTCGTCGCGCAGAACCGGATGCTGGTGAACATGCTGCACCGGTTCCTCGGTGACCATACGCTGAGCGAGCGGGCGCTCAAGCGCGTTGAGGCCCTCAAGAAGATGGACGAACTCGAGGACAGTCGTGGGACGGTGCTGGAGTTCCGGCGACGTGAGAGCTTCGTGCCGAACAGCCCGGTGCCCGGCTCGCTTGTGATGGTGCAGGCGCAGTACCGCGTGATGATGGGCGTACACACGACCGTCTGGGCGATGGCGAATGAGACCTCAGAGTTCACCGTGCGCGGAGAGATGGCGAACCGCGCCGCGCAGCTTGAGGCGTACAACTTCGACCCGGACAGCGGCGACATCATCTACGCACCGGACCGGGGGACCGACGGCGACAAGAAGTATCCGCGGGACGTGTATGGGCGAGCGGGGCTGCGGCGCCCGGTCATCGTCTTCAACTGCGCCACCACCGACCTGTTCGACCTGGTCGATGAGCGCTACTTCCAGACGCTGGAAAAGGTCTTCGTCTACGACGCCCAGGACTACTCGGAGCCGATCTCGTTCGGCTACTCGATCAACGAGATGCAGCAGCTTTTGGCGGCGGAGTTCCCGTCATACGTGGAGCCGTGCGCGGTGATCTACTCGACCCCGGACCTGGACATGCAGGTGACGATGTCGATGGGTCTGGTCGGGATCCGGATGATCTGCATTAACGCGACACCGCAGAAGAAGACCGGCATCGGCTTCCCGGCGGCGGAGACTCCGCGGATCCCGATGACGCCGCTGCAGATCGCGCACGACATGTACATGATCGATCAGTTCCGGCTCGAGAAGCTGGACAAGCACGGGATCGCGAACAATCGCGCGGTTGAGCTGCACGAGACTGCGAAGGCGTCGCTGGACCTGGCGAACGACGCGTTGGAGGACCAGCGCTACGACGAAGCGGTGGCTGCGGCGCGGCACGCGTGGGGCTACGAGTCGCGCGCGTACCCGGACGTGCAGACGACCGCCGAGGACGTCGTGAAGGGCGTGCTGTTCTACCTGGCGATCCTGCTGCCCTTCGCGTTCTTCGGCGAGCGGCTGTTCGTGCACGCGCGGACGATCATCGGGCAGATCATCGGCACGGTGGTCGTGTTCACGATCGTGTTCATCCTGCTGGCGCTGGTGCATCCGGCGTTCGCGCTCACGACGAGCCCGCCGATCATCCTCCTGGCGTTCATCGTCATGACGCTGGCGGTGCTCGTCATCGCGATCGTCACGGTGAAGTTCAACCAGGAGCTCAAGTCGATGAAGCAGTCCCGCGGCGGTGTGCATGAAGCCGACGTGGGCCGGCTGTCGGTCGCAGGTGCGGCCTTCAGCCTCGGTATCGCCAACATGCGGCGGCGCAAGACGCGAACCGCGCTGACCGCGACCACGCTGATCCTGCTGACCTTCACGGTGCTCTCGTTCACCTCGGTGAAGTCGTTCCTGCGCTCGAACGAGATCCGCCTGTCGCACGCGCCGGCGTATCAGGGCCTGCTGCTGCGCGACCGCTCGTGGCTGTCGCTGGAGGCGCCAACGGCCTCGATCATGAGCAACGAGCTCGACCAGAAGGCCGTGGTCTCGCCGCGGGCGTGGTACACGAGCTCGACGCTGGAGAAGGAACTGATGGTGGACATCGCCGCCTCGGATGCGCGGCAGCGGACCTACACCGTCAACGGACTTCTCGGCGTTTCGCCGCAGGAGACAGAGGTGATGGACACCGCGCGGATGCTCAAGGCCGGGCGGTGGGTCGAGCCTGGTGAGAAGAACGTGATCCTGCTGCCGGAGACGGTGGCGGAGGTCCTGGGTGTCTCCGACAGCCAGGTCGGCACTGCCAATGTCGTCCTGTTCGGCAGCGAGTTCACGGTCATCGGGATCCTGAACGAAGACGCGATGCGGGACACCGAGGACCTCGATGGCGAGCCGATGACACCGGTGAACTACTCGAGTCTGCGGCCGGAAGTCATCGATGAGCTGAAGCGGCAGGCGTCGCGCCGGTCGCAGCTCGGCTCGTCGGGTGCGTCCTCGTTGCTGCAGGAGTACACGCATTACGGGCCGGAGAAGCTGGCGCTCGTCCCCTACGACACCGCGCTTGAGATGGGCGGGACGCTGCGCTCGATCGCGGTGCGGTTCGAGGAATCGGAGGTCGTCGCGGACACGGTCTCGCAGATGATGAAGCGGTTCGCGCTGAGCCTCTACGCCGGCGTGGGCAACTCGACCTACATGTTCAGCTCGGTCGGGATGACCTCCGCGACCGGGCTGGAGACGATGGCCATCCCGATCCTGATCGCGGCTCTGATCGTGCTCAACACGATGCTGGGCTCCGTGTATGAGCGCACAACGGAGATCGGGATTTACTCGTCGCTGGGTCTCGCGCCGTCGCATATCAGCATCCTGTTCCTCGCCGAGGCGGCGGTGTTCGCCAACCTCGGCGCGATCGTGGGTTACCTGATAGGGCAGGTGCTGGCCAAAGCGATCCACGTATTCCACTGGAACGCGGGGGTGGAGTTGAACTACTCGTCGATGTCGGCGGTAGGCGTGACGATGCTGGTCGTGGTCGTGGTGCTGCTCTCGACGGCCTACCCATCGAAGCGCGCATCGGAGATCGCGTCTCCGGGCATCGCCCGCAAGTGGGAGCTGCCCGATCCGGTGGGCGACCTGCTCACCGTGCGGCTGCCGTTCACTGTAACAGGGCGCGACGCGTTCGGTGTCGCAGCCTTCCTGCAGGAGTACTTCTCCGAATACGTCGGCTACGCCGGCGGCGAGTTCCTCGCGGAGAATGTGCGGCTGGAGGCCCGCGGGGACAGCGCGGCCGACGGTGTCGCGGTGAAGCTGCGAATGTGGCTGGCGCCCTATGACCTGGGTGTGAGCCAGGACTTCGCGCTGGCGATGCTGCCGACGGAGGACGAGGAGATCTTTGCGATCGAGATCCAGCTCACTCGGCTTGCCGGTGACATCACATCGTGGAAAAAGACGAACTCACTGTTCCTCTCGTCGATCCGCAAGCAGTTCCTGATCTGGCGGACGGTGCCGCAGGGCGAGAAGGTCGCGTATGCGGACCAGGGCGAGAAGGTCACCCAGGAGGGCGTCGTCGTCAGTTGACGCCCGCAGGCATGAAAACAGGGGCGCGCGGCGCCGTCCACAGGGCGGTTTTGGGTGCCTATGGGAGTGATACCGACGGACAGGTCCGCGGCTAAGCAGGCAGCCATCAAGGCGGTTAAGTGGCTGATCAAACAACAGGATGACGACGGCTCCTACCAGCCCCTCGCGGAGGGGCTGGCGGGCTTCCACAAGGTTCCCTACGCCCTCGCGCAGAGCGGCCAGAGCGGGCGCGGCGTGAGGCTGTGCACGTGGATCGTGGACTACAGTCTCGACGAAGACGGTGACCTCGGCGCGACATTCGGCCGTCAGGGCCCGATGGAGCGCTACTACCTCTACCCCAGTGCATGGCTGGTCGCCGGCGCGCAGAAGCTCGGGCAGTTCGGCGTGTCCATGCGCGCGTGGGACTTCATCGCGAGCCTTCAGCACCCGGACACCGGCGGCTTCCTGCGCACGGGCCCGGAGGCGGGGCTGGACGACGAGCAGGACATGCTGAGCACGGCCGTGGCGGGGCTGGCCGCCCTGTACATGGGCGATGAGGCGGTGGCGACCGCGGCGGGCGATTTCCTCGTGCGCCGCTGGGAGAGCCAGCCGACCTCGGGCGACCGGATGTATCTGATGGTGCGCCGGGGTGAGGCGCCGGTGCGGGTTCACGCCGATGGGCTCGACCAGGAGTACATGCTGCAGGTGGCGTCGACGAAGGGCGAGCCGGGGCCCGACGGGCAGTGGTACTTCGTGCCGGGGCTTGTCGCGGGCTTCCTCGCGCGGCTGTCGGAGGCCACGGCAGAGCGCTCGTACCTGAAGGTCGGGCAGGAGTTCGTGAACTTCTGCGAGACCGGCGGGGATGATCGCTACAGCACCCCGCGCAGCGGCTTCTTCGGCTGGGGCGCGTCGGTACTCTACGCGCTGACGGGCAACGTGAACTACGGGCGGATCGCCGAGGCGGTCGCGACGGCGATCGTGGCGCGACAGGCGCCGGATGGCAGTTGGCTCGAGCCGTGCCTGCCCAGCGACCTGCCGTCGGCGCAGACCGATGCGACGGCTGAGGCGCTCATGATACTGCTGGAGACGCTGGACAATCTCGAGTCCGGCGGGGCTAACTGACCTCACTCCCCGCTCCCCGCTGCGTTGCAGATGAGGGGGAGAGGGGTGTTGCGCAGACTCGTAGCAGCCGGCGGCGCGAGCCGGCGCAGATTCCGGTCGGAAGCAGCATCAATGAAGGACGGAGGGACAGTACCGATGGAGACGATTCGATTCGGCGTGATCGGCTGCGGGAACATATCCCGCACCCATGCAAACGCGATCAAGGGCGTTGATGCGGCGGAGCTTGTGGCGTGCTGCGACGTCGTCGAGGAGAAGGCTGCCTCGTGGGCCGAGGAGTTCGGGCTGGGCGACAGCTACCACCGCGACCTCGATGAGATGTTGGCGCGCGATGACATCCAGGCGGTGTGTGTGTGCACCCCCAGCGGGCTGCACTCGCAGCACGCGATCGCGGCGGCACAGGCGGGCAAGCACATTCTGTGTGAGAAGCCGCTTGATGTGACGCTCAAGAAGATCGACGACATGATCGCCGCGGCGGACGCGTACAATGTGAAGATGGCGGGTGTCTTCCAGCGCCGGACCTACGACTCGACCAAGCGCGTGCGCGAGGCCGTGCGGACGGGCAAGCTGGGCAAGCTCGTCATCGGCGACTGCTACCAGAAGTACTTCCGCTCGCACGAGTACTACGCCAGCGGCGATTGGCGCGCGACGTGGGACCTGGACGGTGGCGGCGCGCTGATGAACCAGGGCGTGCACGGGATCGACCTGATCCTGCACCTGATGGGCCCGGTCAAGCGCGTCTCGGCGATGGCTCGGCGGCTTGTCCGCAACATCGCCGTGGAGGACACCGCGGTCGCGATCCTCGAGTACGAGAACGGCGCGCTGGGCGTAATGGAGGGCACGACCAGCGTCACGCCGGGCTCGGGCTGCGAGGTCGCGATCTCCGGTGACAACGGCACCGTCGGCCTCTCGGGCGACACGATCACGCAGTGGAAGTTCCCCGGCTCCGAGGAGACGCAGGCGGAGGCGGAGGAGCAGACCGCGGAGGCGGAGGGCACCGCATCCGATCCGCTGGCCCTCGGCGCGACCGGCCACACCGAGCACATCCGCGACCTGTGTCAGGCGATCATTGAGGACCGCGAGCCCGCGATCCCCGGTCGCGAGGCGCGCAAGGCCGTGGAGCTCATCAAGGCCATCTACAAGTCCTCGCGGGAGGGCGGCACGACGGTCGAGCTGCCGCTGTCCTACGTGGACGACGGCCCGGGCATCGACTAAGCCGCGAGCAACCAGCGAACCACAGAGGGCGCCGGCGTAGTCGGCGCCCTCTTTCTTTGTGACGTGATGAGTGAAGGGCGCAAAGTGAGGGGGGAAACGCCAGCCGTGGCCCCCCCCGCGAGGCTTGCCAACCGGCCCCTCTCGGTGTACCATGAGGATGCGCGCGGGCGTGCGCGCGAAGTCATGTACGCGTACCACACGACAGCACCGGAGATGAGGATGCGGAGCGTGTTTTTCGACTGCCACACCCACACGGAGTTCTCATCCTGCGCAGAGGACGTCACGCTGCAGGGATACGCAGAGATAGCCCGGACGACGGACCGGCAGTTCGCGATCACCGATCACAGCGCCCAGGTATTCTATCCGCCCGACCAGCGCTGGGGCTTCTGGGGCGAGGACGCCTACGAGCTCTACGAGGCCAACATCGAGGCGGGCGCGCGGCGCATACGCAAGTACGTCGAGACCATCCGCGCGGCTCAGTGCGGCGGGATGTTCGTCGGCACCGAGCTCGACGTGCTACCCGATGGCCGGAAGGTCTTCCCCGACGGCGTGCTCGAGACGCTCGACGTCGTCGCGGGTGCGGTACACTCGATGCCGACGCTCAAGCAGGAGCGGCCCGCCGGCGAGGTCTACGACGAGTTCCGCTTCCAGGTCGAGGCGCTGGCCGGGCACGGGATCCAGGTACTGGTACACCCGTACCGCCTCACACTGGCCGCCGGCGTGCCGGTGACCGACGCGTTGCTCGACTGGACGGTGCGCCTCGCGCGCGACGCGGGCTTCGCGCTGGAGATCAACTCGCACAAACAGTTCCCCGACGTCGATCTGCGGATGGCGCGGATGGCGCTGGAGCTTGGCGTGACCCTCGCCGTCGGCACGGACACCCACCGCACACAGGAGTTCGGCGATTTCGCCTACCACGAGCAGATCCTGCAGGGAGCGGGGCTGACGGAGGAGACGTGGGACGCGCACCTGCTCTGGCCGAGCGCGGCGGCGCAGGAAGCCGCGGCGGAGTAGCCGGCCCCGCGCACGCTCCCCGCTTCGAGGTTGACCGCAAGAGAGGAACCGATTGATGAGTGAGAAGAGCCGCTACGATGTGGCGATTATCGGCGGCGGGCCCGGCGGCTACGTGGCCGCACTGCGCGCCGCCCAGCTTGGTAGCTCCGTCGCGCTGATCGAGGAGCGCGACCTTGGCGGGACGTGCCTGAACCGTGGCTGCATCCCCTCCAAGGCGCTGCTCTACACCGCGCACGCGCTGGAGACATGCGAGAGCGCCGCGCGCTTCGGCGTGATGGTGAAGGAGTTCGAGCTGGACGTGGACCGCACGCGGCAGCATGTGATGCGCTCGGTGAAGCAGCTCGTTTCGGGCGTCGAGACGCTGCTCGACAAGGCCGGCGTGGACGTGCTGCGCGGGCACGGGCGCTTCGTCAACGAGCATGAGATCGCGGTCGCGCTGGAGAGTGGCGAGCGCACGATCGAGGCCGCGCACATCATCGTCGCGACCGGCTCGGAGCCGGTGACGGAGATCATCGACGGCCACGATGGCACGAACGTCTGGACGAGCGATCAGGCCCTGCGTCTGCCCAAGGTCCCCGCATCGATGGTCGTCATCGGCTCGGGCGCGACGGGCACGGAGATGGCGGCGGCCTACCTGCACTTCGGCACGAAGGTCACGGTGATGGAGCTGCTCGACCGGCCGCTGCCGCGCGAGGACCACGAGGCCAGCGAGGTGGTCATGCGCACCTTCCAGCGGCGTGGCGGGCGGATCGAGGTCAACGCGATGGTCCGCCGGATCGAGGACACCGACGACGGGAACAAGCGCGTCATCTTCGAGCGCGGCGGCGAGGAGGAGCGGAGCGAGGCGGAGGTCGTGTTGCTGGCGATCGGCCGCAGGGCGAACCTCAAGAACCTCGGCGCGGAGGAGATCGGGCTGATGATCGAGCGCCAGGGGATCTGCGTTCAGGAGGGCGTGACCACACCGGCCTCCGACCAGGACGCCCCGCCGCAGGCCATGTGCCCGGGCACGCAACTGCGGACGTCGCTGGATCACGTCTTCGCGATTGGCGACTGCATCCGTGGCATCGGGCTGGCGCACCTGGCGATGCACGAAGGCGTCGCGGCTGTGGAGGTCATCC
Source organism: Candidatus Zipacnadia bacterium (assembly GCA_029821635.1). Classification (GTDB taxonomy): domain Bacteria; phylum Armatimonadota; class Zipacnadia; order Zipacnadales; family UBA5352; genus UBA5352. The sequence goes on from JALGSW010000093.1 coordinate 12,173, forward strand.
ACGGGCTGAACTCGCACGTGAACTACAACGCCGTACCGACCTCGATGTACACGCACCCGGAGATCGCTTCCGTCGGGCTGCTGGAGTGCCGCGCGAAGGAGCTGGGGATCGAGGTGCAGGTCGGGCGCTTCCCCTTTGCCGCGAACCCCCGTGCGGTGTGCTCGGGCAAGCGCGAGGGCTTCGCCAAGGTGCTCGGCTGCCCCGAGACCGGGCGGGTGCTGGGCGCGACAGTCTGCGGCACATACACGACGGAGCTGATGCCGGAGCTCACGCTGGCGATCCAGGAGGGGCTGAAGGTGGATGACATCATCGAGGTTATCCACGCCCATCCGACGCTGAGCGAGGCGGTACACGAGGCGGCGCTGGCGGTGCAGGGCAGGCCGCTGCATATCCCGTTCTGAGCGGTCGATGTGAAGGTGGGGCCGATGAAGCTGGCGTACGCGGATGAGATGCGCGAGATGGATCGGCAGACGATCGAGGATTGGGGCATGCCCGGCGCGGTCCTGATGGAGAACGCCGGGCGCTCGGTCGCCGCCGTGTGCGAGGAGCTGCTCGAGGAACTGCCGCCGGGCCCGGTCGTCATCGTCGCCGGCAAGGGCAACAACGGCGGCGACGGTTTCGTGGTCGCGCGCTGGCTGCACTGGGCCGGCTACGAGATCGAGGTCTGCCTGCTCCCCCGGCTCGACGAACTCTCCGGCCACGCCGCGATCAACGCGCGCTTTGCCGAGAGGATGGGCGTGCCGATTCGCGAGGAGACCGGGCGTGAGGCGCTCGACGAGCGCCTCTCCCGTGCGACGCTGATCGTGGACGGAGTGCTCGGCACGGGCATCTCCGGCGAGGTGCGCGGCCTGGCGCGCGAGGCGATCGAGGCCATGAACGCCGCCGGCGCGCCGGTCGTGGCGATCGACATCGCTTCGGGCGTGGACGCGGACACCGGCGCGATCCTCGGCGAGGCAGTGTGGGCACACACGACCGTCACCTTCGCGCTGGCGAAGGTAGGCATGTACCAGCAGCCCGGCCGCGAGCGCTGCGGGCAGATCGTCATCGCGCCGATCGGCATAAGCCGCGAGCTGACCGAGGCTCCGGAGCTGCGCACGAATCTGACGACGAGCGAGGACGCGGAGGGGATGCTCCCTGTCCGCGGTCCGAACATCCACAAGGGCGACGCGGGGCGGTTGCTCGTGATCGCCGGATCGGTCGGGATGAGCGGCGCGGCGGCGATGGCGGCGCTCGCGGCCACGCGCGCGGGCGCGGGGCTGGTGACCATCGCCTGCCCCGAGAGCCTCAACGACATCCTCGAGGTGAAGTGCACCGAGGCGATGACGCGGCCGATGCCCGAGACGGCGGGGCGGTCGCTGGCGCTGGAGGCCGAGGACGCGATCGCGGAGTTCGCCGAGGGCATGGACGCGGTCGCGCTCGGGCCGGGGCTCTCCCGGCACGAGGCGACGGCGGAGCTTGCCCGGCGGCTGGCCAGGCGCATCAAGCTGCCGATGGTGATCGATGCCGACGGACTGAACGCCTTCGCCGGGCGCGTCGACGAGCTGCGCGAGCGGCCCGCGCCGACGGTGCTGACGCCGCATCCGGGAGAGTTCGCGCGGCTCACCGGCCGGCAGATCGCGGAGATCGAGGCGGACCGCCCGCGCTCAGCGCGCGAGCTGGCGGAGCGGACCGGCTGCGTGGTGCTGCTCAAGGGCGCCGGGACGGTCATCGCCGACCCCGGCGGCGAGGCGTGGATCAACCCCACGGGCAACGAGGGCCTCGCGTCCGGCGGCTCGGGCGACGTGCTGTCGGGGATCGTCGGCGCGTTCCTCGCGGGCGGCTCGAGCGCGCTGCACGCGGCCGCGGCGGGGGCGTACTACCACGGACGCGCGGCGGACGTCGCCGCGGAGGACGGGCTCCGCGGGATGGTCCCGCCGAGGTTGATTGAGGTACTGCCGCGGGTCTTCGCGACAGAATGAGATCGGAGGCTGATCACGTGCGAGTCTCACCGCTGGTCTGCGCACACAGGGGGCTTTCGGGCATCTTCCCGGAGAACACGATGGGCGCGTTCGAGGCGGCGATCGAGCTTGGTGCGGACTTCCTTGAGCTGGACGTGCGCCGCACCGCCGACGGCGAGATCGTCTGCCTGCACGACTCGACGGTCGATCGCACCACCGACGGGTCGGGCGAGGTGTCGGCGATGACGCTCGCGGAGGTCCGGGCGCTGGATGCAGGCGTGTGGAAGGGCGCCGAGCACGCCGGGGCACGCGTCCCGCTGCTGCGCGAGGTGCTGGAGGGCATCGCGCCGCGGCTGGTGGTTGACATTGAGATCAAGCAGCGGGGGATTGCCGGGCAGGTCGCGGAGATTGTGCAGGAGACGGGCGCGATGCGGCGGGCGACGATCGTTTCGTTCGACCTCGGCGATCTGCGCGCCGCGAAGGCGGCCGAGCCCGCGCTGGCCTGCGGGCTGATCACGGGCGGCCCGGAGGACGAGGGCGTTGAGGGGGAGCGGGCGCTGGTCAGCACGGCGCTGGAGTGCGGGGCGAACTTCATCAGTTGCGCGCACCGGAGCATCACGCCGACGCTGGTGCGCGAGTGCCACCTGATGGGCCTGATGCTGATGGCCTGGACGATGGACGAGCCGGAGGACCTCCGGCGCGTGATCGAGCTGGGCGTTGACGCGCTGGTGAGCAACTGCCCGGAGCGGGCGCTGGAGCTGCTGGGAGGCTGAGAGCGATGGCGCGCCCACCAGTTGCGCTGACGATCGCCGGCTCGGACTCCGGCGGAGGCGCGGGGATCCAGGCCGACCTGAAGACCTTCACCGTGCTCGGCGTGTTCGGCGCGAGCGCGATCACGGCCGTCACCGCGCAGAACACCGTTGGGGTGCGCGGCGTGGCGATGCTCGAGCCGCAGTTCGTGGCGGAGCAGATCGACGCGGTGCTCGATGACATCGGCTGCGACGCGGTGAAGACCGGGATGCTCGGCACCGGGGAGGTCGTGCGCGCGGTTGCGGAGCGGCTGGTGGCGCATGACGCGCCGAACGTGGTGGTCGATCCGGTGATGATCGCGAAGTCCGGTGACCGGCTGCTGGCGGATGACGCGTGCGCGGCGGTCGTCGAGCAGTTGCTGCCGGTGGCGCGGATCGTCACACCGAATATCTCCGAGGCCGAGGCGCTGCTGGGCGTGGCGGTTACGCGGGAGACGATGGAGGAGGCCGCTCGGGCGCTCTGCGACCTCGGCGCGGGAGCCGCGGTCATCAAGGGCGGCCACCTGAGCGGCGGCGCCGCCGAGGACCTGCTCTTCGACGCGCGGAGCGGCGAGGTGCATCGCTACCGCGCGCCTCGCATCGACACGACCAATACGCACGGAACGGGTTGTACGTTCGCGTCGGCGATCGCGGCATTCCTCGCGCGCGGCTGGCGGCTGGAGCGCGCGGTGGGGTGGGCGAAGCGCTTCGTGACCGAGGCGATCAGGCGCGGGCTGCCACTGGGCGAGGGCCACGGTCCGACCGATCACATCGGCGCCGGCCGGATGTTCCGCTAACGAACGTGCAGTTGGAGAGGCCGCCCCCCGGCAGACGCTGGGCGTCTGGCGGCCTGTGCCTTTCACCCGGAGGTCCCCTCATGTCCGACATGCTGGTGCGGCTCCACGACCTGCCCGAGTTCGGTGACAAGCTTGAGGCACTCGCGGAGGAGGGCATTCTCGTGCGGCGCGCGCAGCCGTGGGAGCTGAGCCCGCTGCGGCGCTTCATCGAGGATCACTTCAGCGAGGGCTGGGCGGATGAGGCGTCCGCGGGCTTCGCGAACCAGCCGATCTCGGTCTTCCTCGCGCAGGACGGCACGCGGCTCGTGGGCTTCGCAGCGTTCGAGTGCACCGCGCGGGGCTTCTTCGGACCGATGGGCGTGGATGAGGCGTGGCGCAAGCGGGGGATCGGCGCGGTGCTGACGCTGGCGTGCCTGCAGGCGATGCGCGAGATTGGCTACGCCTACGCGATCATCGGTGGGGCGGGGCCGAAGGACTTCTACGCCAAGTGTTGCGGCGCGACACTCATCGCCGACAGCGAGCCGGGGGTGTACGCGTACAAGAAGGCGCAGTATCCTCCGAAGGAGTCGTGAACAGCGCCTCACCCCCCGGCCCCCTCTCCCTGGCTCACAAACGGCGTGAGCAAGCGGGAGAGGGGGAGAACGGCAGGACCGATGGCAGCCTGTCCTACGACGTCGCCCGTTCGCGCAGGACCTGCAGCACCTCTTCGTCGCTGACCTGGCCGAAGTCGAGGTAGAAGGCGCCGACCGCGCCGAAGATCCGGGGCGCGCGCAGGCAGACCACTTCGTCGGCGAACTCCGCCATCGCCCGCACCGTGTCCCGCGCCCCCACCGGCGCGGCGGCGATCAGCCGCTTCGGGCCCTCCGACCGCGTGCTCTCCAGCGCCGCCTTCATCGTCGCGCCGGTGGCGAAGCCGTCGTCCACGATCGCCACGACGCGGCCCCCCAGTGGCACCTTCGGGCGAGCCCGGCGAAACACGCGTCTGGCCTCGTCGATGCGCTGCGCCTGGCGCTGCGTCTCCTGCGCGATGTACTCCTCGGACGCGTGTGTGTGGCCCGCCAGCTCCCGGTTGACGATCGCTTCCCCCTCCTCCGTAACCGCCCCGATGGCCAGTTCCGGGTTGCCGGGCGCGCCGAGCTTGCGCACGATCACTACGTCCAGCTCACCTTCGAGCGCGTCGGCGATCGCCGCGGCCATCGGCACCGCGCCGCGCGGGATACCGAGGATCACCGGGTCCTGCCCCTTGAGGTCGGCCAGCTCCGCGGCCAGGGCCTCACCCGCCTCCTGCCGGTCCGCAAAGACGCGCGAGTCCATCGAGACGATTCGTACTTCACCCATCGCCGGACTCCCTCCCGCGCCGTCAGTCTCTCCAACACGTCTCCCCGTGGAAGTGTTTGCCGTGCGCGGGCCACTTCCTGCCGACGGTGCCCGCAGTGCGCACGCGTGAACGACCGCGCGCTCCGGAAAGGCATCCGGAGCGCGCGGCCACGGTGGTTGCTCGCCTGGAGCGTGCGACTCGCGCTAGACGTACACGAACGGGTGGCGCGAGGAGCCCTTGCCCGCCGAGAGCATCGCGTGCGTGGCCTGGTCGAGCAGTTCGTCCGCCCCGAGTATCTCCATCCCCATGCCACTCACGCCGATGTCGATGCTCCAGCCCTCGAGCTGTCCGGCGTCCTGCAGGGCCTCGCCGAGCCTGCTGGCCGCGATCAGTCCGCTGCGCGGGTTCGTGCAGGGCAGCAGCGCCGCCAGCCGGTGGCAGTCGAGCCGCGCGATCACGTCCGCCTCGCGCAGCTCGCCGCGCATCAGCGCTCCGGTGGTCGCGAGCAGGGCCGGTGAGGGGCGCTCGTCCGCGAGCATCGCAGACGAGCGGCGGAGCTGGAGCAGGATGACGCTCAGCTCGGAGACGGCGCGCTGGTGGCGCGCCAGCTCGTTGCGCAGCGTGTGCTGGAAGAATGCGCGCGAGTACTGGCCGGTGATCGGGTCGCGCACTCCCCCGTCATCGTCGTGGCTCTCGTCGGTGAGTGTCCCGACCAGCCACGCCGCCACTTCCAGCGCGCGGTCCGCTTCGCGCCAGCGCTGCAGCGTCAGGCCATCGGTCGCCGACGCCCCCGCGCGAGTGATCCCGACGGGCTCGGAGCCCCGCTGGGTCACCTGGTCGTGGAAGGCGTCGCAGAAGCGGGTGATGACCTCGGCGCTCAGGTCGCCGCAGGACATGCCCGCCTGCCGCACACCAACAAGCTCAGGCAACGAGCCGCAGCAGGACGCAAGTTCATCGTGCATCGATTCGCTCACCGCAAGTGCGAGCGCGGGTGTGATGGGTGCGGAGCTGTGCAGGTAGAGACGTGCACTGTCGCCCTCGGGCGTGCCCAGGATCAGCGCGCTCCAAAGGTCGATCTCGGGAGGAGTGACCTGGTCGGCCTGCCGAAGCAGATCGAGGACGTCCGTCGCCTTTGCCAGCCGATCGAGCACGTCATCGGCCGCCTGAGGCGAGAACAGGTCCTCCTCCCGTGGCTTTCGCATAGGATGGCTCATGTTGCGCACCTCGACTTTGTTGTACGAGGCGATCGCCG
>JALGSW010000094.1 GCA_029821635.1 Candidatus Zipacnadia bacterium
GAACGATCGCGCCTACTGGCGCAACGTCCCGGAGGGCGTGTGGAGCTACTACATCGGCGGCTACCAGGTCGTGAAGAAGTGGCTGAGCTACCGCGAGCGCAAGGTGCTCGGGCGAGACCTGCGCCCGGAGGAGGCGCGCTACGTGACGGAGATGGTCCGGCGCATCGCGGCGATCCTGCTGCTCCAGCCGCGCCTCGACGAGAACTATCAGCGCGTGAAGCAGAGCACGTTCGACTGGAGCAGCGTGGCGGGCGGAAACGAACCGTAGCGCGAACGGCCGACGCATCTAAACGGCCAAGAGACCGCGCAGCGGTCTGCATGCGTCGCTCCAAACGACAACGGCACGTGGCCCTACGCCTCATACCGTGCGGCGATGGGCATGCGGCGGCCGACGCCGAAGGCTTTCGTGGTCACCTTCAGGCCCGGGGCGGCCTGGCGGCGCTTATACTCGTTGCGATTGACCGCGCGCACCACCCAGCGGACCGTCTCCCCGTCCATGCCCAGCGCCACGATCTCGTCCGAGGACATCCCCTCCTCCACGTAGAACTGGAGGATCGCGTCGAGCACCGGGTAGGGCGGCAACGTGTCCTGATCGGTCTGATCGGGCTTCAGCTCCGCGGACGGGGCCTTGTCGATCGTCGCCTGGGGGATGATCTCGCGCTCGCGATTCATGTACTCCGCCAGCTCGTAGACCATCATCTTCGGCACGTCCGCGATCACCGCGAGCCCGCCGGACATGTCACCATAGAGCGTGCAGTAGCCCACTGCCAGCTCGCTCTTGTTGCCGGTCGAGAGCACGAGGTGCCCGTGCTCGTTGCTGATCGCCATGAGGATATTCCCCCGGATGCGCGCCTGGATGTTCTCCTCGGTGGTGCCCGGCGGCGGGGGGATCAGCGGCCGGATCTCGTCCACGTACGCGTTGTAGATGTCCGCGATCGCGACCTCCTCGAAGCGGATGCCGAGGTTCTCCGCGAGCCTGCGCGAGTCCGACACGCTCCCCTCCGACGAGTACATCGAGGGCATCGTGACGCCCATGACCTGCTCGGTACCGAGCGCCCGCGCCGCCAGCGCGCAGGTGACCGCCGAGTCAATCCCGCCGGAGAGCCCCACTACGCCCTTCGTGAAGCCGCACTTGCGCAGATAGTCGCCGATACCGAGGACCAGCGCATCGTGCACCGCGGCGATCTCCTCCAGCGGCTCGTACTCCCCGGCATCGCCCTGCGCGGCGCTGTCCACCTGCGCGATGTCCTCGCTGAAGTGCCTGCACGCGCCCGCGATGCGCCCCTGCGCGTCGATCAGGAAGCTGCCGCCGTCGAAGATCAGCTCATCGTTCCCGCCGACCTGATTGGCGTAGACGAAGGGCACACCGTGCTGTTTCGCGTGCCCGGAGATCAGGTCGTAGCGCACCTGGTCCTTGCCCGCGTAGAAGGGCGAGGCGGAGAGGTTGATCATCAGTGTCGCGCCCTGCTCGGCAAGCTCCGCGACCGGCTCGCGTTCGTAGAGGCGCTGGTTGGGCCACAGCTCGGTCGCGTTCCACGCGTCCTCGCAGATGCTGATGCCCAGCACCTCGCCGCCGAACTCGACGGGGCGCACGTCATCCGCCGGGTCGAAGTAGCGGTGCTCGTCGAACACATCGTAGGTCGGCAGGAGCGACTTGTGCCGCATCGCCCGCAGCTCGCCGCCCTCGATCAGCACCGCGGAGTTGTGCAGGCCCGCGCCCACGCGGTCGCCGGTGCGCGTCGGCGCGCCGAAAAGCACGCCGGTGCCGGCGAACTCGCTCGACGCGCGCACGAGGTCGGCGATGGCGGCCTCGACGTCCGCGATGAACCAGCGCTTCTCCAGCAGGTCGCGCGGCGGGTAGCCGACGAGGTAGAGTTCGGTGAACACGACGAGGTCGGTGCCAAGCGCGTGGCAGCGCCGGGCGACCTCCACGAGGCGCTCGGCGTTGCCCGCGATGTCGCCGACGATGGGGTCGAGCTGTGCGATCGTGATCTTCATCGAAGAGGCTCCTGCCGGGGCGTTGTCTTCCGGGCCGCAGGTTCGGCGCCGGGCAGCCGCTTTCCTGCTGCGTGAAGGAGCCGCCGCACACGCAGGGAAGTCACCGGGCGGAGGCGATGAGCGATGCCAGGCAGGCCGAACATCCTGTGGATCTGCACCGACCAGCAGCGTTACGACACCATCGCGGGCCTCGGCAACCCGCACATCCGCACGCCGAACCTCGACCGGCTGATGGCCGAGGGCACGACCTTCACGCACGCTTTCAGTCAGAGCCCCGTCTGCACGCCGAGCCGCGCGGGCTTCCTCACGGGGATGTACCCGACCACCATCCGCGGTCGGCAGAACGGGCAGGCTGTGCCGCCCGATGGCGACCTGCTCGTCACACGCATGCTCGCCGACGCGGGCTACGACTGCGGCCTCGCGGGCAAGCTGCACCTGGCGGTCTGCCAGGGCCGGGTCGAGCCGCGCACCGACGACGGCTACCGCGTCTTCCACTGGAGCCATCACCCCAACCCGGACTGGCCGGAGAACGCGTACAGTCAGTGGCTGGAGGCGCAGGGGCAGAGCTGGGCCGATCTCAACCGCCCGCCCGCCGGCGCGTACGCCTGGCCCGGCGTCCCGACGCAGTATCATCAGACCACGTGGTGCGCGGAGATGGCGCTGGAGTTCATCGACGAGGCGCGCGACGGCCCGTGGTTGATGAGCGTGAACCCCTTCGACCCGCATCCCGCCTTCGATCCGCCGCCGGAGTACTGGGAGCGCTACGACCCGGAGACGCTGCCGCTGCCGAGCTACGTGCCCGGCGAGCTGGACAACAAGCCGCGTTTCCAGCAGGCCGATCACGATCGCTCGCAGGGCGGCCCCGGGAAGTCCTGCGCGAACGCCACCGACCGGCAGCTTCGCGAGGTGAAGGCCGCCTACTACGCGATGATCGAGCACATCGACCACCACGTGGGGCGGCTGCTCGATCACCTCGACGCGACCGGCCTGCGCGAGGACACCGTGGTGATCTTTCACTCCGACCACGGCGAGCTCCTTGGCGACCACGGGATGTTGCAGAAGGGCCCGCACTTCTACGACTGCTCGGTGCGCGTGCCGCTGATTGTCTCCTGGCCGGGGCGGTTCGCCCAGGGCCTCGTGAGCGATGCGCTCGTCGAACTGATCGACCTTGCGCCGACGGTGCTTGAGGTGGCGGGCGAGGCGCCGCCCGAGCGCATGCAGGCGCGCTCGCTCGCGCCGATCCTGCGCGGCGAGGCCGATCCGCACGAGCACCGCGACTCGGTCTACTGCGACTACCTCAACGCCATGCCCTGCCGCCGCCCGCCTGCCTACGGAACGATGTACCGCGATCGCACGCGCAAGATCTGCGTCTACCACGGCGACGCGCGCGGCGAGGGCGAGCTCTACGATCTGCAGGCCGATCCGGGCGAGCACGCGAACCTCTGGGACGACGCCGATCGCGCTGAGGAGCGCCTGGAGTACACCCACGGCTGCTTCGACCGCAGCGTCTTCACGATGGACCCGTGGCCGCCGCGCGTGGGCCGCTTCTGAGCGTGATGAGCATGACGCGCTGGGCGATCCCGCTTCGCGTGCCCGGCAATCACATCGCACCGCCGCTACCGAGGAGGTCCCCACCAGTGAGAGATGAGCGCCGCCGCATGCAGAACCTGCGCGAGGCCCATGAGGCCGTTGACGAGTGCCTCCGCCTGCACTTCATCCGGGACTACATGCCCGGGCAGGTGACCTACAACCTCGGTGAGTATCCGAAGCGCTTCTCCATCGCGCCCACGCCCTATGACGCCGACCTGCTCAGTACTTTCGCCGATCACGGCGTCGAACTCATCCAGATTCACGAGGAGTGGAACGATTCTCAGCGCGTGCTGGGCGCCAGCAAGCACGCCAGCCACGATCCCGAGGGCCTGCAGCAGTTCGTAGACCTCGTCCATGATCTCGGCATGAAGATCATCCCCTACGCCTCCACAGGCTTCTTCGACATCAAGGACCCCGACTTCCGCGAGGACTGGTACGATCCCGCGCGCAGCGTGCTCGTGGAGCTGTACTTCCACTACGCGCACTGCTGCCCGACCAGCCCCTCGTGGCGCGAGTATCTGCTGCCTCGCCTGGAGCGGATCCTCGACGACTACGGTTTCGACGGCCTGTACAATGACATGGGTTACTACAACCGCGCCGAGGACCTGCCCCTGCCTGACGGTCACGTGCGCCCCGCCCCGTGGCCGCACAGCGCCATCGAGGATATGCTCGGGCTGGCGATGGATATCTGCCACTCGCGCGGGGGCATCCTCAAGTGCCACGGCGTGCCCCGCGAACTGGCCGCCCACGCCCCGGTGTATGACTACCTGTGGCTGGGCGAGGGCGTGGCGAACCTCGATGACATGCGCCGCGACGGCCGCACCCGCGAGCTTTACGTCTCGCCCTGCCCGGACATGAGCCGTGCCGAGGTCGTGGATGAGCACGACCTGTACCGCTACGCGATTCCCTACCTGCAGTTCCCGCTGCGCGTGGACGGCCGGCCGATGACCGGTGAGCGCGGCTGCGTCGAGGGCATCGAGTACAAGCCCGCCGAGAAGGACTTCTGGACCCGCCATTGCCTCGCCATGTACGAGCACTACCAGGCCCATCCTGACGGACCCTACAGCTATGGCTGGTGGGACGGCGTGGCGGGCCGCCCCGACGCGCGCGAGACATGGCTGGACTACCTCGACCTCTACCGCCCCATGGTCACGCCCGGCAGCCGCGCCTGGCTGGAGATCCGCAGCGGCAAGCTGTTCGACGGGCCGGTACCCGAGGACGTCTGTGCCAGCCTGTTCGTCAACGAAAGCACGTACCTGGCGCTCGCGAACTACACCGCGACGGCCGCCGAGCTGTCCTCTTCCTGGCTGTGGGAGGATCGCCGCAGCGGCGAGCGCTCCCGCGCATTGCGCGTCGAGCCGGGCGAGATGCTGCTGCTTGAGCGCGTGGCCGAGCCCGCGCAGTAATCTCGCGGGGGGACTCTGACCGGAGGCAGGTGGACGCATGATAGCCAAAGCACGCAGCCGGCAGTCGCTCCTGACGGCCGCCCTGCTAACCCTGATGGTGGTGATCGCCGTGGCCGACCCCGCTCCCGAGACGCCTCAGGAGCCGTACAACGCCCATCTGTTCACCAATCTTGGCACCGCGATCAGCCGCAACTCCATCTACAACCATGCACTCGGATATGACGCCGAGGGCAAGCCGCGCTACTTCCAGGCATACAAGGGCGAGCCATGGATACTGCTCTCGATCGACCCGCTGACCGGTGAGACCGAGCAGTATACCGCGGCGCACACAGGCAACCCCTACGGGATACTCTTCGCCGCCAACGGCAAGCTCTACGTCAGCACCGGCGGAAGTGGACAGGACCGGGTCTACTGCTTCGATCCGGCCACCAGGACGCTCGAGTATCTCGGCAGGCCCACCGAGACCGAGCACGTGGTCTGGACGCTGGCGGAGGGAGACGACGGCCGCATCTGGGGCGGCACCTACCCGAACTCGAAGCTGATCTCGATCGACCCCGAGACGCATGAGCTGCGTGACTGGGGCCGCATCTCGCCCACACAGCCCTACGTACGCTTCGTTGACGCGAAGGGACCGTACGTCTACTGCAACTGCGGTCCCAGTCACCCGGAGGTGTGGGCATTCGACACCCGCACCGGCGAGAAGACCGAGATCCTCCCCGAGCGGCTGCGGCAGTTCCTCCGCTACGGCTACGTGCAGAAGCGCGCCGACGGCGAGCTGTACATCGCCGTGGGAGACGAGATGCTGCGGGTCGACGAGCTGGAGTTCGAGCCGGTGGACGAGCTTCCGCCAACCGTGCCCGCCAATCACCAGGGCAGGGCCGACCGCCAGATCCTGGTGACGCCGGACGGCACGACCATCACCGCCGATCACCAGACCGGGCAGGATCGCCGCTACTTCGTGCAGCCGCCTGGTGGCGAGCGGCGCGAGGTGCCCTTCGAGTATGAGGGCACCAAGACCGCCCTCTGGGCACTGGAGGCGGGGCCGGACGGGCTGATCTACGGTACGACCCGCAGTCCCATCACGCTCTTCAGCGTCGATCCCGCCACCGATGAGGTGACCGAACTCGGCGACCCGATCGGCGCCAACGGCCAGGTCTACAGTTGGCTCTGGCATGAGGGCAGTCTCTACATGGCCGCCTACTCCGGCGGCCGCTTCACGGTCTGGGACCCGCAGCAGCCGTGGCGGTTCGGCAGCGCACCCGAGAGTAACCCCCGCTACCTCGGCAAGCTCGACATCGGCAGGCCCGCAGCGCTGATCCTGGCCCCCGACGGTGAGCACATGCTTGCAGGAGGCGTGCCGACCTACGGGGATTTCGGCGGCGTCATCACCGTCGTCGATCCCGACACGCAGCAGATCGAGGCCATTCCCGACCTGTTCGGCACCCAGAGCATCGCCTCGATGCTCAGCGTGCCCGACACCAATCTCGTCTGTATCGGCACGACGTGGCGCGGCGGCTCGGCGTCCGAGGCGCCCACGAGCGAGCCGCGCATTCTGCTGTGGGACTTCGCCACCCGCGAGATGGTCTTCGAGACCGTCCCGGTGCCCGGCGAAGACAGCATCGTGCAGATGGTGATGATCGATGGCCTCGTCTACGCCACCACCGTAGGCACCGGCTCGCTGATAGTCTTCGACCCGTACGAGCGGAATGTGCTGCATACCGCCGAACTGGGCTCCGGCTCGGGATGCCTCTTCGGCATGCGCCACAACCCGGCCGACGGCATGCTCTACGCCATCTCCGGTGACAGCATCGTGCGCATCGATCCGGCGAGCTACGAGGTCGAGCTTATTGGCACCTTCCCGGGGCTGGACTGGGGCCTCGGCATCGCCGGCGATCACATCTACGCCTACTCCGGCAGCGACCTGGTCAAGTTCGCGATTTCGCCGGTGGAGCGGTAGCACGCTTCGCGCCGCAGCGTGTCGTGCCTTTCCCTCCCCCCTCTCCCGCCCGACGCCGCGTCGTTTGCGGCGTCCAGGGGGAGGGGGGATAGAGGGGGGAGGGGCCCGAAATCCCTCAAACGTTTCCGCCCTCCCAACCCACTAAGAAGATGACGCGAAAGTGCACGCGCGTCGGGGATCCCGTGGCATCGCAGCGCAACACGGTCCGGATGGGACTGACTGCCCATGATACTGACGCTACTGAGCATCGAGCCGGCACCACCGCCGGCAGACTCACCGACGCTCCGCACACGCTTCAGGCGTGGAGACCGCGAGGTCTGGGACCGCCTTGTGCGCGCTGAGCACGGGCGCATCTTCAACCTCCACCTGCGCCTGATCGGCGACCGCGAGGTCGCCGCCGACCTCACGCAGGACACTTTCGCCGAGGCATGGCGCTCCGTCGGCAGCTACTCCGGCGAGGGCGCGCCCCGCGCATGGCTCTACGGCGTCGCCAGCAACGTCAACCGAAGCTGGCTGCGCAAGCAGGGCCGGCGCGAGCCCGAGGACGAGATGGATGACACGCTGCCCGACCCCGAACCGACCGTCGAGGAGATCGCACTGCTGCGCGAACGCACGGACTTCGTGCTGAGCGCGTTGCGCGAGCTCCCCGAGAGCTACCGCCGGACGGTCGCCATGCGCTACTTCGGCGGCCTGACCGGGCCGGAGATCGCGCAGGTCGAGGGCGTGGACCCGGGCACGATCCGCTGGCGCATACACGAAGCAAACAAGCGACTGTGGGCCATCCTTGCGCCCACGTTCGGAGAGGAGGGCGACGATGAAGCAGGACAGGACGGAGAGCTTCGCATCGCCCCTTGACGAGGTGCTGGACAACATTCCGCAGGAGGACGCACCGGACGGTCTGGAGCAGCGCTGCCTCGATGCGCTGGGCAGCCCCACGGCGGAGATCAAGCCGTCGCACCCGAACTGGTGGCTGCCCGTGCGCAACGTGATCGCGGTCGCCGCCGGGCTGGTGCTGGTGGTCGGCGCGATCAGCATGGTGGGCCCGCGCATGATTCCTATGGAGGAGGCGCCCACAGATCAGGTCGAGTCCGTGCAGATGGCCCCGCCACCGCTCTCGGCGCCGAGAACCGACTCGGTGGCGCCCGCCGAGTCGATGGCGGAGAGTGCGGCAGAGCCCGGCAACGCGTCTGGCGGCCGCTTCGCAGCCGGGGTGGAGATGGATGAGGCCGAGGGTCGCGCGTGGCAGATGGCCGCTGACGAAGCCGCCCCCGAGGCGCCCACACGCCAGATCAGCTCCTATGGCGGAGAGCTAACGCACGCGGAGATCGCCCCTCGCGGCGACGCGGCCGACGTGATCGCGCAGCCGCAGTCTGTGCCCGCAGCCGCTCCGCAGGCTCCTGAGGTCGAGGACCCGTGGCGCGACTTCTCCGGCGACCGCCAGGTGGTCACCACCAAGGAGCTCGACATGGAGGTCCGCGACGTCGAGGGCGCCTACGACTCCGCCCGCTCCATCGTGGAGAAGCACGGCGGCTTCATCGCCAGCGATCGCGTGCAGATCGCCGAGGACCAGCCGGACGTGGCGCACCTGACCATCCGCGTGCCGGTCGCGAACTTCGAGTCCACGATCACCGACCTGCGGCAGCTCGGCGAGGTCATGCGCCTGGTCGGCCAGAGCGTGGACGTGACCGAGCAGTACTACGGGCAGGGCGCGGACGTGCGCGAGAAGGCCGATCGCGAGCAGTGGCTGATCGACCGGATGGACAACGCGCGCACCGAGCGCGAGCGGCAGCAGCTCAAGCATCAGATCGAGCAGCTTCGCCGCGAGATGGAGCAGGAGAAGGCGATCCTGGGCACGCTGGCCGAGCAGACGCACTGGCCGGTGCTGGAGCTGACGCTGACGGAGGCGTCGGGCCCCAGCGACTTCTTCTCGCGCTCGCTGGGCGGCAGCCTCTCGATGCTGGCGTGGGTTGGCGCGACGGCGGTCATCTGGGTGCCGCTGGTGGTGCTGCTGACGCTCTTCTGGCGCCGCCTGAACCCGCGCCGCCCGAATGAGTAGCACTCGTGGGGCGGGCTTCCAGCCCGTCAGCCAGACACACCGCGGCCCCGCCCGAGCAATCGGGCGGGGCCGCATGATGTACCGTCATCTTCGCTGTTCGTGGAGCAGGCTTTCCAGCCTGCTGCCGTTCGTCGTTCCGTGGTGCGGACGCCCCCGTCCGCACGCCGTTCGGCACCGGCTACTCGTCTTCCGCCTCCAGCGGATCGACAGTCGCCCCCTCGTGGTACACCGTCCACTGCAGTTGCGGCCCGGTCGCAAACCCCGTGCTGCCGACCTTCGCGATGAGTTCCCCTCGCGCTACCCGCTGCCCGTTCTCGACGAGTATCTCCGAGCAATGCGCGTACATCGTCGCCCACTCATCCCCGTGGTCGACCATGACCGTCTGCCCGTAGGCGCCCTTCCACCCCGCGTAGATGACCGTCCCATCCGCGGCCGCCACGATGGGCGTGCCCTCCGGCGCGGCGAGGTCGATGCCGGTATGGAACCGGCGCTGCCCGGTGATCGGATCGACGCGGTAGCCATAGGCGCTCGTCAGCCGGCCATCGACGGGCGGAAGGAAGCCGTGGATGGGCCGCAACTCCTCAGCCGCCTGCCGTAACTCGATCGTGCCAACGTCCACAGTCTCCCCGACCTCCACCGTCACCGTCTCGCTCATCGCAGACCAGCCGGTCGTCTCACCACGCGGCCAACGGAATGCGATGGCTTCGACGCGATACTCGCCCGGAATCAGCGGCCCTATCCGGAAGTGAGGCCCCGAGCCGCCCCCATATGCTGCCGGCACGAGGGCCCACGGGAGTTCGTCCATCTGCGGTCGGGCATAGGCCCACCCGGCCATGTCCTCCCCCTCCGGCCCTCCGACAATGTATCCGGCAATCCACCCACCGCGCTCCAGTTCAAGCGGCGGAGCCGTCGTCACGTCCTCCTCGCGGACGGTCAGGTGCGGTGTGCGCACGCTGACATATCTGCTGGTCGACGACGTATACACCAAGCCATTCCTCGGACGGACGTGCTCAATTCGGTAGCTTCCATCCGGAGCGACCGGTGTCGTCTGCGGCTCCCCCGGCTGCCATCGGACGCTCAGCCCCTCTGGTATCTGTCCGTCGGGTGCGATGACTGTACCCTCCACTGTCCCGCCCCGGCTGAGCGTCACCGAGACCTCCTCCGTCGCGCCAGCGGTCACGTTCACTCTCAGCTTCGCGTCACCACCATCCGGCGGGAGTGGAGAGACGTTCGGGAAGCCCGGCCCAACCAGCGCCACTTGCCACTCACCGGGCGGCACGTTGTAGACGGTCCAGTCGCCATCCGCGCCCACAATGTCGGGTTCGAAGATCCGCGGCGAGGTCGTGTCCTGGAAGACAACGCACGCCGCCGGCATCGGCTGGGAGCCGTCGCCGAACCGCGCCCGGACCTCGATGCGGCCCGTGCCGGGGACCGGCTGCGGCGTTTCGCCCCAGCCGAAATGCCGCAGGAGCGCCTCCCGCTGAGCCGGCGTTGCGCTACTCATGCGGTACGCGACGTATCCGCGTGGCATCCCCGGGTCTTGCGTGAAACCGACCGTCTCACCGTCGAGGCGCAGACGCGTGTCCGTACTCTTAACGCCCGCTGGCAACTCGCCCCCGAACGCGATGATCGGCTCGCCGACGTCACGCAGCGGCTGCCCGATGGGCGTCGCGGCGTTCGTGACCAGGAGGAAGTAGACCGCGTCCTGCGCGGTGAAGATGGTCTCGCCGTCAGGGCCGGTGACGGCGAGGGAGAAGCCCTCGTCCGGCCCTGCCGCCGCCTCGATCTCCCCGCCCAGATGCTCCTCCACCTGCGCAAGCACCGTCGCGATGTCGGCGTCGCTGGCCTCCACGAAGTAGATCCCGCCGACATTCAGGTCCCGCAGGTACTCCGTCATGTCCGTCGCCAGCAGTCCCTCTTCGGGCATTTCACGCAACTCACGCGCCAGCGCAACTGCCTCTGATGCGCCAAGGTCCGTCCGCACCGCATCCAGCAGAGAGGGGAGTGCCTTCACGAGGTCCGCGCCCTTCTGCTCCAACAGCGCCCGCAGAAGCTGCTGCTGGCGCTTCTGCCGGGCGAAGTCGCTGTCGCCCTTGCGGTAGGTGACGAAGCCCAGCGCCTGCTCGCCGTCGAGGTGCTGCATGCCGGGCGCGAGGTGGATGTGCAGGTCGCCCCAGTTGTCGTCGTAGTTCATCCCACGCCCGCGGCCCTCCACGTCCGGCACGTCTACGGTCACTCCACCCAGTGCGTCGATGACCTCCGGCAGGGCCCACATGTCCAACTGCACTGAGTGGTCGATGGTGATGCCCAGTTCAGCCTCCACGGTCTCGCGGGCAAGTTCCGGCCCGCCGTATGCGAACGCGGAGTTGAGCTTGTCCATTCCATGGCTGGGGATCGGCACGCGCAGGTCCCTCGGCAACGACAGCAGCGCCGCGCGGTCGGTCTCCGGGTTCACGAACAGCACCATCATCGCGTCCGCGCGCCCGCGGTCATTGTTCCCCGGCCGCGCGTCCACGCCCGTCAGGAGCACGGTCGTGATGCCGTTCGCATCCAGCGTGGCTGTCCTCACCCCGAACGCACCCGCCGCCATGACCGCCACCAGCGCGCACGCCATCACTGCCACTCGCGCCGTGCCCGACAGGCGCGTCACGGGCCGCACATGCTCATCCAGCACTCGCCTCACTCTCGCCACGAGGCCCTTGCCGCGTGAGCCGCAGTTCACCGCGCCCGCCACAGTCGCGCGCTCGGCCCAGTCGGCGAGCATCTGCGCATACTCGCGGCGGGCGCCGGTCAGCGCCAGCACCACGTCGTCGCAGGCCTCCTCGGCCGTCGCCGCCAGCCCGCGCAGCATCAGCCACGCCAGCGGATGCCACCACCACAGCGCCGCCGTCAGCCGCGCCGCCGTCAGCGTCGGCACATCGCCCCGCTGCACGTGCGCAAGCTCGTGGATCAGCGCCGCCTCGTCCGCGCGACCGCCCTCCGGCAGCACCAGCGTCGGTCGCAGCCACCCCGCCACCGCCGGCACGCTCACCTCTGCGGAGCGCCGCACCCTCGGCAGCCGCGCCAGCCCCAGCCGCTGCGCGATGGCCTCGACGGTGGCCGGGCGGTCGCCCGGCGCGCCCTCGGCCAGCAGCGTCCGGAGCGCGTTGGCGTCTCGCGCGAACGCGAGGAACGCCACCAGCGCCCCGGCCCCCCACAGGCTCAGCAGGATCGCCGAGAGCGCGTGCGCTCCGGGCAGCGGCTCGCGCGGAGCAGGCGCGGGCGCGACCTCCAGGATGGAGGCCATCGGCTCCTCGACGGGCGCGGGCGGAGCCTCCGCCAGCGGCGCCGGAGCGGGCTCAAAGCGCGGGACGGGCACGGCGATCTCCGGGCGCTGCACGGGCAGCATCCCCGCCGCGACCACCGCCAGCGGCGCCAGCCACACTCCCGCGAGCGTGGCCCGCCACGCGGCATGACGCAGCGCCGGCGAGCCCTTCCGCAGCACAAGCGCCGCGACGCTCCCCAGTCCCAGCACGACCGTCACCGCCAGCGCGATATCAGCGATCAGCGTCGTCATCGTCATTCGCCCCCTGTGTCTGTTCGAGCAGCGCGCGCAGGTCGCGCACCACGTCCGGCGTCACGGCTTCGTCGTCGAGCAGCGCGGCCATCAGCCGCTTCGGCGAGCCGCCGAAGACGCGATCCATCACGGTGCTCAGAAGCTGCCCGCGCACCTCGCGATCGGACACCACCGGCTGGAAGACGTAGGTGCGGCCGTCGCGATGATGTGTCGCGAGGCCCTTCGCCTCCAGCGCGCGCAGGACGGTCAGGGCCGTGGTGTACTTGGGCCGACGCGCCTCGTCGAAGGCCTCCAGCACGTCGTAGACGGTGGCCTGCCCGAGCTCCGAGAGCTTCTCGAACACGTCCAGTTGCAGCTCGCCCATCTCCGCGATGCGGTTGCTCCGTCCGTTGGCCACCAGCGGCA
Organism: Candidatus Zipacnadia bacterium; assembly: GCA_029821635.1. Taxonomy (GTDB): domain Bacteria; phylum Armatimonadota; class Zipacnadia; order Zipacnadales; family UBA5352; genus UBA5352. Next base: position 12,969 of record JALGSW010000094.1, read on the forward strand.
CCTCCAGCTTTCTCTATGTATATAGTATTATGCACCACGAACAGGATGAGTCAAGCGAAAGGAGAGATTGTAACCGCAGGTGGCATTGCGGCGAAGAGCGAATGAGGGATAGACGTTGCCTGCGCAGCATCTGGCTGACGAGGAAGTGGCTCCCGATGGCAGCCGAGCGCGATTGTCCCGAAGACCCGGCGGTATCCGGCGGGCAGGACCGGCGCACGTTCCTCCGCACTCTCGCAGGCCTCGGGGCGCTGGCGAGCGCAGGCATCGCCTCCGCCGCGCCGAGCCTCTCGCGCACGCCGCAGGTCAGCGCGCAGGCGAGCACGCTCACGCGCTCGAGCGCCGCCCTGAAGCTGCAGCAGCCGCTGGCGCTCCAGCGCCTCACGCGGGGCCGCTCGGGTCCGAAGGTGCAGCTCCCGCCGCCTCCGGGCGTGCTCGGCGAGCCGCCGCAGCCCTCGACGCGCCAGCGCGCTCTGCAGGCTGCCTTCGGGCCGGGATCGGCGCTGCGCGCGGCCGATTTCGGCCTCGCCGCCGGAGCCGGGGGCGCCTGGGGCCTCTCAGCGCCCCTCACACAGGTCATGAGCACCGATCCGCTGGCTGGGGCCTACGCCGCAGGCATCACGCTGACGCCCGAGGGCTGCCAGTACGCCCCCGGCGCGGAGTACCAGACCCTCAGCGGCAAGGACCCGATGACCTACGACACCCTCCAGGCGACCGTCGAGCCGGCCACCTTCGGGAAGAAGCTGCGGCTCATTACCGCCGAGATGAACTCGGTCTTCAACTTCTTCTTCGCGGTGCTCCTCAACACGCCGGGCGCGTGGGAGGACCGCCTGACTTACGTGGTGGAGGTGTCGATGGAGCCGTTCGAGGCGGGCTTCGAGGCGTTCATCACGTCCGACGGCCCGCCCGGAAAGCCCTGGGAGTCCAACGCGGTGAACTTCTCGCCCACCAACGATGGCACGCGCATGGCGCTGATCGAGCTGCCCGGCAGTGCAGGCGCGGACGGTTACGCGCACACGCTGTTCTTCCGACGCGGTACAGGCAATGCGCTCTTCACGAACTTCAACTGGCTGAACGTGATCGCGTTATGAGGGGGAGTCGCTGAGAGCAGGGAGTGGTGACGATGGCACCGCACCGCTGTGATGATACGGACAGAGCCGATGGGCAGGACCGGCGCAAGTTCCTGAAGACACTCGGGCTTGCGGGAGGCGCGCTGGCAGGGGCGGCGGCGGTTTCGGCGGCTCCGGTGCTTACCCGGCCCCGGCGCACAACGACCGTCGCCCCGCCTCCGAGTGACCAGACGCGGGCGACCGCCCGGCTGGGCCTCAAGCAGCCACTGAAGCTGCAGACGCCGACCCCCGGCGCCTCCCCGCTCAGTGGACCGCCGCTGCCCGTAACACCCGCAGTCGGGCGGATACCATTGCCGTCATCGCGTCAGCGCCTGCTGCAGACCGTCTTCGATCCGCCGACTGGGGGAGACGGCCTCGATCCGAAGGACTTCGGTCTGCGCCGCATGGCGGACATGAGCTACAGCCTGCCGCTGGACATCGTCGCGTCATACGACAGGCCCCTTGCCGAGGCCTACGCCCAGGGCGTCACGCTCACGCCCGCGGGCTGCGAGTATGCCCCGGGCGCGGAGTATGAGGGCACGCCCCCGATGAAGTACATGGCCTACAGGACGACCTACGCCTCGCCAGATGTCTTCGGCAAGCAGGTCCCGCTGATCACCAGCGCGACGGACTACACCTGGTTCCTTCAGATCCAGTGGCGCACGCCGTTCTCAGCCGCCACCCACCGCAGCTACATCCTGGAGCTGTCGATGGCGGGTTTCTGCAGCGACTTCTGGATCACACTGTACTCGGCAGGGACCGGGAACGTGCCAGGCCAGTACCTCGATCAGATTGCCTTTTCTCCCACGACCGACAACACGCAGATGGCGCTGGTGCAGATGCCCGGCAGCGGCGAGAGCGACTACACGCACACGCTGTGGTTCCGGCCCGGCAACTACGCCAAGAAGCAGGCTTGTTTCAACTGGCTGAACATCCTCGCGGTGTGAGGCTCCGCGCCTACTGCGCCGCCGCGAACGCTTCACAGACATCCGCCGGATACTCCGCCTGGAAGAGGAGCTGCGCGACCTCCGCGTCCTCGCCGATGATCTGCAGCGTACACGCATCACCCGCGCGGTGCAGCAGCCACGTCACGTCCGTCGCATCCGCCGCCACCGCCATCGGCTCGGTGAGTTTGCTCTCATCATTGCTGCCGACCTGCCAGTGCTCGCGCTCGCCATCGGGTGCGGTAAGCTGCACCGACGCCGCGCCCTCGATCGGGCTCACACGCATCTGCAGCGACGTCGTGCCCGCCGGCACCCACATCGGGTAGCCCGCCTCGTCGCGCGGGAAGATCCGCCCCGCGATCGGGAAGGCCACGGGCAGCGCCGGCTCGACCACGATCGGATGGCGCGTTGAGCCGAAGCTTCCCGGGCGCGCGACCGTCAGCCGATAGACGCCCGTCTGCCCGTCCGCGGGCACGCTCAGCGTGAAGACGCGTTCGCCTTTCGGGTAGATCTCCACCAGCCGCGCCGCCTCCGTCCCGTCGGGCGCGAGCACCGCCAGCGTCCACTCGGCCTGCGGGTAGGTGTGCTGGGTGCTCACGGTCACCGTGAAGGGCTCATCCTCGCGCGCAAGCAGCCACGCCTCGACCGTCTCGATCTTCGTGGCGACGCCGTCGATGACCGGCCGCGTGCGCAGGAAGGGCAGCGCGAAGCCCTGCGTGACGCGGAAGAGCGGATCGGCCTTGACCGGCTCACCGTGCCGCACAATCGCCGCCAGCAGGTTCGGTGCGCGCTGGATGCCGTAGCCGCTCAGTGAGGTCTGCCCGGCCATCACGAAGCCCTGCAGCAGCGGGTCATCGCCGCGGTAGACCGACGCTTCGATGCGATCGAGCTGCCACAGGCCGCGCGCGAGGTACTTCGGGTCGCCGCTCACGAGCCAGGCATACGCGAGGATGTTGATCTGCCCGGCCACGTGGGAGGTCGAGAAGAAGTCCCCGTTGCCCGACAGATACGCGTCCGCCCAGCGCACGAGGCAGTCCGCGGCGGCCTCGTCGCCGCCGCGCGTGCGCGCCAGCTCCCACCAGCGCTCCAGCCACGGCGCGTAGTCCTCCCACTGCGGGAACGAGCCGTCCTCGTTCTGCGTCGAGATCAGGTGCTGCGCGAGCTTCTCAGCGTACGCGAAGTAGCGCTCGTCCAGCGTGTCCTTGTACAGCTCGATCATGGCCGCGCAGGTCCCCGCTCCCTCGCGGTGGCCGAAGGGCGAGCGGTTCTGCTCGACCACCGCGTCGCCCCACTGCTTCGCGACCTCAAAGCCCCACCGGTCGCCGGTCATGTGCCAGTACCACAGCGCGAAGTCGGTCATCGAGTTGTAGTCGGTCAGTCGCGTGCCCGAGTGCCACGGCACCAGGCCCTTGTAGTCGTTCAGCGCGCCGAGGACCTTCCCGCGCGGATACTCCAGCGCCGCGAACTCCTCGTTGGTCCAGTGCACGAAGCCCTCATCGAGGATCTTGCGGGCGTTGCGCACGCCGTAGCGCAGATACTTCGGGTCGCCGGAGCGCACGTAGAGCACCCACGGGACGCGGCAGCAGCCGTGGTGCGTGTTGCGCCAGGTGCGGTAGACGTCGTCCCAGCGACCCCGCGCCGCGTCCCAGCCCGTGTGGCTGCCTCCGAAGTTCCAGAGCCCGTAGTCCTCGGTGAACTCCTGCATGCGCCGCTCGGCGTCGAAGGTCCCGGAGAACATCGCCTCATACGGGCCGAAGCGCTCCTCATCGACCGGGAGCGTCATCCCGAACACGCCCGACGCGCACACCCACTCCGGCGAGGCCATCGCAATCGGCGGGTGCTGCAGCCGCGCATTCAGCGTCGCGGCCTGCTCCGCGTCGGCCTGCCCGTCGCCGAAGCTCAGCAGCAGCTCGTGCGTCTTCGCGATGCCCAGCCCGTTCGCGTTTTCCGACGAGCGCACGTAGCGCATCTCGTACTCGGAGTGCTCGCCCTCGTGTCCGTAGACTTCCTCCGGGACCTGGAAGTCGAGCACATCGCCCTCGTGCGCGAACCACATGTACTGCAGGTTCGCGTCGGTCACTTCACGGTCCGGGTCGGCGACGCCATGCGCGGGCCATGTGTGGAAGGTCATGCCCTCCGACGTGGCCTCAAGCTCCTTCGGGAAGAGCTGCCAGAAGTCGCGGCAGGCGACGATGCAGTGGCCGCCCTGCCAGTCGGTGGCGAACCATCCCGGTGCGCGGCCGATCTCCTCGCGTGCGCCCGCTGACTGGATCAGCGAGCCATCGTTGGCGTACTGCAGGAGGTAGGTCGGCTGCTCAGGTGCAACGATCCGCTCCGCGGCACCATCGGCGGTGCCGAAGATCGCGCGCTCGACGGGCATCGGGATGCGCAGGCCGATGTCGGTGAAGCGCAGCTCGCGCGAGTCTTCGGTCATGATCCACGTGTAGAAGATACGCACGTAGGCCTTGCCGCGGTACGAGTGGATTCGGACGATGTAGCGGCACTTGCGCTCGCCCGCGTCATCTGCGTACCACCCGCGCGAGGTGACCACGCTGCGCAGCGGTCCGGCAAGCTCGATCTCGGGGGCGTCGGCCATGTCGGCTCGATACTCGACGCCCGCGTCATCCACGAAGTAGGGGAGAGAGCGCATGCGCACTGCGAGCAGGTCCACGCTCATCGGCTCGGGCACCGGCGCGCGCGTCACGCCCTCGCCGAACTCGAGTGTGAGCGTGCGGCCATCGGGTGGCACGTCCGCCTGGAAGTCCAGCAGCAGCCAGCGCACGGAGCCGTCGGGGTAGCTGCCCGTGACGGTGACCTGCAGCGGTACCTCCGCGGCGCCATCGAGCAGTCGGACGTTGTCGGCGGAGGCCAGCGCGCCCTCGGGGAAGGGCACGCCGGTGGTGATGGGCTCGGCGAGCATGGCGACGCCCGCCGGGTTCTGCACGGTGATCGGCGCGGTCGCGGCGAGGCCCGCGGTCACAGAGATCGCGAGCAGGATGGCGCCGGCCATGATTGCGCGCATGGGTGCTATCCTTCCACTAACGGTTGTGTTCTCCCCCTCTCCCGCTTGGGGGAGGTTAGCCGTGCCGCTGCCTACCGCATCCCATCCAGCGCCCGCCCAATGGCCTCGCGGCGCTCCGTGATGAAGCTCGCGTCGGTACCCACCGCATATTCGGTCGCGATCTGCTCCGGGACCTCCAGCAGCCGCGCGTGCGGCGAATCGGGTCGGTCCGCCAGCGCCTCCCGGAGCAGCACGAGGTACTCGTAGTCCTCCATGCCCTCGCGCAGGATCTCCAGCCGCTGCGAGCTCCATGGTCGCCCGTCATTGCCCGGGTAGCACATGTTGCCGATCCCGTTCAAGCCGCCGTGGCCCACCGGCTGGAAGACCTCCCAGATCGTCTCGCCGGGCTCAGGATGGAAGTTCGCCGGCCGGTTCCGCGTTCGCCAACTTGACTGGATCATCCAGTAGAGTATGCCGTCGAGGTCATACTTGAAGGTCAGCCACGGCATGCTCCGCGCGGACGCCGAGGGCGTGTCGAGGTTGAAGAAGTGCCCCACCGAGTACCACCAACATTGCTCGCCCCGCTCGTGCGCCTCCTGCACGTCCTCCGGGCGCATCGCCGAGACGATCGGGCACCAGATGTCCACGCTGCCATCGAAGGCCCGATCCACCGGTCGCGTCAGAACCAGCATCCGCCGCATCCGCGGGAAGCGCTCACCGATGATGCGCGCGCGCCGGTTGATCTCATTCGTGATCGACTTCTTCTCCGCGGGCTCGTCCGCCAGGTAGACGATCGCTTCGTCGTAGAGGTCGCGCTCGGCGAGCACCTCGTCCCACGTCGCCAGGCCCTCCAGCGTCTGCTGGAAATACGCCTCCTCCCGACGATGGCCGCCGGAGTAGACGTACTTGAGCACGAACGCGTTCATGCCGCCCGCGAGCGTCTCGTCGAGGTCCTCCGGCGGCGGCTGCATCGCCCCGTACAGGGAGGTCGGGTTCAGGCGATGCTCCAGCCAGAAAGCGTAGTAGTCGCTCTTCAGGTCCTCCCAGCCGAAGTCCTCGCCGCGGTACCACGCGTTTGTCAGCAGGCTCGACACCGAGAACACGTTCGGCAGCGAGATCCGCTCGGGCAGCGCGAAATCCCACACGCGCACGCGCACCGGCACGCTCATCTCCGGCAGGCCCTCCGCGCGTATGTGCACATTGCTCTGATAGCTCCCGGCGGGTGCGCCCTCGGGGATTGCCGCCGTCAGCCAGATCGGCTGCACCTCGCCCCTCGGTAGTTCGAAGGCTGCGAGCGGACTGATGCCGTCCGGCCAGAGCCCGACGTGATGGGCGAGCTTCGGCGTACTGCGCGTGCGCACGTAGCAGACCAGCCCCGCCTCGATCGCGCCGTCAAGCGTCGCCGGCCCGGTCAGCGGATCGACCGATACTTGCACGTCCGCAAGGTCGCGGCCGATCGCTGCCAGCACCACCTGGCCGCTCTCACGTTCATTGCGCGCGCACGACAGCTCCAGCCGCTCCACCGCGTCCTCTGGCCAGATGTGCCTGAAGACCTTCGTCATCGCGCCGACCGCGCCCACCGCCGCCGGAGCGTCCGTTGCATCACGCAGGCGCGCGAAGCTCAGCCGCGCATCCGCCTCATAGGCCTCGTCCTGCAGGTCGCGGAAGCGATCGTCCATGAGCAGCCACTGGGCCTCGGTGATCTCGCCCTCGCCCGCCAGCAGCGCAGCGAACTCGTCCGCTTCGGCCGCCGCGGCCCGCAGCGCCCGCGGCACAGGCGTCACGACCTGCGCGGTCTCGCGCGCCAGTCGTCCCAGCCGCTCGCTGAGCCACGAGTAGCGTTCCGCGTTCTCCTCCACCAGCCGCGGGATGCGGCTCGCCCCGTAGAGGCTGAAGCGGTTGAGCACGGTCCACTCGTAGTTGTGGAGGCTCAGCACCTCCATGCGCACGTAGCGCGCCTGTACGGGCTCGTCCAGCACGCGGAACCAGTATTTCCCCTCGCGCGTGCCGACGCCGCGGACCTCGACTGTGTGCTGCCACTCGCCCGGCTGTACGCCGAAGCTGATGTCGAAATCATCGGGGCCCTTGTTGGAGTAGCGCCGGTCGGTCTCGACGGCCCTGATAGTGCGCACCTGCCCGAGGTCAAGCTCGAACCAGTTCGGCAGCGCTCCGGGGTAGGACAGGTGGCTGCCGTCCCCGATGGCCGCGCGGACATCGTAGGGGGCGGGATTCACGCCCTCGGAGACCGCGTAGACCGTGGTCCCGCTGCTCACGTGCGCGAAATCGACAGGTTCCTGCGCGAACGCACAGTCGATGGTGCAGGCGATCAGGATCGGCAGGAGCTTCATGGCGTGCATGGTAACCACCTGAGTGGCGGGAATGACGGGCCACGGCAAGTTCCTCGGCATAGCGCGCCGAACCTGCGGAGGAGGTAAACCCGGCCGCCGCGGCGAGTGTATATGTGAGTGAACCCGACGCGTGACGGGGGGCGCAATGGCCGATCCCGACCGCGATCTCATCGCAAAAGCGAAATCCGGCGACCGCGCCGCCCGCGAGCGACTGGTGCGGGCCCACCGGCACGACGTCTACCGCATCACCTGCGCGATCCTCGGCGACCACGATGACGCCCAGGACGCCACGCAGGAGGCGCTGGTGCGGATGCTACGTGGCCTGAGCAGCTTCGACGAGCGTCGCGACTTCCGCGCGTGGCTGCGACGCATCGCCGTCAACTGCGCGATCAACGTCCTCCGAAGCAGGCCGGACGAGACCGAGCTGCCGGGGGCCTCGCCCGCCGCGAGCAACCCCGGCGGCGCTGCGCAGGCGCAGGAGATGCAGCGCGCGGTGCGCCGGGCGCTGGCGCGGCTCCCCGAGCGCCAGCGGGTCGCGATGAGCCTCTTCGGCTTGCAGGAGATGGACCTGCGCGCAACCGCCGAGGCGATGGGCTGCGCCGAGGGCACCGTGAAGTCGCACCTGCACCGCGCGAGAGCGAAGCTGCGCGAGATACTCAGTGACTGGCTCGAGGACTGATGGCGATGACGGGCGACATGTCGCACGATGAGGGGCGCGAGTTGATGCACGAGGCGCTCGATGGCTCCGGAGATGCACGCGAGCGACTGACGGCGCACCTCGCGGCGTGCGAGGACTGCGCGGCTGAGTTCGCGGCGATGCAGCGCCTGCAGGCTGCCGTGAGCGCGACGGTCGCCTGCGAGCCGCCGGAGGACCGCCTTGAGCGCGCGACGGTGGCCGCGCTGGCAGCGGCTGAGCAGCCGCAGGTTCGGCGCTGGGTGGCGTTTGCGATGGCCGCGGCGGTGCTGCTGGCGTTCGGCATCGGGCTGCTCGCGGGCCGCGAGGCGTGGCCGCGGGAGGTCGTGCGCGTGGAGCGCGTGCCGCAGATCGTCGAGCGGATCGTGGAGCGCGAGGTCGAGGTCCCGGTGATCGAAGAGCGCGTCGTGGTCCGGCAGGTGCAGGTGGTGCGCGAGCGGGTTGTCTACCGGGATCGCCCGGCGGAGGCCGCTGAGAAGATGCCCGCCGCTCCGCAGGAGCCGGTGATGCCGGAGATCCGCGAGGTGCGGATCGTCGCGAAGCCGATGCCGATCACGATCACGCGAACCGAGGAAGTCGCGCCCGCACCGATGGCGGGCGAGGAGCAACCTGAGAGCGACGAAGTCGGCGCAGGGCCGACGCCGGGTGAGGAGCACCTGGCGCTGCAATCCATCGAGGGGAATACGCACCGAAGCGTGCAGTGAGGCTTGCAGAGCAGACAGACTTCGCGACGAGCCGAGCACCGATCGCATACACCGAACCCGCCTCATACCCCCTCCGGAACGGAGGGGGTGCCCGAACGTCGTGTGTGAGGGCGGGGGAGGTCAGCCGAGGGGGCTGATGACGATGACCGTGGCGAGCAAAGTCGTGAGCGTAATCGTGATGTACGCGACGCTGGTTGGGTGGCCGGTTCAACCGGGCGTCGAGGCCCCCGCCGGGGGCTATGAGTTGGAGGAGTTCCCCGTTGCAGTGGGTCGGCAGGGACGCAGGCAGCTCGCACTCGATCAGTTCAATGGGGAGCGTGTCTTCCGCGATGACAGCGCGGGGCTTATCGTGGTGGAGGAGCCTCGTGGACACGGCTGGTTCCTTGCGTATGGGGGCCACGAGACACCTCCGGACGTCTTCAGCGCTGTGCTCAACCCCGATGCGAACGGAATGTGGCCCGCGCAAAGCATCGAGTTCCCCTGGCCGAAGGACCGCGCTTCATACGCACTTGAGCAGGTCGATGAGCAGACGTACCGGCGCAACGAACTCGGCGTTCGTGAGGGGTACACCATTGGCGCTCAGTTCCGCCCCTCCGGTGATGGCATAACGGTCGATCTCGAAATGAGCAAGCGGGCGTTCAGCGGCGAGTATGAGGATGCGCTCGATGCCTGGCTCGGTCGGCCGAACGTCGTGAGGAGCGTGGTGAGTACCAGCGTCCAGCTTCAGGATCGGCGGCAGACAATGGTTGTCTGGTACAGCCCCATCATCCGCGGCGAGGGAGGCGGGATGCAGGGCAGCAATCCGCCTCCTCTGCGCGAAATAGAAGAGGCGGCGACGCAGGGGACCATTCATCTTGCGCAGTTCGATGACGACCTCGGTGGCGGCGGCTTCGGCTCCCATGCCTTCCACGGCCGAACCGACCTTCAGCCCGGCGGTGTCACACTGCTGATGGAGCTACGGCGCTGGGTCTACTGGCCCGCTTCCCAGGACGTGCGCAAGGAGTTCGAGCCGCTGGCGAAGGCGCTGGAGCAGGCGACCGGTGGCGCGGCAAAGCTGGACCTGCAGTTCACGCAGACGCCCGCCGAAGGGCAGCTCACCGTCGTGCCGATCGCCATCGATGGCGGGGCCGCGCCGATCACGGTTGACGGCGAGGAGTACCTGCCTACGGTTGCGCTGCGGCTCGCGGACGTCGGCTCGGGAACGTACTTCTACAGGAACGAGCGGGGCTCGGAGGACGTGCGGACGATCTCGTATGATCGAGACGTCCTGCCCCTCCCCGCCGGCGTGAGTGTGCTGGCGCAGCTGGCGCGCGGGGCGGGCAAGACAATCGTTCTCGTGCCCGGCGAGGACGGCCTCGCGCAACCGATGATCGGGCTTGTGGAGCAGACCGGGGGCGGTCTGGGAGGGGGCTTTTCCGGAGGCGAGCCGGAGGCCTCCGCACTGCCCGCGGGGGCACCCGATCTGCCATTCGCCGACCATGTCGGTTGGGAAACTGGCTATCTGCCCAACCGTGAGCGGGTGGTTGGCCACGAGTACCGCGTCTGGGGACCGGATCGAGGCGAAGCGGGCCGCGAAAGCATCGACATCGTCGTCCGCAGCGAGCAAGGGCGCAATGGCGGCCTCCGCGGCTCGAGCTTCGGAAGCAATCGGGGAAGCTCCAGCTACGGGACGAGTTCTGCCCCCGCCGAGCCGCGCACGAACATCGACGTGAAAGACATGGCGATCGGCGACGTCATCAGAATGCTCGGGGAGGCAACCGGTGTCAACATCATCGTGGCGCGGGGCGTCGAGGGAGAGGTCCGCGAGCTGAACCTGAGGGACGCAACGGTCAGCGAGGTGCTCACGACGATCCTGGAGCCGTTCGGGTTTGAGTTCAGGAGGGACGGCAACATCTACATCGTCCACAAGCCCGGCGAGGGCCCCTGAGACGTCGCCGGTTCCAGATTCGGCGCCCCTGGCTCCGGGAGCAACTCTCAGGGCCGGCGGAGGCACCGCGTGAATTGCGGGCGATCCGGGCTCGTCGCTCGCGGGGCGCTGTGCGCGGTCCGCGGCCCGTACAGAGTGCGAGGAGGCGGCCGCCCCGCCGGCTGCCTCCTCGCGAAGACGCGACATCCACGCCCCGCCCTCCCCCCGAGCGGCGGGGCGTGCCGCCGCGTTTGGGACTGCTCTTAACCGACCGGCCGCTCCAGCCGGTCGATCGTCACGACCGGGAGCCGCCTGGCGTCCAGCACCAGCGCCTGAAGCGTCCGACCGCAGTCAACTTCCTGCTCCGCCGCCCCTGTCGGGTCCATCCAGATCATCCGCCCCGGCCCCGACACGCCGACCAGTACGTGGTTGAGCAGCAGAGGCGTCGGTGGCTGCTCTGCCAGCGCCGGCGCGCCATGCGCGAGGCCCGTCACCGCAAGGTGCGGCGTCAGACCCGCCTCCTGGCACGCCCGGTAGATCAGCCACGCGCGGTCCTTGCAGTCGCCGATGCCGCTCTCAAGCACATCGGCGGGCACGCGCGCGGTGAACGCGTCGCTCCACGGCCGCGCGTGTGGCAGCGCCAGGCCGGTGCGTACCTGGCTGAAGATCGCCTCGGTCCGTTGCTCGTGGTCGAGCCCCGCGACCGACGCGACCAACTCGGCCCCCCGCGCGTCGCCAAGTTCCCCGCCCGCCGCCATGAGCTGCTTGCGGTACCAGCGCCCAACGACCGCCCACGACCGGGCGCTGCTCACGATCGTCTGCGGCAGCACGTCATCCGCCGTCACGGCCAGCGGTCGGATCGTCTCATCCACGCGCCACGTCCACGTGACGCGGTCGCCATCGGGCACCACCAGCGGCTCGCCGACCGGCCCCCACGAGCGCGTCTTCAGGGCCGTCGCGCGCGGCATTTCGATGGAGAAGTGGCCGCGTTCCACCGGGTGCTCCAGTGACCAGTTCATCTGCGCGAAGATCTGGCCGGGGATCAGCGCCTTACGGCGCAGCTCGACCGCCCACTCGACGAGGTCGCCGGCCTGCAGCTCGGGCAGCGGCAGCTCCGCGCTGCGCATCGGGCCGATGCCGTCGTCGGTCGCGTAGAGCTCAAGCTCGGGCCCCCCGGAGCGCGGGCCGAGGTGGAAGACGCTCAGGCCTTCGCGGCGCACGGTGACGTCGAGCAGCCACGCGGTCGCGGTGCCCTCGCGCCACGAGACGGAGGGCGGCGCGAACAGCTCGGCGCCGCGCGGCGTGTTGATGGTGAGCTTGCGGCGGATCTCGATCCGCTGCGAGCCATCTGCCTCGCAGACCGCCGAGCGCAGATTCGCTTTGATGGTCACGTCATCGGTCGCGACCGGGTAGGTGTAGACCGGGCCTTCATGGGCGATGGCGACGCCGGCGAGTGTCAGCGCAAGTGCCGCCACCGCGGCGATCGTGACTGCAGCGGGTGCTCGGGCCATTCGCAGGGCCACAGCCTCTCAATAGCGGTGCATGTTGAACGAGTCCGTGTCGTTGGC
>JALGSW010000095.1 GCA_029821635.1 Candidatus Zipacnadia bacterium
GGGCAACAGCAACGGCAACGACTATCAACGGCTAACGACTAACGACCACAGCATCCAAGACAACCGGACATTTCTACCTTGCTGCAGACCGGACATTTCTACTTTGCCTTTACAGGGCGAGAGCGGCCGTCGCCGGGGGCGGCGTTGACGCAGTGCCGCAGACGGGCTACAATGGGTACGAGCGCCTTGCGGCGCGCACTCAGAAGCCATCCCCTTCGTTCCTCCCTGGTATAGAATGGACCGCGCTGAGCGAGCACGTAAGACAACCCGTGCAGCGGCCATCTCCGTGGCCTCCAACACCGTGCTGGTCGTCCTGAAGCTGATCGTGGGCATCATGATCGGCTCGGTGGCGGTCATAAGCGAGGCCGTACACTCGGGCATGGACCTGGTGGCGGCGCTGATCGCACTGTTCGCGGTGCGAGCGGCCGCGCGCCCGGCCGATGAGGAGCACCCCTACGGCCACGGGAAGGCCGAGAACATCTCCGGCACCATCGAGGCCCTCCTGATCTTCGCAGCCGCCGCCTGGATTATCTGGGAGGCGGCCAGAAAGCTCATGAGCGAGCACAAGGTCGAGATGCTCGGCTGGGGCGTGGCGGTCATGGCCTTCTCGGCGATCGTCAACCTGATCGTCTCCGAGATGCTCTTCCGCACCGCTCGCGAGGCCGACTCGATCGCGCTGGAGGCCGACGCCTGGCACCTGCGCACCGACGTGTACACGTCTCTCGGCGTAGTCGGCGCCCTCGGCTTCATCGCATTGACCGAGACGCACTTCACGTCGCTGCACGCGCACTGGATCGATCCGGTCGCGGCCATCGCGGTTGCGCTGCTGATCATCGGCGCGGCGTGGCGCCTGACGGTGAACTCCGCGCGCGATCTCATGGACGTCGCGCTCCCCGAGGCCGAGGAGCAGGCGATCCGCGCGGCGCTCAGCGGCGAGGTCGAGGACGTGCGGGGCTTCCACAAGCTGCGCACGCGCAAGGCGGGCAGCCAGCGCTTCGTGGACGTACACGTGCTGGTTGATCCGCGGATGACCGTCGCGCGCGCGCATCAGGTGGCGTACGCGGTGGAGACGGCGATCAAGGAGCATCTCCCGCGCACTGCGGTGGTCGTGCACATGGAGCCGTGCGAGGATGACTGTGGTGACCAGTGCGGGCCGAACTGCCTGATCGGCCGCTCGGAGACGGCGGCAGCCGCAGAAGAGGCCACGACTGCGAAGACGTGAGGCGCGGACGGCACAGTCACGACGCGGTCCGCGTGATCTCCACCTCGGTGTGATCGATCAGCCCGCCCAGCGGTACGGAGGCCTTGCGCACGCGTATGGTGACCTGATCGATCGCGAAGTTCGCCAGGATCCCCTCCGCGACGGCGTGGGCGAAGGCTTCAAGCAGTCGGAAGCGGTTCGAGCGCTGGACGTCGGCCACGAGGTCGTAGACGGCCTTGTAGTCCACGGTGTCGGCCAACTCGTCGCTCTCTCCGGCGGGGCGCAGGTCGAGGCCGAGCTCCACGTCCACGTGGAACTTCCCGCCGAGGTCGCGCTCGGAAGCGTCAACCCCGTGGTAGCCGTAGAAGCTCATGTTGTGGATGCGGATGGTATCCATAGCCGCCGGTACCCAGTTCCCAGTTGCCGGCCAAAGGCAACGACAGAGGGCGCCTTCTATTGCCGTTGCTGGTAACTGACAACCGGCAACTACCGTTACTGCTCTTTCTGTCGCCTGGGGAAGATCGACCGGAACTTGCTGCCCTCGCCGACGGTGCTCTCGATCTCCATCCGGCCGCCGTGCGCCTCGGTGACGCGCCGAGTGTAGACCATGCCGAGACCGATGCCGCCGGCCTGGGACTTCGACAGATCCGTGCGGAAGCCCGCCTCGCGGCCGATCTTCGCCACGTCATCGGGTCGGATGCCGATGCCCTGGTCCTGCACCTCGATCGCCACCATGTCATCGCCGGTGTCGTAGAGCCGGATGGTGATAGCGGTGCCGGTGTCGGAGTACTTGGCCGCGTTCTTGAGGTAGTTGTCGAAGATTGAGATGATCTTGCCGCGGTCGCCCTCGATGATCATCTCGTCGGGCGCCTCGATCTTGACCTCATGGCTGAGGAGGTAGTCGGCGAGCTCCGCGAGGATCTGATCGAGCGCGTCGGTGAGGTCGAACTCCTCGACCTCGAGCTCGAGCTCTTTGCCCGCGTGGATGCGGGAGATGTTGAGAGTCTCGGCGATCAGGCGGAACATGCGCGCCGACTGGATCAGCGCGGTGTCGATGAACTCATTGATGATGTCCTGGTCCTCGGGCTGGACGCCGCCCTCGATCATGAAGTCGATGGTCTGGAGGTTGCCCTGGATGACCGTGAGCGGGGTGCGCAGCTCGTGGGCGACCTGGCCGGTGAGCTCCTCGGCCGCGGTGCTGAAGGGCGACTGCGTCAGCGCGATGATCGTCTGCCCGTCCTGCGTCGTCTGCGCGCTGGCGGAGTAGCTTTCGTTGTCGCGCGAGACGTAGGACGCAGTGACGTTACCCGCCTCGCTCACCCGCACCTCGTCCATCAGCTCCGTGAGCTGGTTGCCGTAGTCGACGTTGCCGATCTCGCGGCCCTGGAGCGGATCGACGCCGAGCACGCGCATCGCGGCGGCGTTCGCCACCAGCACCGTGTCGTCGCCACCGAGGAGCATCAGGCCGACGGGCACGGTGGAGAATGCGGCCTGGATGTCGTCGAACTCGTCGAGCTGCTCCTCGACCAGCAGCGCCGCGGCCTGACCGGAGAGCGTCTCGGCGAGCTTGTAGTCGTCCTCATCGTAGCGGCCGCCGCGCTTCTCCCACAGCGCCAGCACTCCGACGACGCGCTGGACAGCATCCTCCTCGGCCTCGAGGGCCTCGCGCTCCCAGACGATGGGCATCACGAGGATCGGGGCGTTGACGGTGAAGCGGTCGATCCGCGTCGCCTCTTCGAGCACCACGGGCCCGAGCTGAGTGATCGCATCGCGCACCGCCCTGGCGAAGCTCGTGCTGTTGTCGATGTCGATGTGGCCGAGCGAATCGCGCGTGATCCCGTCCCGGCGGCTGATAACGGCCTGCGGGTGCAGGCGATTATCGGCGACGCCCAGGGAGAAACACGCGGCCCCCTCGGTCTGGATGATCTGCGCGACCTTCTGCACGAATCGATCAAGGATGGCAGAACGCACTGGTGTCACCTGCACTGCGCGGCTTTGAGGGACAGCGGGGCGGCACTAACAGCACTATCAATCTAACCCAATCGCGACAGCCCCGTCAAGCTGGCGCCACGATCCCCGAGTCCTCTACGAGTTAACGTTGCTTGACGAAACCATCGCCCGGACGGGCGACTGCGTCTCCCCAATGCTCCTCCTGCTCGCTGCGACTGCGCCCGAACAGGCGCCTCAGTCCACGAAGAAGTTCATCTGCTCGTCGTTCACCGGCATCGGCAGCCCGGCCTTGATCGACTCGATCGCGCGGAGGCTCAGGTAGGTCGCGCGAGCACCCGCGAACTCGTCGATCGGCGAGGGCGTGTCGTTGATGACCGCGTCGGCGAAGGCGTCGAGGAGCTGGTAGTGCCCCTTGTCGGGCGCGACGTTGGGCCACGTGGCCCCCGCCGTCTCGCCGTGCAGGCGCGCGCGCTCCTCGAGCTTGTCGACGTAGGCGTCGTGGCCGCGCCCGCCGACATCAGGCAGCTCATCGTGCTGGAAGTCGAAGTAGTCGATCTCCGGCGCCCCGCGCCCGAACACCTGGGTCTCGACGAAGCACAGGTTGCGGAAGAACGCGTTGTGGTCGGTGAGTTCGTAGAGCTCCTTCGGGTAGCGGAAGGTGCCCGTCGGCGAGAAGAAGATGCATGCGCGGGAGCCGCCGGGGAAGTCGAGCGTGATGATGTGGTTCAGGCGCGAGGAGCCGCTCGCGTAGACGCGCAGCGGCTCGGCGTCGAACATCCAGCAGGCGAGGTCGAGCCAGTGGCAGGTCTCGCCGATGATCTGCCCGCCGCCCGTCTTCCAGTCAATGTGCACGGGGCGGTAGGTGCTGGACTCGTCGTTGATGCGGATCATCAGCATCGAGGTGTCTTCCTCGGGCCACGGCGGGCGGTCGGGGGTGTCGATGAACTGCCCATCCCCCACCGCGGGGTTGGCGCGATGCGCGTGGTACTTCTGGCGCATGTGCACCATCGACGGGGAGAAGCGGCGGTTGTAGTCCACGCACAGCTTCACACCCGCGTCCTTGACGGCCTTGCAGACCTGGTACGACTCGTCCATCGTCATCGTCATCGGCTTCTCGGCCATGACGTGCTTCCCGGCCGCGAGCGCCTGGACCATCAGCTCGAAGTGAACGCTGTGCGGGACGGCGAGCACGACCAGGTCCACGTCGGGGTCGGCGAAGATGTCCGTCGCGTCGGGGGTGGTGTAGGCGGGTGAGTAGTTCTCCTCCACCCAGGCCCGGTTGCCCTCACTGCGCGAGCAGCCCGCGACGAGTTCGATCTTGTCGGAGCGGTCCATGTTGGGAAAGTGCTGGTGCTTCGCGAATGCGCCACAGCCGACGACAGCGGCCCTGATCTTGTCCATCGTGTCTCTCCCGTGTGCGCTGCGTTGCTCTCGTGTGCGTCGCCTAATCCGGCTCCTGGCGCGGCAATCTGCGCAACTGGCGGGTGGTCGGCGGCTCAATCTGCGGCGGACCCGGGTTCTCGGCCTGCATCCGCGCCTTCGCGTCCTCGAAGTAGTTAGCCACCGCGTCGGCACGGTCCTCCGGCTGCGCAACCTCGGCGACCGTGACGACCGTCTCCAGCACCGACAGGCAGGTCACCTGATGCCCGGCGGCTTTCGAGAGCTCCTCGCTGACGTCCAGGACGACGATCGCGAGGGCGCGCGACGAGCCACCGACCATCTTCTGAGCGGCACGCAGTCGCGCCTCATACTCGCCGACATCGGCGGCAATCAGGGCCTGTTCCTGGTCGGCGGCGCGCAGACTGCCCGCCGACTGCCACAGCTCCAGGCGCAGCAGCGACAGCGTCGCCAGGATCGCCACGACGACCACGGTGATCAACGCAAAGACCTGAGCATGCAACGGGCTGAGTCCGAAGCGGCCCTTGACGCGCGTGTACGCGTCGGGAGGGCAGCGGTAGGGCTCGTAGCCGCGCTTGACCGTGGCTTGGGCGCTACGGCTGGATCGTCCGCCTCGTCGCCAGGGCATGACCGATCGCACTCCCCCGCCTGCCGATGCAGCTTACTTCTTCCTCAACTTGCGCCCTCTGGTTCGCCGCCGCGCGCCCCGTCACCTCCAGCGGCCCGCCGGGAAGCGCGAATCGCCCTCTGCAGGGCCGCCACACCCACCGCGAGGCCCACGCCGATGGCCGTCCACACTCCCGCCGATACGGGGATCGCGAGGAGCGAGGGCACCGCCTCCGGAGCGCCGGCGAAGAGCCGCCACGGCAGCTCAGCCAGCGTGCCTACCGCGCGCAGCATCGTGCCACCGACCAGCGCCATCTTCCCGAGCAGGCCCTCGTGCATCCAGCAGTGTGCGAAGCACTCGCCGAGGGTGCGGCAGATCGCGGGGAGCATCCAGCCGAGGAGCAGCCCGCCGCGCGCGCCGATCAGCGGCGCGCTTCGGCGGCGAATCGCGACGACGAGCGCGCCGATGGTCAGGCCGACAAGCGTCCAGCCGAGGGCATTCACGGCGATCTGGGCGGGGACGGCGCGGGTGAGGTGCTCGGCGACGTACATCGCGGGGGCCTCGGCAATGTAGACGAGCAGGCCCCCTGCGCCGGCGACCGAGTCGCTCAGGCGGGGGTCATCGCGCAGCGCGGGGCCCCATGCGGCAATCGGCGGCCCGAGCAGCATCGGCAGCAGCCAGCCGAGCAGCAGGCCGGCGAGCATGCCGATGATGAGCGGACGACCAGATCCGGAACGCCCCATGCCACTCGCCTCAGCTCACCTCGAGCATGCGCTCGACGGCTCTGCGCGCGCCGTCGGCCACGTCTTGTGCGACGTCCACATCGTACTGCATGTTCTCCAACGAAGCCAGCACCTTGTCCGGCGTGGTCTTCTTCATGTTCGGGCAGACGGTGTGCGGGACGATGTAGAAGGTCTTGTCCGGGTTCTCCCGGCGCAGGCGGTAGACGAGGCCCTCCTCGGTCCCGACGATGATCTGCTTCGCGTCGGCCTCGCGCGCGAACTTGACCATGCCGCCGGTGGACGCGACCTCATCGGCAATGTCCAATACCTCGGGCCGCGCCTCCGGGTGGACGATGAAGACCGCACCCGGGTGCTCCTCGTGCATGAACTCGACGGTCTGGGGGTTGATGCGCACATGCGTGGGGCAGTAGCCGCCCCAGGCAATGACCTCCTTGTCGGTGTGCCGCGCCACCCAGCTCGCCAGGTTTGCGTCGGGGATGAACAGCACCGTGTCGGCGTCCAGCGACTCGACGACCTTGACCGCGTTGGCGGAGGTGCAGCAGATGTCCGACTCGGCCTTCACCTCGGCGGTGGTGTTCACGTAGGCCACCACCGGCGCGCCGGGGTGCTCGGCCTTGAACTGCCGCGTCTGCTCGGCGGTGATCATATCCGCCATCGGACAGCCCGCGCCCGGATCGGGCATCAGCACGGTCTTGCTCGGCGAGAGCAGCTTGGCCGTCTGCGCCATGAAGTGCACGCCGCAGAAGACGATCACGTCCGCGTCGGTCGCGGCCGCCTGCTGCGAGAGACCCAGCGAATCGCCGAGGAAGTCGGCGAGCACCTGGACCTCCGGGACCTGGTAGTTGTGCGCGAGGATGACGGCGTTGCGCTCTTCCTTGAGCTGCGCAACGCGCTGGCCGATCTGTGTCTGATCCATGGGGGACCGTCTCCCGAACGATCGCAGAACTGGTACCGGCACGACAGAAGCCAATCGCGTCGATGGCCGACGACTGCCATCCCCCCCCGGCGCTACCTCCGCTGGTACAGCGGTGACATGTCTCGCAGGCGCTGGATGATCGACGGCAACGCCTCCAGCACGGCGTCAATCTCCTCGTCGGTCGTGTAGCGGCTCAGGCTCAGCCGGAGCGAGCCGTGGGCGATCTCATGCGGATAGCCCATCGCCAGCAGCACGTGCGAGGGGTCGAGCGAGCCGGAAGTGCATGCCGAGCCGCTGGAGCCCGCGATGTCCTTCATGTCGAGCGAGAGCAGGATACCCTCGCCCTCGATATAGCGGAACAGGAAGCTGGCGATGTTGGGCAGGCGCTGCGTCGGGTGGCCGGACAGGACGGTCTCGGGGATCGCGTCCATCACGCCGGCGATCAGCCGATCGCGCAGCGCGCGCATCCGATCGACCGATTCCTGCCCGAGCTGAGCCGCCAGCCCTACCGCCCGCCCGAAGCCGACGATGCCCGGGAGGTTCTCGGTGCCCGCGCGCAGCCGGCGCTCCTGCCCGCCACCGTGGATGATCGGCTCGGGCCGGAAGCCCTTGCGGACGTAGAGCACGCCGACGCCCTTCGGACCGTGGATCTTGTGCGCGGAGAAGGCCATCAGGTCCACGCCGAGATCGTCCACGTCCAGCGGGACCTTACCCAGCGACTGCACCGCGTCGGTGTGCATCTTGATGCCGCGCTCGCGAGCGGTGGCGGCTATCTCAGCGATCGGCTGGATCGTCCCGACTTCGTTGTTCGAGTGCATGATGCTGATCAGCCGCGTGTCATCGCGGATGGCGTCGCGGACCTCGTCCGTATCCACCATCCCGCTCTCATCCACGCCCACCACGGTCAGCTCATAGCCCTCCTCCTGCAGGTACTTACAGGTGTGCAGGACGGCGTGGTGCTCGATGGCGGAGGTGATCATGTGCCCGCCCTCGCGCTTGCGCATGGTGCCCTTGATGGCGAGGTTGTCGGCCTCCGAGCCGCCGCCGGTGAAGATGATCTCATCCGCCTCGGCGCCGATGGCGTCGGCCACGATGGCACGCGCGCTGTCCATCGCGGCGGCGGAGCGCCCGGCGAGCGCGTAGACCGAGCTCGGGTTGCCGAACTCTTCCTGCAAGAATGGCGACATCGCCTCGAAGACTTCCGGGGCGACGCGGGTGGTTGCGGCGTTGTCCAGGTAGATCACGATCAAACCCTCCACAGCCCGCGGCTTCTCTCCCTCACGCGGGATCGCCGGCGACCGGAAATTGCGCCGTAGCGCGCGCAATGCGCTCGTGAGCGCCCTGTGCCCACGGTAGGAGGCATCTTACGCCGCGAACGGGGTGTGCGTCAAGATCAGGCGGTCGGGCAAGAGGGAGGCCGCCCCGGTAACTGCGGGCCGGGGCGGCCTCAGGGGTCGCCTGCTTGGCGCGAGCGCTTGTGCGCGAAGCGGGAGGGTCTCTTACGTCGCGCGCTCAGGCGAGTGCGTCTTCGGTGATGAGCGAGAGCTGCTTCTCGGCGTGAGTGGGCGTGGTCGCCGGGCGCCGATCGGCAGAGGGCCGGGCCCCGATCGGGCGGGCACCTTGCGCGAGCACCCGCGCGGAGAAGCTGCTGTTAGTCGCTGCAACAAGGTTCACCCGCGCGAGCTGGTTGATCATCCCACGGGTCTTCAGATGCGTGACAAGCAGCGGTCGCGGCACCGGGCCGTCGCCAGCAAGCTGCTCCACGACCTCGGCCGGATCGATGTAGATGGTGAGGCCTCGTACGCCCGTCGCAAGCGCCTCTTCCAGGACTCGCCTGATTGCTTCGTATGCCGCGGCGAGGAGTTCGGTGTCCATCAGTGCCTGGCAGACCGTCCTGATAGTGCTGCGATCCTGTGCTTTGAATATGATCCCGATGCCTGTTGCGTTCGGGCCCTGGAGGGGCGCCGCGCTGACGAGCGCGTACGCGAACCGTTCGCGGCTGCTATTGGCAACCATCACGGCACCTCCTCATGCTTCCTGATGTCAATGCCGTCCTCCGAGTGCAGACCGGGAGCGGCGATTTCTGCGCGGCCGACGTGACCATCTCGTCAGTGAGAGCATACCCGCCGGCCGAGTCTGTCAACCAATGCAGTGCATCTTTGTATAGGTTAGACACCGCAAGCGGCACAAAGTTCGCCGATGGACACGCCTTAATCAAGATTTAACGAACGCCGGTTCGAGGGTCATCCGCTACCGGCCCCCGAATGGAGGGAGTGCCGAGCGCAATATCGCGAAAAAAAAGAAGTCGGCAGTCGGTTGCCGACTTCTGACCGAAGGCGTATAATGGAGGCATGATCCATCCGGCGCGATCGATCCTGTGCGCCGGGGCGTCGGGCGGCGGTTCGGCGAGGTGGCACACGAATGAACGAGATCGTCAGCAAAGAGCAGATCGCCCCCGACACGTGGCGCCTCGTCGTGCGCGCTCCCGAGATCGCCCGACGGCGCAAGGCCGGCCAGTTCGTCGTGCTGCGCGTGCATGAGAAGGGCGAACGCTTCCCCCTTACGCTGGTCAGCTCCGACCCGGACGCGGGCACGATCGAGCTCATCTTCCAGGCAGTCGGCACCTCCACGAAGCTGCTCGCCGCGCTGCAGCCGGGTGAAGACATCCTCGACCTGGTCGGTCCCCTGGGCCGCCCGACGCACATCGAGCACTTCGGGCGCTGCGTGGTGATCGGCGGCGGCTACGGGATGGCGCCGGTGATCCCCATCGCCCAGGCCCTGCATGACGCAGGCAACGAGCTCGTCGGCATCAACGGCGCGCGGTCGGCAGATCACGTGATCCTCGTGGATCGCATGGGGGCGATCTGCCAGCGCGTCGAGGTCTGCACTGATGATGGCAGCCTCGGCCGCCAGGGCTTCGTCACCGCGGTCCTGCAGGAGATGATTGAGGCAGATGAGCGGATCGACTTCGTGCTGGCGATCGGCCCCACGCCGATGATGCGCGGGGTCGCCGAGCTCACGCGCCCGAACGGGATCAATACCGTGGTGAGCCTCAACCCGATCATGGTCGATGGCACGGGGATGTGCGGCGGCTGTCGGGTCGAGGTCGCCGGTGAGACGAAGTTCGCGTGCGTGGACGGACCGGAGTTCGACGCGCACGAGGTTGACTTTGACATGCTCATGCGCAGACAGCGGATGTACGACGGACTTGAGAGCGATGCCACGCGCATGTTCAAGCCGCACAGCACGCCGCTCGATGCGCCCGCGCACGAGGGCTGCTGCTGCGAGGAGGATCGGCCCGATGGGAAGTAGAGTGATGACGCAGCAGCGACAGCCCATGCCCGAGCGCCCGGCCGATGAGCGTGTGCGCGACTTCGACGAGGTGCCGATCGGCTACACCGCCGAGATGGCCGTGGCGGAAGCTCAGCGCTGCCTGCAGTGCAAGCGTCCGATGTGCGTCGAGGGCTGCCCGGTCAAGGTGAAGATCCCACAGTTCGTCGAGCTGATCGCGCAAGGCCGCTTCTCCGAGGCCGCGCGCAAGATCAAGCAGACGAACGCGTTCCCGGCCATCTGCGGACGCGTATGCCCGCAGGAGGGCCAGTGTGAGTTGACCTGCGTGCTGGGCAGGCGCGGCGAGCCGGTCGCCATCGGTCGCCTCGAGCGCTTCGCCGCCGACTGGGAGCGCGCGCATGATGAGGTCGAGGCGCCCGCGCACCCCGCGCCGACCGGCCACTCCATCGGCGTGGTGGGCTCCGGGCCCGGCGGGCTGGCCTGCGCGGCCGACCTGGCGATGTGGGGCCACGACGTGACCGTCTACGAGCTCTTCCACGCACCCGGCGGCGTGCTGCGCTACGGCATCCCGCGCTTCCGCCTGCCCCGCGCAGTCCTCAACGCGGAGCTCGACTACCTCAGCAAGCTCGGCGTCACGATCCGCACGAACTTCGTGGTCGGCCGCACCGCGACCATCGACGAGCTTCTGCAGGAGCATGACGCGATCTTCGTCGCCACCGGCGCGGGCCTGCCGCGCTTCCTCGGCATCCCCGGCGAGAATCTGCTGGGCGTCTACTCCGCCAACGAGTTCCTCACGCGCGTGAACCTCATGCGCGCGGATCGCTTCCCGGAGTATGACACGCCGGTGCACTGCGGCGACAACGTGATCGTGGTCGGCGCGGGCAATGTCGCGATGGACGCGGCGCGCACCGCCCGGCGCCTCGGCGCGGAGAACGTCACGGTCGTCTACCGCCGCACACGCGGGGAGATGCCCGCGCGCGTCGAGGAGATCGAGCACGCCGAGCAGGAGGACGTGAGGATGCACTTCCTCCTCTCCCCGATCGAGCTGCGCGGCGATGACGACGGCTGGGCGCGCGTGGCGGTCTGCCGGCGGATGGAGCTGGGCGAGCCGGACGAGACGGGCCGCCGCCGGCCGGTGCCGGTGGAGGGCTCGGAGTTCGAGCTGCCCTGCGACACCGTCATCGTGGCGGTCGGCTCGCGCGCGCATCCGCTCGTACCCGACACCACGCCCGATCTCGACGTGAGCCGCCGCGGCTACGTGGCGATCGACGACAGCGGCGCGACCTCCAAGCCCGGCGTCTTCGCGGGCGGCGACATCGTCACCGGCTCGGCAACGGTGATCGAGGCCATGGGCGCGGGTCGCCGCGCGGCGGAGTCGATCCACCGCTCCCTCACGGGGCAGGAGCCGCCGAATGGGAACGGGGGGTAGCGTGCGGACGGGGGCGTCCGCACCACAGAGCGACGGGCGCCCTCGCCCGTCGGTCGCTCGTCGTACCGGACGGCGTGCGGACGAGGGCGTCCGCACCACAGAGCGACTCCGTTCCCCCCGCAGAAGGCCTCTCCCTCACCGTGGGCGAACCTCCGCCCATCATGACCCCGGACAAGACCATCGTGACGCGTGCTGAGATCGAGCGCGGACTCCGCGAGGTCGGCCTCCAGGCGGGCGACGTCGCGCTCGTGCACAGCTCCCTCTCCGCGATGGGCTGGGTCGAGGGCGGGCCCGTGACGGTGATCGAGGCGCTCCTGAGCGTCCTCGACCCCGACCGCGGCACACTCGTGCTGCCCACCCTCTGCCAGAGCGACAAGGAGCGCCGCTTCGAGACGTGGGACATCGAGCGCTCGCCCTCAGACGTCGGCGCGATCACCGAGGCCGGGCGGCTCCACCCCGACGCGATCCGCAGCAACCACCCGACGCACTCCATCGCCGCCATCGGCGCGCTGGCGGAGGCCATAGCGTCCTGCCACGAGCTGGCGCAGGGCCGCCCAAGCCCGTGGGGGCCGGCGGCCTTCGGCATCGGCAGCCCGTGGGAGAAGCTCTACGGCCTCGATGCGCACTACCTCTTCCTCGGCACCACCACCTCGTGCAACACGATGGGGCACTTCGCACAGGCGGAGTTCGTGCGCTCGGTGGTCGCGCAGGTCGCCTCCGACCGGCGCGATGGCTTCGCCGCCGAGCTGCGCGAGTGGCGGCGCGATGGCGTCTGGCCGAACTTCGGCTTCGCGATCTGCGAGGAGTGGCTGGCGGCGAAGGGCGCGATGCGCTACGCGACCATCGGCGACGCGACGCTGCGCGCGACCCGCGCGAAGGTGAACGTTGACACAACGCTCGAGAAGCTCAACACCGAGCCCGAAACGTTCCTGGGAACGGACTTCCTGGACTGGCTGGAGCGGGCAAGGGCGGCGGCTGGGGGAGGTCCTATCGATGACTGACGAGGGGCGAGCGGACTGCACGGATCACTACGTTGCGTACCTTGATGTCATGGGTTTCAAAGAACGGGTGAGGAATGCGGTCGCATCTGGCCGAACTCGCGATGAGATCGCGCTTGTGAAGCGGGAGTTCGATCGCGTCCGTGAGTTCTGTGCGCAGCTTGCGCAGCAGTTGTCGACTGACGCTCCCCTGCAACTGTACATGTTCTCGGACTCGATCTGCGTGGCAATCCCGGCAGACAAGGATGGGGCGGCGTTGCTTGCTGTTACGGGTGTGGCCACAGTTGTAGGTGGATTCTCGCTGGAGGGCCTCTTCATTCGTGGCGGGGTCGTGAGAGGCCTTCACTATGGGGGCGACACATTGATCTTCAGTCCCGCCCTCATCGAGGCTCATCGTCTCGAAGACAAAGTGGCTGAATTCCCGCGAGTCATTGTGGCGAGAGATGTCCAAGAGCGCTTCAACGAAGACGTGGGGGCCGCATTCACTGAGCACGCACAAGCGGGCCACGTTTCCTCTGAACTCATTGGCTATCTGGAAAGACGCAGTGAGTTTATTTGGCAAGATAGCGATGAGTGCTACTTCGTGAACTACCTCCACTGCATGTGCGCTGGGATGCCTATCGGCCTCAAACGTCGCCGCGTCTCTAAGCACAGGCACGCCGTTCAGCGCAATCGAGACGAGCATGGCAGTAATCACCGAATCGCGGCCAAGTGCGACTGGCTGGATGACTATCACAACCGCCATTGCCTATCCAGCCGACGGGAGTTGGGGGACCTGGTCGTGGCGCATGAATGACCCGAAGGAGACATCGCGATGATCGTTGACGGAAAACGCATGTGGATCGACTCGCACATTCATGTCCGCGGCTGGAGCGAGGACGGGACCGGCGAGCGCGAGTTCGGCTTCGAGGAGATCAGCGCTGTGATGGACGCCGATCCGGCGCTCCTCGTGTGGATCATCAGCTTCTCGTTCCCCGGCAGCCGCGCGATCAGCTCGGACCCCGCCACGGGCATCCCGTGGAGCAACGAGGGCCAACTCCGGCTTGTGGAGGAGGCGCCGCCGGGCCGCATCTTCGGCTCGATCGGCGTCCACCCCGGCGCGGTCGATGAGTCGCTCGCAGCCATCGAGCTTTACGCGGGCGAGCACGGCTTCGTGCAGGTCGGCGAGGTGCTGGGCTACTCGATGGGCTTCGAGCTGGACTCGCCCGCGATGGTGAAGATCGCGCGCAAGGCCGCGGAGTTCGGCGTGCCGGTGCAGTGCCACGTCTCGACCGCCGGGCAGCCGCAGGGCGAGCAGATGCGTCAGACGATCAACCTCGCGCGGATGGTGCCGGAGGCGAAGATCATCGCGGCACACGCGATCGGCGGCACGAACTCCTACACGCACATCACCGCTGCCGAGATCTACGCGATGATGGGCGGGGAGAACCTGTGGCTGGAGATCCGCGACTTCAATACGCGCGAGTGGGTGCGTGAGGCGGTCGAGCGGCTGGGTTCGGATCGGCTGATTGCGGGCACGGACTGGATCGCGCGCGGGCAGGCGCCCTTCCTCCCCTACGGCATCCTCTTCCCGCACGAGAGCGCGGACGAGAACCCTTACCCGTGCACGGTCGCGAGCCTGGAAGGTTTCCTGCGCGAGTCCGGCTGCGACGAGGACGACGTCGCGAACATCGCCGCACGCAACTCGATCGAGCTGTTCGGGCTGGAGGGGCGGTTGTAGCCGACAGTCAGGGAGTGATGCGCCGTGATCGAGCTTACCAGTGGCAGGATGCGCCTGACGCTTGAGCCCTCGACCGGGGCTATCCACAGCGTGAAGGACACCCTCGGCAGCGCCACGCATCTGCGCCCGGATCTGCCCGTTGGTGGGCCGGTCGGGCTCTTCCGCGTGATCAGCCCGACCGACACGTGGTGGTCGCGCTACGCCGACGCCGACGAGCAGGCCCCGCTGGAGGTGTCCGAGCGAAGCGGCGGGGTCACGCTGCGCTACGCTGATCTGCATGCCCAAGGCGGTGAGCCGCTCGGCGTGTCGGCGGAGCTGCGCATCGAGACCTCCGAGCGCGCCGACGAGGTGCTCGTCACGCTGAGCCTGCACAACCGCGGCTCCGCGACCATCAACGAGGTGCGCTGCCCGTGGATGAGCGGCTGGGGCGGCCTCGGCGACGCGGAGAGCGACCGCATCGTCCTCGGTGGGCACTCGGCGATGAGCGCGCATCGGCTGCCCACCGCGAGCGGCAACACCTACGCGCGCAACCATCAGCGCGAGTGGTTCGAGTACCCCGTGCGCCTCTATGCGCCGTGGGTGGACATCTCCGGGCCAGGCGGCGGGCTGACGCTGATCAACTACATGCGCGAGCCGCAGAACGGTGCGGTCTGCTTCGAGAACCTTGCGGGCTACGGCGACGGCCTGAACCTCGCGCTGGGCTGGGCGCACATGGTGAGCATCGGCCCCGGCGAGCGCTGGACGTCGCCACCGATGGGCATCTCCGTGCACGGCGGCGACTGGCACGCGACCGCCGACCGCTACCGCGAGTGGTTCGACGCGGTCCATCCGCCCGATACCTCGCGCATGCACCTACGCAGCGCCATCGGCTTCCAGAACGTGCTCTTCGGCGGCTTCGACGGCACGCCGATCCGGCCGCTGGAGGAGATCCCGACGGTCGCGGAGGTCGGGCGGCGCTTCGGCGTCGATCACCTCTGCGTCTGGGACACGCTGACGCTGGGCAACTACGCGAAGGCCTGCGACCGCGACCTCACCGACTACCCGGCCGACGAGCGCGAGCTGCTGCGCGCCGGGCTT
Organism: Candidatus Zipacnadia bacterium; assembly: GCA_029821635.1. Taxonomy (GTDB): domain Bacteria; phylum Armatimonadota; class Zipacnadia; order Zipacnadales; family UBA5352; genus UBA5352. The sequence goes on from JALGSW010000095.1 coordinate 15,331, forward strand.
TCCCGCGCCGAGCAAGAGGGCACGCGCACGAGCGCGCTTACGAACTTCCGCCATCCGGTCGCCGCGCGCGCTCTCTCCGATCCGGTGGTACAGCGGCAGGTCATGCGGCGCTTCGACGGCACCTTCCGGACCGAGAACTGGAGCGCGTCGCACAACCACGGGACGCTCTTCGCGAAGCACCTCGGGCCGGAGAGCTGGGTCTACTCGCCCTTCAGTGCCGAGCACCGTGAGCGCGTCATGCGCATCACGCGCGATTACCTCGACCTCGGCTACACATCGATGTTCTACGACCAGCCCTTCGAGATCGCGCCGGACTACGGCGTCGCCGGCAGCGCGCCCGAGCGGACGCACCACGCGGCGCTGGAGATGATCCGCGAGGTGCGCCGGGAGCTGCTGGCGGGTGATCCGGACGCGATCGTGATCGGCGAGGAATGCGACGTCTTCGCGCAGGACGCGGTGGACCTGTGGATGAGCTGGGCGATCTCGCAGCCGAGCGCGGTGGCCGCGGCCGCGCTCACGCGCTACAGCATTCCGCACACGATGCTCTCGTGGGTCATCGACCACGAGCCGGAGCGGGCCGCGCTGGCGTTCGCGCTGGGGATGCAGATGTGCCTGATGATCCACGGTGGCGAGGGGACGCTGGCGGACGTGCCCGAACTCGCGGAGCTGGTCGGGCGGATGGCGGCTCTGCGCGAGAAGACTGCCGAGCGCACGACCTGCGCGCGCTTCGTAGACACCGTTGGCCTTGAGATCGATGGCGATGACGGCCTCGTGGCCTTCGGCTATGACAGCCCCGACGGGCCCGCCGTGATCGTGGCGGCGCCGGGAGCTGCCGCGAGCGGACGCGTGGCGGTTGACCGGGAGGCGTTCACGGCTCCGGGCGAGCCGGACGCGGGGCGTCTGTTCCGGCTCGATGGCACCGACGAGGCCACGCGCGGGGATACGCTGGAGTTCTCCCTCGCCGCCAACGAGGCGGCGGTGTGGGTGCTCTGATGCTGCTCGATGGAGGATCGCTCATGACCGAGCTGACCGATTGCCTGAGTTCCGCACTGCCGATCTGCGCCGCCTGCCTGCTCGTGATGGCCTGCGCGGCGGCTGGTGCGCAGGAGATTGACGCGGAGTCCGGCAAGCCGATCATCCACGACGCCGACGACTCGCCGTGGGGGCCGGATCACTTCGCACAGGGCGGCGTCGTGGTCGATGGCATCGCCTACTTCCTCGCGGACAAGACGTACTCGCCGAACCTGAAGGCCCCGGACTTCCCCTACGGCGTCGCGTTCGACCTCGAGACGCTCTGGAAGATCCGCACCTACCGCTTCGAGGACACCTACGACAGCTCGCCGCTGGTGATCCGCCGGCTCGACGGGAGCTGGATCGTGGTGGCGCACGAGTACCTGCGCAAGCGCACGGTGGCCCTGCGGCGCGAGAGCGGCGAGGTCGCGTGGATCAGCCCGGAGAACCAGCCCGGCGCGTACTTCTTCGGCTACTCGTACTACGTGCGCGAGGATGGTTCAAAGCTGCTCCTGCAGGCCGCCACGAACGGCCTGCACGCGATCTCCGCGGAGGACGGCTCGGAGGTGTGGTGGCTCGAGCGGCAGACGACCGGCGGCGCGACCCCGTGCGTCGATCAAGACGCGGGCGTCGCTTACTACCAGGTGGACGGCGCGATCCTGAAGGTCGGCCTGAGCGACGGCGCGGTGCTGGCCGAGACCGAGGTCGCGCCACCGTGCACCGTGGTCTCGTGGAACACGGTGTTCGTCGATGACCGCGAGGAGCCGCTGATCGCTACCTACTGGTTCGGCTTCACCGGCGGCCGCGGGGAGACGGGGATGCAGTGGAATTCGGCGATCCGCGTGTTCAACGCCGACCTGACGCTCGTCTGGGAGCGCACCGGCCTGCCCGCGCCGAAGAAATCCACGATCACGTATGCGGAGGGCAAGCTCGTGATCGGCGCCGGCGGGCACTGGGCCGGCGAGTATGAGGGCGAGGACTGGAAGTACGTCATCGCGTACGACGTGGCGACCGGCGAGGAGGCGTGGCGCTGCGACCTGCGCGAGCAAGATTTCCGTTACATCATGAACGTTCCTTACGCGTGGGGGAGCTTCTACGCGGAGGCTGACGGGAAGTCGGCGAAGATGCTGCGCATCGACGCCTCCACGGGCGAGCTGCTCGACGTGCTTGACTACGGCGCGCCGGTGGGCTCGTGCGCGCCGCCGATCATCGCGCGTGGGCTGATGCTCAGCGGCGACCTGAACCGCGACGGCGTCGTGGTGACGCGCCTTGCGGAGGGTTCGACCGCCGACTGGCCCGGACCGTTCGGCGACCCGCAGACGAACAGCTACGCGCTGCCGCCCGAACCGAGCGCGACGCCCGTGCCACTGCGCGAGATCAGGGCGGGTGAGTAGCCTCGGGCACGCGCGTGACGGTGATCGCGATCGGTTCGCGCGGGGACGTGCAGCCCTACGTGGCGCTGGGCGAGGGGCTGGCGCGCGTCGGCTACGAGGTGCGCATCGCCACGCATGCGCCGTTCGCGCCGCTGCTGGAGGGCCGGGGGCTGGAGTTCTTCCAGGTGGGCGAGGACCCGGCGAAGCTGTTCGCGGACGAGCGCAGCCACTCGATGCTGAGCGCGGGCACAAACGCGCGTGCGCGACTCGGTCGCCGCCTGCCGCGACGCCGACGCGGTGGTTCTCTCGAACGAGGCCATCATCCCCGGCTTCCATCAGATCGCTGAGGCCCTCGGCGCACCCCACTGCACCGGGCTCCTGCAGCCGGTCCGCCCCACACGCGCCTTCCCCAGCCCGTTCACGCCCGCACTGCCCCGCTGGTGGCCGCTGCGTGGCGCGTACAACCTCGCATCGCATCACCTCTTCCTGCGCGCATTCGCGCACTTCTTCCGCGGAGTGGTCCCGCTGCTGCGCGCGGAGCATGGCCTGCCTCCGATCTCCCGGCGGGAGGTCTGGCGCGGAGAGGAAGCAGCCGCTGCCCCGATCCTCTTCGGCTTCAGCCCGTCGGTGGTGCCGAGGCCGCGTGACTGGCCGCCGCGCGCTCAGGTGGCCGGCTACTGGTTCCTCGACACGCACGAGGGCTGGCAGCCGCCGGAGGAGTTGAGCGCGTTCCTCGACGCGGGCCCGCCGCCGGTCTACGTGGGCTTCGGGAGCATGGTCACGCGCGACCCGCAGGCCGCGACGGAGCTGGTGCTGGAGGCGCTGCGGCGCAGCGGGCAGCGCGGGGTCCTGCTGACGAGCTCGGGGGCGTTCATCGAGGAGGGCCTGCCCGGCGAGGTGCTCGCGGTACGCTCCGCGCCGCACGACTGGCTCTTCCCGCGCATGGCGGCGGTGGTGCATCACGGCGGCGCGGGGACGACCTCAGCGGGCCTGCGAGCGGGCGTGCCGTCGGTGCTGGTGCCCTTCTTCGCGGACCAGCCGTTCTGGGGGCGGACGGTGCACGAACTGGGCGTCGGCCCACGACCGGTCCCGCACAAGCGCCTGACCGCCGACCGCCTCGCGGCGGCCATCGGGCGGGCGGTATCCGACGAGGCGATGCGCGAGCGGGCCGCTGACCTCGGCGAGCGTATCCGGGCGGAGGACGGCGTGGGGCGGGCGCTGGAGATCCTGAAGGGGCATTTCGGCGCGTGACATGTGGAAGGGCCGCCGCGCAAGACAACGGCGGGCCGGGGTGGAACCTGTGACGTCCTTCGCAGGCTCAGGACGCCACACCGCTCGCGCCGACGCTAGCGCGTCGGACGCTCGCGGCGGCCCCTCCACAACGACGAGAACGGTCGAGCCGCCCCTCAGTCGAACCTGACCGCGTCCCCGGTGCGCGCCGACTCGTAGATCCCGTCGGTGATCTGCGCCATGACGAGGCCGTTCTCCAGCGTGGTCATCGTCTTGCCACCCTCACGGATAGCGCGCGCCCAGTCATCGATCACCCACGCAGTGCTGCCGCCCGCGGTGTCGTTGCCCTTCCAGAGCGTCTTCGTGACGATGCCCTCTTCGGCGTTGCTGCCATCGTCCCAGGTGAGTTCGCGCTCGCCGGTCGCCAGCATCGACAGGTGCAGCGTGCCCTTGTCGCCGACGATCTCCCAGACTTCGTTCTGCTCGTGGGCGGCGAACTCCGCGCGCTCGATCGACAGCGCGGTGCCGTCGTGCCCGATAGCCAGCGCGGTGTAGTGCGCGTCCGCGTCGGACTCGGGCGCGACCGCATGCCGGAACTGCTCGGCGCAGCGCCAGATCTGCGCGAGGACGGTGCGCGGCTTGAAGGTCCAGCCGCAGATGCCCAGCACGTGATCGAGGTCGTAGCAGCTCCAGTTGGTCAGGATGCCGCCCGCGTTCTGCGCGAAGGACTCGCGCCACGGCGGCGGGGTGTTGCCGCTCGGGGGGCCGCCGGGGCGGAAGCAGCGGAAGAAGATCTCGCGGATCTCGCCCAGGCCGCCGCCGGTTACGAACTCTGTCGCGACCTGCGCGGACTCGAAGCCGCGGTAGCGGGCGGAGAAGCAGCCGACCTTGAGGTCGTCGCCACGCCACTCGATGAGCGTCCGCACCTCGTTGGCGCTCATCGCGATGGGCTTCTCCAGCATCACGTGCTTGCCGCTCGCCAACGCCCGCATGCCCATCGCTCCACGCAGGCCGGCGGGGAAGGCGATGATGACGGCCTCGACCTCCTCATCCTGGTCGAGCAGCTCGCGCCCCTCTTCGTAGACGCGCGGGACCTTCGCAGTCTTGGCCGCCCACTGGCGGCGCTCGATGCGCAGGTCCGCCGCCGCGACGACCTCGCACAGTTCGCTCGCCTGCGCGCTCTCCAGGTTGCGACTTCCGATCACACCACAGCCAATGACGCCTATCTTCACAGGTTCCATGCCACGACTCCGTCCGTCAGTGATGGCCCGGTCGGGAGCATGGTTCGCGATGGAGAGCGAGGGACCTTCGTCGGGGGGACGAACGGCGGCTCCGAGGACGGTCATCCCGGCCGTTCGTGGCGCAGGCTTCCCAGCCTGCGGCCGTTCGGCCCGAGCCTCCCCCCTGTCCTGGCCGCGATCGGGCCTCTCCCCCCTCGATCCCCCCTCTCCCTGGGCGCATAGACGACATGCGCCGGGCGGGACGAGGGGGGAAGAACGGCAACGGCAAACGACTCACTGGCCGCCCCCTACCCCGCGACTTCCCGGAAGACGCGCAGGTGATTCTCGCCGAGGAAGCCGCGGATCGTCGCTTCATCGTGGCCGCGGCGCATGAGGCCCTCGGTGAGCTTCGGCAGCTCCGCCGGCGAGCCGATCATCGTCAGGTAGCCGTCCGAGCCCCAGCCGACGTGCTCGGGGCCCGCGACCTCAACCATGTGGTCGGCGTGGTCGAGCCACTTTCCGAAGCGCGGATCGTCCACATCCCACGGCTCATGATCGTGGTAGTCCGGCCCCGGGCCGATGAAGACGGCCATCAGCCCGATCACGCCGCCCTTCTGCGCGATGGCGCGGATCTGCTCGTCGGTGAGGTTGCGCGGGTGTCCGTTGACCGCGCGCGCGTTGCAGTGCGAGGCGATCACCGGCGCCTCGGACAGCTCCAGCACGTCGGCGATGCCCGCGTCGGAGGTGTGCGAGATGTCGATAATCATGCCGATGCGGTTCATTTCGCGGATGGCCGCCGCGCCGAAGGGCGTCACCCCGCCACCGCTGCGGCTCTGCACCCAGCTATCGACGACGAGGTTGCGGCTGAAGCGCGCGAGGAGCATCTGATTGTACCCGAGGCGCTGGAGTACGCTGAGCATCTCCAGCGAGTCCTCGATCATCTGCACGCAGTTGCAGTTGAGCATCACGCCGACGCGCCCGTCCTGCTTCGCCTGCACGATGTCGTCCGCGCGGCGGATCAGCGTGAACTCGTCGATCGCGTCGATCTCGCGCATCAGGATCTCGTACTCAAGCAGCGCGTTCGTCAGCGGGCTGCGCGGTGGGTACTGCAGGTTGTAGTGCCCCCACGGCTCGGGCGGCCACTCGAAATCCGCCCAGTCCTCCGGCCACTCGCCCTCAACGGCATGCTCGCGGCCGATCTCGACCGAGAGCTGATACTCGTTCGATGTCTCGAAGGACGCGGCGGTTGCGGTCTGATCGAGCATGCTCTGCCCGAAGACGTCCAGCCCGCCCGCCTGCATCTTCGGCAGGTCGAAGCGCCCGGCGAAGGCTCCTCCGCCCCACTCCTCACCCGGCCGCGCGAGCCAGCCGGGCTCCTGCGAGCCGCCGCCGGCCTTGAGCGACCGGAACGCGAGCATGAAGCTCGTGGTGTAGATGTCCGTCACCAGCGCGTCCAGCGTCAGCCCGATGGCTTCGGGGCGAACGCCCTTGAGTTCGGGCATGGGGAGGCTCCCTTCGCGGTCAAACGGACGGCCGGGCGAGCAGGGAAGCTCGCCCCTCCTGGACTACCGGGCGAACGGCGGCGCCTCAGCCCTCGCTGGCGATCTGCACCGAGCTGATGCGCATGCTCGGCAGGATCAGGCCCGGCTCCTCGCGGTAGTCGCTGGAGATCGCGTCGATGTTGCTCAGCAACTCGTCGCCGGTGCTGCCGATGAGCGTCGTGGAGATCGGCGTGGTGCACTCACCGTTCTCGATGCGGAAGCCGAAGTCGAGCGTGGTCGAGACCTCGCCCGTCACCGAACTCGGCGAGATGCCCGCGTAGGCCACGTAGATGCCCTCGTCGATCTCGGAGATCAGCTCCGCCTCAGTCTTCTCGCCGGGCTGGGTCTGCAGGTTGCTCACGCCGATGCCGACGCTCGAGCCGTAACCGCCGCGCCCGGCGTGTCCGGTCGGCTCAACGCCCGCTTTGAAGGCGGTGTAGGAGTTGTGCAGGTAGGTGGTCAGCACGCCGCGGTCGATGAGCGCCCGCGGAGTGCGCGCCACGCCCTCGCCATCGTACGCCGATGAGCGCAGACCTGCGGGGACCAGCGGCTCCTCGCGCAGCGTCAGCACCTCGGAGGCGATGCGCTCGCCCTCGCGCCCTGCGAGCCACGAGCGGTTGCGCTGCACGCCGTCGGCCTCGGCCGCGCCGATCACGGAGCCGATGAGGCCCATCGTCGCGAGCGGCCCGAGGACCAGCGGCACGCGCGCGGTCGGGACGGGCCGCGAGCCGAGCTGCCGGATCGCCTCGCGCGCGGCCGTCTCGGCGACGCCGCCGATCTCAAGGTCGGCCATGCGCCGGGCCATGTCCTGCTCGAAGTACGTGCCGATATCATCGCCACGCGCGATGATGACGAAGAAGCTCAGCCCGGCGGAGCTGCCACGCTTGCTGATCGCCACACCGGTCGAGCTGGCGAGGGCCGACTCGCCCCAGCCGACACCCGCGCCGCCCTGCACGATCGCATCATCGGCGACCGCGCGGGCCTCGTCGATGCCCTGCAGGCACCACTCCACGAAGGCGCCCGCGTCGAGGCCCGCCATCTCCTCGTCGAAGAGCTCCGGGACCTCCTCGGCCTCGCTCGGATCGGGCAGGCGGACGAAGTCCGGGTCGGGGTGCGCGGCGCGCGCGAGCGCCACTGCTCGCTGCGCGCTTTCCCGCGCGGCCTCGATCGTGAGCTGCTGGACGGTCGCGAAGCCCTGGCCGCCGTTCACGAAGGCGCGGACGGAGAGGCCCTGGTCGCGGATGGTGGCGCAGTAGTTGATGCTGGACTTCTCCACCTCGACCGACACGTCGGTGCTATCCGAGCAGAATGCGTCGCAGAAGTCCGCGCCCGCGGCCTGCGCGGCCTCGACCGCGGCCTGTGCAATATCAAGCAGTTCGCTCATCACTGACCCCTCCCGGCCTGTTGCTGACCACCGACGACGACGTCGCGGATGCGCAGGTAGGGGCCGCCGGCGTCCACCGACATCCCCTGGCCGCCCTTGCCGCAGGTGCCGCCGAGGTCGAAGCTGATCTCGTTGCCGACCGCATCCACGCGCGAGAGCATCTCCATCGTCAGGCCCGCGAAGGACGCATTGCGGAAGTGCTGGCCGATCTTCCCGTCGCGGATCGCCCACGCGTTCTCCACGTTGCACGTGAACTGCCCGCGCGCGGTGAAGACGTAGCCCCAGTAGCCGCCCTTGAGCAGCAGGCCGTCCTTCGTGTCGGCGATCATCTCTTCGAGGGTCGCGTCGCCGGCGTCGATGAAGGTGTTGCTCATGCGCACGATCGGCTCGCTCTGATGGCCTTCGGCCCGCGCCGCGCCGTTGGGCTCGACGCCCAGCCGCGCGGCAGTCTCGAGGCTGTGCAGGTAACCGATGAGCACGCCTTCGCGGACGATGTCATGCCGCCGCGCCGGGACGCCCTCGTGATCGTAGACGAACGAGCCGTTCAGGCCCTTGAGCGTCGGGTCGTCGGCGATCGTCACCAGCGGCGAGCAGACCTGCTGGCCCTCGCGCCCGGCGAGGATCGACTCGCCCGCCCAGACCGCGTCGGCCTCGGCGTTGTGCCCGAAGGCCTCGTGCGCGAGCAGCCCGCACACGCGCGGGTCGATGATCACGTTGAAGGTGCCCGCGGGCGCGGGAACGGCGTCGAGCAGCGCGAGCGCCCGATCGGCGACGTCGCCCGCCCACGCATCGGGGTCGATCGCGCGGGCGATCTCGTAGCCGCCGGGACGCGCCTCACTCTCCGTGGCGATCTGCCGAGCGTCGCCGCTCTGGGCGGTGGCCGCGACGCGCACCGAGCAGCGCATCGACTGCTGCTCAATGTACGTGCCGAAGGTGTTGGCGATGATTAGCGAGCCCACGCCGTCGGCGTAGTTGGCGCGGGAGTTGACGATGCGGTCATCGCGCTCGCGCGCCACCTGCTCGATCTCGTAGATACGCTGGACGCGGTCGGCAAGGGGCACTTCGCGCGGGTCGATCTCCGCGGTCGCTTCCACGGTGTCCTCGACCGGCTCCACCTCGGCCACCACGCCCGGCTCGGCGACATGGCCGGCGGCGGCCTTCGCCATCGACATCGCGTCGTCGAGGCAGCGGCGCAGCTCCTCGCCGGTGATGGAGTTGGTGGGCGCGAAGCCCCACGCGCCATCGACCAGCACGCGCAGGCCCGCGCCGGAACGCGAGGCGGAGGATACCTTGTCGGCCTGTCCGTCCTCGACAGAGATGGAAGTGCTCTCGCCGGTGTTCACGCGCAGGTCGGCGAAGCTCGCGCCTCGCCGCCTGGCGTCATGAAGGATGTTCTCAATCAGATCGCGCATCACAGGTCTCCCCGACGTGACATGGTGGTGCTGATCGGGTCGGTGCCTCTGCCTAACGACGCCTCTCCCCTTCGCCCGTCTCGCTACGCTCGCCAGCCTCTTCCCCTCTCCGTTCCGGAGAGGGGGGACGGGAGCCGTTGACTCACTCAGTAGGCCGCAGGGGGAGCCCGATTCCCCCTCCGGAACGGAGGGGGTGCCGAACGTCTGGCGCTCCCGCGCCAGCGCGAGGCGGGGGAGGCGCCGTTCCTACCCGCGGGCCCTCATCGCAGCGCGATAGAGGCGGTACCAGAAGGGCGACAGCACCAGGTCATACTCCCCAATGTATTCAGTGTACCGAGCGTTGAATCCTTTCTTGAAGCGGTTCAGGCCACCCAGCTCGCCCACCGGCTCACCGTCGATCTCCTTCGACACGCCCCGGAAGTCGTACGCCGTGCAGCCCTGCTCGCGGGCCCAGCGCATGATCTCCCAGTGCAGCAGGTGGTTGGGCATGTGCTTGAACTCGTCGGGGTCGGAGCCGCCGTAGACGTAGACGGCCTCGTCGCCCATCACGAAGACCAGCACGCCCGCGATGATCCTGTCCTCGCGCTCGGCCACGAAGAGCCGCGCGAGGCCGTCGGGTGTCAGCACGTCGAAGATGCGCTCGAAGTACTCGTAGCCGCGGACGCGGAACTCGTCGCGCTCGGCGGTGTGCTCCAGCAGCCCGTAGAACGCCGGGAGGTCGTCGCGCGTGGCCTCACGGACGGTCACCTCGCGACGCTGTGCGAGGCGCACGTTGTAGCGCCACTTGCTGTGGAAGCCCGCGAGGATCTCGTCCGGCTCCGGGCGCAGATCGGTCTTCATGATGTAGCGCGGCTGGGTGCCGCCGAGGTCCGGGTCGTCGGTGCCGGTGAAGGTGAAGCCCGCGCGTTCGATCATCGCGGTGACTTCGGTGCGCTCGGCGGGCACGCGCGGGTCGATCTTCAGCGCGATGCCGCCGACCTTGCCGGCTGCGGAGCGAATCTCGTCGAGCAGGCGCGCGAGAAGATCGCCGTCCGACCAGTCAATAACCGGGCCTCGGGGGGCGTAGAGGAGGCAGCGGCGGACGCGCGGGATGGGGCGGCACAGGATCATCGCGCCCGCGGCGATCTCGCCCGCGTCCTCGACCGTGACGACCATCGGCTGCCAGCCCGTGGAGGCCTTGAGCTCACCCCACTGCCAGCTCTGCATCACGGACGGGTATTGCGAGGCGCGCACGAACTCGTTCCACTGCGCCAGGACGCCTTCGCGCCGGGCTTCGTCAAGCAGCATGGGGATGGCCAGGCCTCTCTCGGGTGCAATGCTTGTGTGGCGGGCGGTCTGCGTCAGCCCTCAGTGCTCTGATTCGCGGGAGACCCGGCGGGGGCCTCTTCGGTCGCCTCGCCGGTCGCGGGCGTCAGCGTCTGGATCTCGGCGGGTTCGCCGCTGCCGTACCTTGCCATCGCGGCCTTCATCATGCTCGCGGCGACCGGAGCCGCGGCTTCGCTGCCGCCGCCGCCCTCGGTCACGAGCACCGCGCAGGCGAAGCGCGGGTTCTTATACGGGGCGTAGCAGACGAACCAGGCGTGGGTCTCGGTGCCCGGCGGGCCGAATTGTGCCGAGCCGGTCTTGCCCGCGACGCTGAAGCCGATGCCCGCGAGACCGCGCGCCGTGCCCTGATCGCTGGTGACCGCGCGGCGCATTCCCTGCTGCACGATCCTCATGTTCGCGGGGTCGCACTCGATCTCGTTGACGACCTTCGCGCGGAAGAGCGTCGGGCCGCGGTGGAGGTACTCGGGCCACTCGATCTTGCGCACGAGCTGCGGGGAGATGACCTGGCCGCCGTTGGCCAGCGCAGCGGTCATCACGGCCATCTGCATCGGCGTCACGAGCAGGTAGCTCTGCCCCATCACGAACTGCAGCGTGTCGCCGGTGTACCAGTCCTGGTCCTTCACATCGGCCTTCCACTCACGGTCGGGCACTCGGCCGTCAACTTCGCCGGGCAGGCCGCAGTTGGTGGAGTGCCCCATGCCAAACAGGCGCGCATACTTCGCGATCGCGTCCGAACTCAGTCCGGCCTTGCGCACCAGCTCGTAGAAGTAGACGTCGCAGGACTGCGCGAGGCCCTCCCACATGTTCAGATAGGCGCCGTGATTCTTCCAGCACTTGTAGTAGTAGGGCCTGTCACTGCTGCCCACCTTGATGCGCCCGGTGCACTCGAAACGCGTTTCGGGGGAGATCTCCGTTGTCTGCAGCGCCGCCAGCGCACTGACCATCTTGAAGATCGAGCCGGGCGGGTAGGTACCCGCGATGGCCTTGTTCATGAAGGGATGGCGCGGGTCATTCGCGAGCTTCTGATACTGCTCGCTCGGAATCCCCTGCACCCACAGATTCGGGTTGATGCTCGGCTTGGAGGCCATCGCGAGGATCTCGCCGGTGCGCACGTCCATCAGCACGGCCGCTCCGGTCAGCCGGCTGCCGACGGCCTGCTGCAGGGCCTTCTCCGTCGCGCGCTGCAACTCAACATCGATCGTGAGGTAGACGCCCGCGCCCTGCTGGGGCACGCGCTCCTCGCGGATCATGCGCAGCGGGTGGTTGAACTTGTCCACCTCCCAGATGCGCCTCCCGCGCCTCCCCTGCAGCACGGGCGTGGGAGGGGCGGTGGTGGTGTCGAGCTCGAACGCGGACTCGATCCCCGCCTGGCCGAACATGGAATTGGGCCCGTAGACGGAATCGTTACGCCACGGCTCGATGCCAAGCGGGTCCTCCTCCGGTAGCGCATCACCGGGGTACTGAAGGTCCCTCCACTCCTCGAGCTGCTCACTGTTGATGGAGCGAGCGTAGCCGACGATGTGCGAGGCGAGGTCGCCGTAGGGGTAGTTGCGCTTGAACTGCTGGGCGACGCTCACGCCCGGGAGCTCACTACAGTGCTCCTCGATCTGCGCGACCTGCTCGAAGGTCAGGTCCTCGGCGAACTTGCCCAGTGGAGTGGGCGTGACGCGCGCGGCGGCGCAGACTTCCGCCACCGCCTCACGCACGTCGGTGGTGCTTACGTCGCGGTCGCGCAGCACGCTGGCGAGGAAGGTGATGATGCGCTCGCGTTCCTCCTGATCGGACTCAGGAGGCAACTCGGCCGGGGTGACGATGAGCGTCCAGTTCGGCCGGTTCTCGGCGATGATGCGGCCCCTGCGGTCGTAGATGAGCCCGCGAGGCGCAGGCGTGGAGACCACCGACGTGCGGTTCTGCAGCGCCTTCTCGCGGTAATCAACCCACTGAGTGAGCTGCAGCACCCACAGTCGTCCGGTCAGCGTCAGCAGGAGCGCGCCGATGATCAGGCCCATTGTCTTCAGTCTCAGGTCGAAGTCGCTCAAAGCGCTCCCGCTTGCGTATAGGTAGGACAGGTTTGCGGACCCGCCGACGGCCGCTAGTACTCCCTTGCGTAAGTTCTCGTTATAACCTATAATGGCGGCATGGGTAGACCAGCGACCGCAGTTGTGTTGACTGATGAGGACCGCGCCACCCTCGAAAGCTGGGTG
>JALGSW010000096.1 GCA_029821635.1 Candidatus Zipacnadia bacterium
TAGCCGAGGACCCGGTCGGGGTACTCGCGCAGGGAGTCGGCGGCCCACTCGTTGGCCTGGATGAAGTCTTCGGGGCAGGAGGGCCGCCTCGGGCAGAGGTTCGAGCAGGCGAGCTGGTCGATGCCGAGTCGGTCGGCGGCATCGATCAGCGCCCGATCGCGCTCCTCCCAGCCACTGCCCGGCGACCGCCAGGTAAGATGTGCGTGCGCATCAATAACCACGTGACTGCACCTCCGTATGTCGTTGCAGTTGTTGGCTGTTCTCCCCCTCTCCCGCTTGGAACCGCGCCGTTTGCGGTTCCCAGGGAGAGGGGGTCGGGGGGTGAGGCGCCGTTGCCGTCAGCCGTCCCCTAACTCCAGAACAACACACTCACGATCATCACCGCCGAGCACAGCCAGTGCAGCAGCCACGGCCCGATGAACGATCGTGTCCGCCAGCCCCACCAGCCCAGCGCGACGCCGGCGAGGATCGCGGCCCAGTTCTCCACCTCGGGCTTGCCGAAGTGCATCATCACGAAGGGCAGCGTCTGCAACGCAATGGCTACTGAACCGAAGCGCTCGCCGAGTGCCTGGAGCAGGAAGCCGCGGAAGAAGAACTCCCAGGAGAAGAAGTAGACCGCCCAGCCGATCATGAAGACGATGAAGAGCGGGATGTCGGTGCGCGCCCAGGTGTAGCGGCCGTAGTAGCCCTGGAAGTCGCCGAGGCGGGAGGCGATCAAGATCGCGGGGATGGTGACGCCGCCGAACAACGCGGCGTACTTGAGTTGCACGCGCCAGTCGCCGCCACGCAGGCCCATGTCGGCGAGGGTGCGCTTGAGGACGAACTTCGTGATGAGCGCGGGCACGATGAAGAGGCAGAGGAAATTGAGGCCGAACCAATTGAGGCGCGCGCGTTGGGCCCAGTCCGGGATGAAGCGGATGTCGGAGCCGTGATAGTAGACGATGAGCAACATCGCGGATGAGACGATGGCTATGATGCTGATGGGGTCGCGCAGCACGCCAATGATGCTGCGGTCGGCGGCGGGCTGCGCGCGATCGGTCTGTTCGGGAGGCATGCTCATGGGAGGAGGTACTGCGCCGCGCGCGTGCGCGATTCCTGCATCCGCATGAAAAGGTCCCGGGCGACGTCCGCCCGGGACCTTTCGCATCACCTGTCAACAGGGCAGTGATCCGCTGCAGGCGGCTTACGGAACCCAGCGCAAATTGGTATCGTTGGGCCGCGCGAACCACTTGGTGTGGCCGTCCACGAACGCCAGGTTCCGGCCACCGTTGTGCGGGTGGATCCATCGGCTCGTGTCGCCCGCCGCGTACGTGGGCCTGCGCATGTGATAGCAGCCGTGGCTATCCGCCCCATCGGTATACCAGTTCGCCTCGCCCGTCATCACCGTCTCCGCGCTCATTGTGATCTGCGCCAGCTTCACGGGCGCATCGGCGCTGAACGGACAGATGCCCGAGTTCAGACCGTAGTGCGGATACGAGCCCGTCACATGTGCCTGCGTGGTGGAAGCTCCCCGAGAGGGGCAGATCAGGATCTGCCAGTTCTTCAGATACGGGTCCATCGTCGGCGTCCAGTAGTAGGACCCATAGGAGACCTTGGGCAGCGTCTCATCATAGTCCTGAACGTACATCTGGATTCCGAGTGCGAGCTGCTTGAGATTCGACAAACAGCTCGTCTGCCTCGCCTTCTCCCTCGCCTTGGCGAAGACTGGGAAGAGGATTGCCGCGAGAATCGCGATGATCGCGATGACAACAAGGAGCTCGATCAGTGTAAAACCTCGACGCTTCATGTTGCGCCTCCTCGAGCGCTGGATGTAGTTACTTTGGTGTAGTATACCACGTGCATGCCCCGTCTGTCTCCCCGACTCGACAATAACTCCCGCCATGGCACGCCGGAGATTATGCTCCGGCCTTGACAAACGAACGCTTGTTCGATACACTATCAAAGCCGCCGGCAATGCAGGGGGTGACGGTCGATGTTCATGCGATCACTTGAGGCACACGGCGTGCCCTCAGTCGTGCTTGACGCGTGGGAGCGGACGTGCGGAGACGAGCTGCTGCCGGTCCAGGAACGCGCAGTCAAATCAGGAGTGCTGTCGGGGCGGAGTCTGCTGGTCTCCGCGCCGACGAGTTCGGGCAAGACGTTCGTGGGTGAGATGGCGGCGATCCATGCGGCGCTGTCGGGCCGCAAGGTCGTCTACCTCGTGCCCACCAAGGCGCTTGCCGAAGCGAAGTACCGACAGTTCCGGGCGCGTTACGAGTCGCTCGGGCTGAAGATAGCCATCGCCACGCGCGACCGGCGCCATCAGCATGAGCGCGTCGGGCGCGGGGAGTTCGATCTGCTCGTCGCAGTGCCGGAGAAGATGCGCGCGGTGCTGGCCGAGCGTCCGGCGATGGCCGGCACGATCGGGGCGGTCGTGGCGGATGAGCTGCAGGTGCTCGCCGACCCCGAGCGCGGACCGTGCCTGGAACTGCTGCTCGGGGACCTGGTCGCGGACAGCCCGGGCCTGCAGGTCGTCGGGCTCTCCGCGGTGCTCGGGCGGGCGGAGCGCGTGGCCGAGTGGCTGGGCGCTGAGCTTGTGCGCGAGGAGCGCCGGCCGGTTGAGCTGCGACGCGGCGCGCTCGATGGCGGCGACTACCACTTCCGTCAGCACAACGACGGCGCCGAGGGCGTCGAGCGCTGGCTGGAGCTCACGGAAGGTCCGGTCGATCCGGGCGAGCGGATGGCGCAGGTGGCGGCGTGGCTGGCCGAGCGCGATGGCGCCACGCTGGTCTTCGTGCGCGACAAGCGGACCGCGGTGCTGATGGCGCAGACGATCGCGCAGGCGGCCGACCTGCCCGCGGCCGAGGAGACCGCCGCGCAGCTTGCGACGCTGGAGGAGACGCGCGCGACGCAGTCGCTGCAGGAGTTGGCGCGCGCGGGCGTGGCCTTTCACACGGCCGACCTGCGCTTCGATGAGCGCGAGGTGGTCGAGGCGGGCTTCGAGCGCCGCGACCTGACCGTGCTGGTCTGCACCTCGACGCTGGCGATGGGCGTGAACCTGCCCGCACGCAATGCGGTGATCGACGCGCGCCGCTGGTGCTCGACCGGGTCGGCGGGCAAGCCGACGCTGGGCGCCATCACGCGCGCGGACTTCGACAACATGGCGGGGCGCGCCGGGCGGCTGGGCTGCACTGAGGCAGGCGCCGAGATCGGCCGCGCGGTGCTCATCGCCGAGGGCGAGGTGCAGCGGCACGTGCTGCTCGCGACCTACCTCGACGGCGACTTCCCGCGCCTGCGCCCGCAACTTGGGGCGCAGACGCCGCTGCAGCGCGTCTGCATGCTCTCCGGTTCGGCAGCGGCAGGGCGCTCGGGCGGGCTGGCCGAGGCGTGGCGGCGGTCGCTGTCGGCGCGCGAGGCCGGGCTGCCGCCGGACGTGCTCCCGAGCGAGCTGCGCGAGGCGCTGGACGTCGCCGCCGCGCACGGGCTGGTCGAGGAGACGCCCGCGAGCGGCTGGCGACCCACCGCCCTCGGCACGCTCTGCGGCACCAGCGGCCTGACGCCGCGCAGCTTCCTCGCGCTGCTGCGCGCGGCGCAGGGGGCGGAGGGCGTGGCGCCCGATGAGCTTGAGGCGCTGCTCGTGGCCGCGCTGACCGATGAGGTGCAGTCGATCCCGCTGCCGCCGCCGGGCTGGGGCGCGGCGCTCGCCGATGAGTTCTCCGACCCGGCCGCGCCCTGCGACGACCACTGGGAGTTGGAGCGGCTGCTTCAGACCTCGGGGAGAGTCGCTGCCCGCTCCGCGTCGGCGCAACGGCGTGAGCGCGCGGTGCGCGTGGTGTTGGCTGTGAAGCACTGGCGCGGGCCGGAGGCGACCGCGGAGGTCGAGCGCGCCGCGCGCATCCCGGCCGGGCGCCTCGCGACGCTCGCGGAGTCGGTGGGCTGGGCGGTGCAGGTGATCGCGCGCATCGGCCGGGAGCTGAGCTGGCCGCGCGAGCAGTGGCGGGGGCTGATGCGCCTCGGGGAGGGCGTCGCGGCGGGCGTGCCGGACGAAGGGCTGGCGCTGCATGAGATGCATGTGCCGGGCCTCGGCCGCGGGCACATCCTCGCGCTGCTGCACGAGGGGATCGCCTCGCGCGCGGGGGTTGCGCATGCGGACGTTCGCACGCTCGAGCGCCTGCTTGGAGCGACCCTGGCGGCGCGCGCGCTGGCCATCGCCTGCGGCGTGCCGATCGACCCGCGCGAGGACCGCCACTGCGAACCGCGTTGCGTCGCGCCACCCGTGCCTCGGGCCATCGCAGCGCCCCGGGCCGACGCGGCGAGCGGGCTGGTGATCGACGCGGACCGCCCCGATCGGGTACTGCTGGATGGGATGCCGATCGAGCTGCGTCCGGCTGAGTATCGCCTGCTGCGCGTGCTGGCGGAGGCGCCCCGCGCGTGCGTAGACTACGACGCGATCTACGCGGGCATGTGGGGCGGGGAGACCTTCGTGGAGCCCGCGCAGATCTACTCACACCGATCGCGACTGGCGGGGAAGCTCGGCGACGCGGTGCCGGGTGGCGGGGAGCTGCTGCGCACGATCCCCAAGCGCGGCATCATGCTCGACCTCCCGCCGGAGCGCGTGAGCGTGCGGTAGGCCCCCCGCCCCGTGGCGAGCACGCTGACCGCCATCCTGCCGTTCGTGGCGCAGGCATTCCTGCTTGCGGCCGTTCGTCGTGAGCCGTTCGGAGCGACGCATCCTGCCGTTCGGATGCGTCGGCCGTTCGGCTAACGCAGGCCACCCTCTCCCCCTCCGCGAAGACTCCCGCATCCTGACACACGGGAGGCGCGGCGATGGCTGAGGGCAGGCTGGCCGGACGGGTCGCGATCGTGACGGGAGCGGCGTCGGGGATCGGGCTGGCGTCCGCGGAGCTGTTCGCGGCAGAGGGCGCGCGTGTGCTGCTCGTTGACCGCCACGACGCCGACCTGCGTTCGGCGCTCGATCGCATCCGCGCTCGCGGTGAGGCGGAAGTGCTGCTCACGGATGTGTCAGCCGATGGCGCGGGTGAGCGCATCGTCGAGGCGGCGGTCGAGCACTTCGGCGGCCTCGACGTGCTGATGCTCAACGCAGGCGTTCACGGCAGTGGCGCCACGCCCGCTGAGCGCTTCGACTCCGCCATCGCGACGAACCTGCGGGCCGTCTACCTCGGCGCGGAGGCAGCTCTCCCCCACCTGCGCGACTCCGGCGGTTCGATCGTCATCACCGCGTCGATCGCCGGCGGTGTCGTCGGCTTCGCGTCGCCGCAGTACGATGCGTCCAAGGCCGGGCTGATCGGCCTGACCCGCCACCTCGCGAGCCGTTGGGGCCGCTACGGGATCCGCGTCAACGCGATCTGCCCCGGCTTCATCGAGACGCCCTTCATCGGCGCGGGCTGGAGCGCGGAGAAGCTCGCGCAGGTGCGCGGGCGGACCGCCCTCGGCCGCCTCGGCACACCCGAGGAGATCGCTCGCGTCGCGCTCTTCCTCGCCTCGGACGACGCGAGCTACGTCACCGGCGCGGCCATCGTCGCCGATGGCGGCTGGACGATTCACTTCACCGATCACTAGACGCCCGACCGCGCTCATGGCAGCACGCCCTCGCGGCGCATGCGCTCGAACGCCGCTGACTTGATGCGGCTCACCTGCGCTTCGGACAGGCCCAGCGTCTCCGCGATCTCCCGCTGTGACAGCCCGCGCGCGAGCCAGCGCACAACCATCCGCTGCCGGCGGGTCAGGCTGGCATCTACCACCATCCCCGCGAGCCGCGCCTCAATTTCCCCGCCCCGCGCCGGCGCGCGTTCGACGCCAGGCGACTCGCGCCGCGCGACGATGTCCATCCAGCGCTCGGTGTGACAGGGGTACTCCGCCCGATCGTCCGCGTCATCCGTCAGCAGCTCATCGCTGCGCCGCTCAAGCTCACTCCGCCGACATCCCGCCATCGTGTCCGCCCTCCCGCGACCTGTCTGCTCCGGGCGGCCCAGCTTCGGGCGCACCGGGGCGTCTGACAGGCACGATGGTAGCCGGAGAGCGGCCTTGAAATCCTTCGCGGGAGCTTGCAGCACGCTGGCAGAATCCGTGCAGGGGGCAACAGCCCACGGGCGAGGGCGCCCGTGGCACGGAACGGCAGGGCGCGGCTACTCCTCGATGACCAGCAGGTCGAGCACGCCGAGGGGCTGGGCCATCATGCGATCGTCCCAGAGCGGATGCGCGGCGGGGGTCGTCAGCAGGTGGGTGGCGGTGAGGACGTAGCTCGGATGCTCATCGCGCAGGCGGATGCGGTCGAGCGCGAGCGCCAGCTCGTAGAGCGTGTTGCCGTCGATGGCGGGGAAGACCTCGATCAGCCCGGTGCCGGGCGGGATCGTCTTCAGCTCCCCCTCGACCTCCGCGGCCGAGCGCAGGCCGGGGCGCTCGATGCGCTTCAGGCGCACCATCTCACCCGAGTGCCCCATCCGCCGAGCGATCAGATCGATCATCTCCTCGGATGCGCCGAGGACGATCTTCGGCTCGATGTACTGCGGGCCGAGGTCGCGCTCAAGCTCGATCATGCGCAGGATGCGATCGATCCCGACGGGCGTCATGTTCGCCAGGACGAAGTCGTCGAAGCCCAGCGACTTGCGCAGATCCTCTAGCAGGTTCGGCACGCCGGCGCAGAAGAAGTTGGCGCACTTCGCGGGCTTGGCCTGGTCGCAGATGCAGCCCGAGTCATCGAGGAAGAACAGGCACGGAGGCGGGGCGATGCGCCTGCCGCGGAACTGAAAGCTCGCCTTGTTGCCGGAGAGGTTCACCAGCGCGCCGAGGCCGCCCGGGAAGCGTGACAGAGCGTTGAGGGCGTTCGAGCGGACGGCGGAGAACATCACGAGCCGCCGCATCTCCTGCTGCGTGATGGGGAAGTCGCTGCGCAGCCAGCGGACGAAATCCGCCCACTCGCCTACGCTGCGTTGCAGATCCGCCAACTCGCCCGGCCTGCTACTCCCGGAGGAGACGGCCAGCAGCTCCGTGACCTCGGCCAGCACTCGCAGATCCGTGTCGAGGCGTTCCGCGACCTCGAACAGGCCCTCGCGTACGCGGCGCTCGAACTGCTCGTCAAGCTGCATCTCCCGGATCAGCCGCCGCAGGTCCTGCGTGCCCATCATCGTCATCTGCTGGCAGCACTTATTCTCGCACGCTCCGCACACGCGCAGGATGATCGCGTCGCTGCGCTCGCGGGCGTCGCGGACCCTCGCGACCAGCTCGTGACCTGTCATCGCGTGCCCTCGGTCTCCCAGCGGCTCATTGCGCGGCGTGCTGTGTGACGAACTGCTCGCTCACATCGATCCCAAGCCCCGGCCCATCGGGGATCACGATGAAGCCGTCATCGAAGCGCACGGGCTCCTCGAGCAGGCCGTCGCTCGCCTGCGTGCGCGTCGCCTCGACCTCGGTCAGCACGCAGTTGCGCAGCGTGATCGCGGCGTGGCTCGACGCGATCGCGGCGATCTGCGACGACCAGTTGTGCGGGCTGATCTGCACGTGGAACCAGCGCGCGAGGTCGGCGATCTTCAGCAGGCCGGTGATGCCGCCGCAGAGGCGCACGTCGGGCATCGCCACGTCGAGCGCGCCCACGCTGAAGGCCTGCAGGAACGCGCCGGGCGAGCGCAGCCGTTCGCCTCCCGCGATCGGCGTGTCCAGCGCGTGCCGCAGCGCTACGTAGTCCGTCCAATCGCCCGGCGGCAGCGGCTCTTCGTACCAGAACGCCTCGGCGCGGTCGGCCGCGCCGCCGAATTCCATCGCCTCGTCACGATCCGCAAAGCCCTGGTTCGCGTCGATCATCAGCGGGACCTGCGGGCCGATGGCGCCGCGCACGGCCTCGAGCACCGCGATGTCCTGCTCAATGCCCGCGCCGGCCTTGATCTTCACCGCGTGGAAGCCCGCCCGGAGCATCTCCCGCGCCTTCCGCGCGGCGACCTCGGGCTCCTCGAAGTAGATGCCTGTGGCGTAGGCGTCGAGACGCGCCATCCGCCGCCCGCCCAGCATCTGCCAGACAGGCAGCCCGAGCGCGCGGCCGGCCGCGTCCCACAGGGCGATGTCCACCGCGGAGAGCGCGGGCGCGCCGGCGTCCAGCGGCTCTTTGAGGCCGGTCAGACGATCGACCATCCGCTCCCATAACGTGCCGCGGTCGAGGGGATCGGCGTCGAGGAGGATCGGGCTGAGCAGCTCCACGGCCTCGTCGAGCGCGTTCGCGGAATCGCACCACGCCTCGCCCCACGCGACGGTTCCGTCGTCGCAGGTGAGGCGGACGAGGTGGATGGCGAGGCTCTCCGTGAGCGGCCGCACAGCGCTGGGCGGAATCGGCTCGTCGAGGGGAACCCGGAGGTGAACGGCGTCGATCGCTGCGATCATCATGCCTCTGTCATTCCATCCTCCGGGAGCCTGCCGCCGGGTATCAGGCGGCTATGCGGTAGCCGACCCGGGGCACCGTCACGATCAGCCTCGGGTGCGAGGGGTCGGATTCGATCTTCTTGCGCAGGCGGCCGACGTGCACGTCAAGCGTGCGGCTGGTGACCGCGTCGTCGTATCCCCACACGCGCTCGAGCAGGGCCTCCCGCTCGACCAGGTCACCGGCGCCACGCGCGAGCTCGCGCAGCAGATCGAACTCCTTCGGGGTGAGCGCCACCGTACGGCCGCGCACGGTCACCTCGTGGCGTTCGCAGTCCACCGTGACGTCGCCCAGGTCGAGCATGGCCGCCGACGCCGCACAGTACTCACGCAGGCGCCGCAGCAACGCGCGCACCCGCGCGATCAGTTCGACCGCACTCACCGGTCGGGCGAGGAAGTCGTCCGCGCCCGCGCGCAGCAGCTCGGCTGCGTCGTCCACTCCATGCCGACCGCCCAGCGCGATCAGCCCCCGCAGACCCGCCTCGCGCAGTTCGCCGCACAGCTCGCGACCGTCAAGGCCGGTCAGCGCCAACTCCACGACCGCCACGTCGGGTGACGCGGGGGCCAGTGTCACGTCCTCAACACTCGCCGTCGTCTGCACCTCAACGCGCCGCTCACGCAGGCCGGCGGCGATGTCCTCGCGCGTCTCGTCACACGCCATCAGCAGCAGGGCCTTCGCGCACATACGTAACCCCTCTCGGGTCGTGGGTGTTCGTTCGCTGAGACCCGGGAGGCTCACTCGCGAGCGCGCCCTCCGACGCTGTCCCCGCGGCGCTCAGACCTCCCCTTGCTCCCGACGCTCGAGGAACTCGAGGACGTCGGAGAGGGAGAAGCGCCGCTGGTTGCCCGGCGTGCGGAAGCAGTTGAGGAGCCCGCGGTCGGTGTAGCGCCGCACGGTGGTCGGGCAGACGTCGATCAGCAGCGCCGCCTCACGCAGGGTCAGGGTCGGGTCGAGCAGTCGCTGGACGAGCTGCTGGCGCGTCTCAGATGCTCGTCGCGGCTGAGCCTCCTCGTCCTCGTCCTCGGGCTCTTCCACTTCCATCGGAAGCTGACGTTGCCGAGCCTGGAGCTGCTTGAGGCGGTCCTTCATGCTGTTGCCACTGCGCTCGAGTTCATCCTGGAGCGAGTCAAGGACGGCCTCTCGGTCTCTGAGTGTACTCTCGGCATCGCGGGCGGCGGCTTGAGTCAGAGCCGGAGCCGCAGCCTGGGCCTCATCAGCGCTCTGAGTCTCAGACGGGACCGGGGCCTCGAGCTCGGTCTCAGGCGCAGTCGGGACCTCGGCCTCCAACGCCTCGGCGGCCTCTTCCGCCTCCGCGAGTTCCGCTTCGCCCTCAGGTTCCACGAGGGTCTCCTCTGCCTCGGCGGCCGGCGGCTGCTCCTCGTCGCCGGGAGCCTGCTTCACCTGCTGGCTGCGATAGCGGATCCACTCGTGCATCAGCATGATTGCATGCCCTTTCTCCGGGAGGTCATACGTTGTCCCCGTGCCGCCATGACCGTGATCTACCTGCGCAGCCACGCGATGAGCCAGGCCACCGCGGTCAGCGCCAGGCTCAGCGCCAGCATGGTCGCCAGCGGAAGGTAGAACGTGAAGCCCGGTCGCCGGATCACGATGTCACCTGGCAGCAGCCGGCCGGATGGCGCAAACCGCCCGATCAGCATCATCAGGCCACCCACGACCAGCAGGGCCAGGCCCGTCAACGCCACGATGCGCCCGAGCTGCCCGATCATCCCGGGCCCGTCCTAGCCCGCGCCCATCGCGCGCAGCCGCTCGAACTCCCGCGCCGCGTCGGCGTGCACGGCCTGCGCGCGCTCCAGCATCAGGTCGTCCCCCAGGTCCAGCCACGACCGCGCCAGCACCGACGCCTCAACCGCGAGAGAGTAGGCGAACTGCCTGCGCGCGTGGCGCTCGCTCAGAGCGCCGGGCGGGTTGATGCTCTCGGCGAAGCGCAGCGCCTCGTTGAGCTCCGCGTCCATCTCACTGAGGGTGCGATGCACCATCTCCCGCTCGCCGATCCCGTTCTGCGCGAAGTCCTCGAAGATGCCCCAGCCGGAGGTCAGCGCCTCCTGCACCGTGCCGTCGGCTGCGGTCATGACCTCCGTGTACCGGCGCTCCACCATGCTCGAACGCGACGGACTGAGCTCCGCCGCCTTCACGTAGCAGGTCAGCGCCTCACGGTGCCGGTGCAGCCCGACGTAGAGGTCGCCCAGCCGCTCCCACGCGGCCGCGCGCTGCTCCCCGGACGTGGCGGCCGCCGCGCGCACGAAGAAGCGCTCCGCCAGCTCCACGTTCCCCTCGCCGCCGTGCAACTCCGCCAGCAGCATCAGCACCGACGGGTTGCTCTGCCCGAGGTCGTCGGCGGCGGTCAGCAGATCGATCGCCTTCCGTCGATGCCCATGATCGCGGTAGAGCCGTGCGAGGCCCAGCAGACCCTCGAGGTGCGTCGGGTCGGCCGCGATCGCCCGCTCGTAGTGATCCTGCGCGGACTGCCAGAGGCCCTGCTCGGCGAGCAGCCGCCCCAGCCAGACCTGCGCGTCGGCGAGCGTGGCGTCGATCGTGACCGCGCGCCTCAGGTCGGTCATCGCCGCCGCGCGGTCCTGCCGCCCGAGGCTCAGGCGCGCGCGCAGGAAGTACGCCCGCGCGGACGCCCCGCTCTCGCGCAGCGACGCGCTCAGCAGCCTCTCCGCAGCCGCCAGCTCGCCCGCGTTGTACGCCTTCTCAGCGGCCGCCAGCGCATCGTCCACCGGTTCGGGCGGCGTGACCGTCGGCGTGTCGGGCGCAAGCGGAGGCTCGTCTGCCACGACGACCGGCGCGCTGGCCGCCGGGCCCGGGAGTGCACCGGCGCCGGGTGGTGCGTCCACGATCGGCTCGTCCTCGACGGGGGCGGGCGTAGGCGTCGGTGCAGGCGTCAGTGGCAGCGCCTCATCGGCACGGTCGTGCGGTTCGGGAAGTCCGTCAATGCCCGCGAGCACGCGCTCCACGACGGTGGCCGCCGCATCAGCGCCGCGCTCGCAGGAGATGCTCGCCAGCGCCACCTGCTCGCCCCCGCGCACCACCAGAAGGCCCGACGCAAGCACGCCACCATCCTCGGTGCGCAGAGCCGTGAGCAGCACGTAATCCAGCCGCATCGTGGTGGCGACGCGCTCCAGCACGCCGCCCAGCGGCGTCCAGTCATCGCCCGCGCGCACGGCGGGCAGCGCCACGCCGGTTGCGCGGACCATCGGCGACGCCTCATGCAGCAGCACCGCGCGCTGCCCCTCGGTGGCCAGGCCCACGACGACCGCGTCGGCGTAGAGCGCCTCGGCTTCGACCATACGCTCACCGGCCGGCGCGAGCAGTACGCCCACGCCATCGGCGAGCGCGGGCAGCGCAGCGCACGCGCACGCTGCAATCAGCGCGGCGAGCAGGACACGGCTCGTCAGTCGGTAGCTCGAACTCACGGTCACTCCCCGGACTCGCATTGCTGCCGGAGCACCTCGCAGGAGTTGATGCTCGCCTGGTTGCCCGCGCGCCGGCCGGGATTCGCCTGGCTGTCCGCGCGATACTGCTCGATCGCCCTGTCGATGAGCCGGCGGCCCTGATCGCGGTTCCCGCTCTCGATCGCGCTCTGCGCCTGGCTGCGGAGCTGCGCGGCGCTCTGCGCGTGGCCGGCCTCAGAGGAGGCGCCCGGCGGTGCGCTCGCTGAGCCGCCCGGGCTGCGCCAGATCGTGCACTCGCCGACCGGCTTGGGCCGCTCGGCGACCTGCGTCTCGTCGGGCTCAGTGTCCTCCGCCGCAGCGGGCGTGGTGCCCTCGTGCTGCGGGTCGTCAAGCACGTCGCGGAACGGCATGATCGTGTCGCTAGGCGTGGTGGTCGAGGGCCGCTGGACCTGCACACGTTCATCGCGGGCCATCACAGGCGGCGGCGCGGTCCGCGTCGGTGACTGCGTCATCGGTGGCTGGCCGGGCTGCGGCTCCGCCCCCTGTACCTGACCGATGCCGATGGGGATCGGCGCGAACGGATTCGGCCCTGCCGACGGCACGATCTGCGCGGTGTAGGGCATCGGCTGGGCGAAGACGTCCGGCGCACGAGAGGCGCCTCGTGCGGCCAGCTTGCGCCGAGCGTAGCCCATGCCGCGCTCGGCGTCTGCGTCACCGGGGCGCGCCGTCAACGCCGTCTCGAACGCGCGGGAGGCCGTGGCGTAGTTACCGCTGTCCAGCGCCGCCTGCGCGACCTGCATCTGATCGGCGTAGCTGCGCTCCGCCGCGCTCCCCGCGTGTACGCGTACGCCCACGAAGGTAAGGACTGCCAACACTACGAAGGCCGCGCCGACGGCCGCGACCCACGGGGCCCACGCAACAATTCGGCGGTCGAGGCTTCCGTCGCCCCGGTCGTCGTCGCCCGAGCTCAGACCGTCCGCGTACAGGAACTCCAGCTTCTCCCGCTCGATCTTCCGCTCGGGGTCAAGCTGCAACACACGCCGGTACGCGCCCGCGGCGGCCACGATGTTTCCGCGCTGCTCCTCGGCCATCCCGAGGAGTGAGTAGGCGGCCACAAGGTCGGGCGCGAGTTCGATCGCGTCACGGCACTTCATCGCAGCTCCGTCGGCATCGCCGTCGGACAGCCGCTGGCCGGCCTCGCGAAGCAGCTCCTCGGCCTCGCTCGCGTCGGACGCACCGTTGGGCGCCATCGGCTCAGGCTCTTCGAGCATCGCCGCGCCCGCCGCTTCAGCGGCCGGCGTCGCCTCGCTGACAGGATCGAGCGTGTCGGTGCTCTCGCCGACCGCAGGCTCCTGCCCGTGCGCGAGATCGGCCCCACAGCGCACGCAGAACGTCGCGTTCTCCGCGTTCCGAGCACCGCATCCGTCGCACCGGATCATGTCATTCACCGCCTCAAAATGCCGCGTCGAGGTTTGTCGCAGTTTCTCATGCAACGTTGTACACTACCTCAAAGATACGTTAGCCCAACGCGCGACCTCTGTCAAGACAACAGAGGCGCAGGAGACAGCGCGTACACGCGCACTCCTGCGCCTCATCCGGCAATACCCCCGCGTCTCCGGCTGGAGGACGCGTCAGATGACGACCTTGCTGAGCGGGTACTCGATGATCCCCTGCGCCCCGGCCGCCTTCAGCGCCGGGATCAGGTCCTTGACGATCTTCGCGTCGACGATCGTCTCCACCGCGACCCAGCGATCGTCGCCGCCGTTCGCCAGCGGCGAGACCGTCGGCTTCTTCAGCGCGGGCAGGCAGGCGATGACCGCCGCGAGGTCCTCCTCGCGCGCGTTCATCTTCAGCCCGACCTTGTTCTCCGCCTCGAGCGCCGCGTTGAGCAGCAGCGCGATGCTCTCGATCTTCGCGCGCTTCCACGGATCGTCCCACGCTTCCTTGTTCGCCACGAACTTCGTGCACGAGGTGAAGAGCGTGTCGATGATCCGCAGGTTGTTCGCGCGCAGCGTGCTGCCGGTCTCCGTGCCCTCGACCACCGCGTCCACGAGGTCCGGACACTTCGCCTCGGTCGCGCCCCAGGAGAACTCGACCTCCGCCTCCACCCCGCGTTCGGCGAGGAAGCGCTTCGTGACATCAACCAGCTCGGTCGCGATGCGCTTGCCCTGCAGCCCCTCCCAGCCCTCGATGCCCGAGTTCTCGTGCACCGCGAGCACCCACTTATACGGCCTCATACCGCCCTTGGCGTAGAGCAGGTCGCAGACCTCGACGAGGTCCACGTCGCGCTCGAGGATCCAGTCGTAGCCGGTGAGGCCGCAGTCGAGCACGCCATGCGCGATGTACTCGGGCAGCTCCTGAGCGCGCAGCAGCACGCCCCAGAGCTCGTCGTCGCCGAGGTCGGGGGAATACGCGCGATCATCAACCGTGACCGGAAAGCCGGCCTTCCGGAACAGCTCCATCGTCGAGTTCTGCAGGCTGCCCTTGGGCAGACCGATGCGCAACTGCTGCTTCTCCGACATGCATCGTCACTCCTCAGAGTCCGTGGCGCCCGCACCCGCGCAGGCTTCCTCCAGCATCTCGGCGGTGGGCAGGTTCTCCGCCTCATCACCCGCGCCGAGCCAGATGAAGCGCACGCCGGTCCAGATGAACCAGAGGCTCAGGACGATCAGCGCAGCGCCACAGACCAGAATCAACCACATGTAGACGCTTGACGAAAGCCACGTCGCGCCCGTCACGATGATCAGGCCGACGATGGCGTACCAGACAAGATCGGACAGCTCGTGCCCGAGGTAGAAAGCCATGTACTCCCACGCGTTGCACGGCGCGGCGTGTGCGAGCTGGCCGGTGCCGATCGTCGCCCACCAGCCGACGAAGTAGGGATTGACCGCGCAGACGAACGCGCCCGCCAGCACGAGCTGCAGCCACGGCATCCCCGCACCGACAGCGCCGAAGTCAACTGTAACGCTCCGGGCGTCCAGCATCATGGTCGCGCCCATGTACGCGAGAAACGCTCCGCCGATCAGCCCGATCGCGCCACGGATCGCGGGCCTCTGGATGACCCGCCGCAGCCCGGCCATCAACAGGATCACCGTGATGATCTCCAGCAGGGCGTGGCCGCCGACGATGGCGAGCACCGGCATCATGCTCTGGTGCGCGCCGACCTGGCCGATGACAAGCACGAGCATCGGTCCGGGCATCATCGCGCCCGAGAAGCCGGTGATGAACGCGATGCCGAAGATGCGGGAGGTTCTCATAGCGTGCCCGTTCCCACACTGTCTCCCGACCGCGCCGCCTCCTCGAGCATGCGCAGGATGCGGGGGGCCTGGTACAGCTTCGTGCGACCTTCACTCGGGACCTCAGTGAGCAGACCGAGTTCGACAAGAGACAGGATCAGGCCACGGGCACTCGACGCTGCGACGCCAAGCTGCTCAGACGCGCGCGGAACCGTCATGTACGGGTTATTGAATAGCATGTCCACGAGAGACAGGCCGTTGGCTGTCCTCATCGCCTGCTGGACTGTCTCCCGCATCTCGCCCCGGAGGGAGAGCAGTCTGCGGCAGGCCTCGACCGTGTGAGTGGCCTGGACGTCAACGCCACGAAGGAAGAACTCAACCCACCCGAGCCAATCGCCCTGCTTCGTCACCGCATTGAGGCGCTCGTAGTACTCAGCCCGGTGTTCCTCGAGGAACGCACTCAGGTAAAGTAGCGGATGGGAAAGGACCCCACGCTCGCGTAAGAGCAGGACAATCAATAGACGACCGAGCCTTCCGTTGCCGTCGAAGAAGGGATGGATCGCCTCGAACTGGTAGTGCATGAGGCTGCAGTGGATCAACTGAGACAGGGCGAGAGGCGGCTCACTCACATATCGCTCCCACTCTGACATCAGTTCCGGAACGAACCCAGGCGGGGGGGGAACGTAGATCGCGTTCTCGATCCTCCCACCCGCCGCGATGAACACCTGACCGGTTCTGAACCGCCCCGGCGCATACTGCTCCCCGCGGACGCCGGAGAGCAGTAGCTCATGCAGTTCCCGCACGAGCCGAACACAGATCGGCAGTTCATCCAACCGACCCAGACCGTGCTCCAGCGCCACGAGGTAGTTATGTACCTCTCTCACGTCGCGCTCTTCAGCGCGGCCGCCTCCTCCTGCCTCAGACGCCAGCAGCTCATCGAGCGAGGTGCGTGTGCCCTCGATGCGCGAACTGAGAACGGCCTCTATCCGCATGTACGGAGAAGCGAGCAGACGGACATTTACCGCGCCCAGCTCGGCCAGACCGTCGAGGCGCCCAACGGCGCGACTTGCCCGGCCCAGCAACTCGACAATATGGTCCGTGTAATCGAGATGAATTGGCGGTGGCGGGGGGACGAAGGCTCTCTGCCCACGCGCAATCTCGACGTATTTCCCCCGCAGGGCCTCGAGACTCATTCCTCATCACCAAACCGCGATCCGTGGAGGGTGTCCGGCGCCCGGTCGAGTGGTGGGTCTCGCGGAAGGGAAACCCACACTTCTCCTTCGGTTCTGGCTCCCGGCACCATTTTCTTTGGCTTGGACGGCACCTTCGGAAGGATAATACGCCATTTACCTTCTTAAGTCGAGACGTTCGAAGGTTCCCCTTCACCTCAGAGCCAAACAGAAGGGCAACAACCCATTGCCCTTCTCTATAGCCGACTATAGAAGGTTTCCCCTCATTCCGCGACAATACAGAAGGCAGACCGCTCGTTTGCCTTCTCTTCCCCCACCGATCGAAGGTTCCCCTTCATTGGCTGGCGTTGCCTGCAGGCAACGCCGGGCGACGGCGCAGGTCGCCGTCGCCCGGTAGTCTTCGGTGCTCAGGAAGCGCCCGGCTTACATCTTCGCGACGGCCGCTTCCATCGCTTCCTCGAAAATGTCCAGCGTCTCCTTCGCCTCCGCCTCCGTGATGACCAGCGGCGGGGCGACGCGGATCACGTTCTTGAACAGGCCGATCGGCGCGATCATGATGAGGCCGCGCTTGAGCGCCTCCTCGGTGATCGCGCGCGTCAGATCCGGCGCCGGCTCGCGGGTCTCAGGATCGGTCACGAACTCCAGACCGCCCATCAGGCCCATCACGCGGATGTCGCCGAGCTGGGGCATGCGCTCCTGGATCGCCTTGAAGCGCGCCTCAAAGAGGTCGCCCATCTTCGCAGCGTTCTCCACCAGGCCCTCGTCTTCGATGATCTCGATGGCCGTCAGCGCGGCGATCGAGGAGATCGGGTTGCCGCCGTTCGTGCTGCCCATCGAGCCCGCGGGCAGCGCGTCCATGATCTCGGAGGTGCCGACGACGGCCGAGCACGGGATGCCCGAGCCGAGGCCCTTGCCGAGGGTGACGAGGTCGGGCTTGATGTCCCAGTGCTCCATGCAGAACATCTTCCCCGTGCGGCCGAAGGACGACTGCACCTCGTCCAGGATGAAGATCAGGCCGCGGTCCTTGCACCACTTGTAGAGGCCCTCCATCCAGGACTTGGGCGGAATGATGCCGCCCGCGCCGCCCTGGTAGGGCTCGGTGATGACGCCGCACAGCGCGCCCGCCGACTGCCGATCCACGACCCAGTCGAGGTACTCAAGGCAGGCCTGCGAGGCCTCCTCCTCGGTCTTGCCCTGGCAGATCGGCGCGCGATACAGGTACGGGAAGGGCGCGTGCAGGAAGCCGGGCGTCATCGGGCCGTAGCCGGCCTTGCTGCCCATCATCCCGCCCGCGGACGCGGCGCCGTAGGTGCGGCCGTGGAAGGCGCCGTCGAAGCCGATGATCTCGTACCCGGGGCTGACGCGCCGGGTCATGCGGATCGCGGCCTCGGTGGCGTCCGTGCCGGTGGTGACGAGGAAGGCCTTGTCTATGTGGTCGGGCGTGATCTCGACGAGCTTCTTCGCAAGCTCCGCGCGCGGCTCAGTGACGAAATCGTAGCAGTTGAAGAGCTTGTCGCACTGCGCCTTGACGGCCTCGACGTAGCGCGGGTGGCAGTGGCCGACGTTGGTGACGAGCACGCCCGAACACGCAGCCCTCCGCGTGGTCCCAGACGACGGGCATCTGGTCGCCCATGGACTGGGGCTCGTAGGTGCGGGAGGTCTCGATGATTGCCTGTGACTTCGGGCCGGGCACTTCGGTAATCACTTTCGGCATGTCAGTCGCCTCTCTGACTCCAGCGTGGCTCGAGCGCGTCCGCGCCCGAAGCCCGTACATGCGAAACGGAGGGCGGCGAGTGCGCGGTCCTCGCGCCTCCCCACCCCACGTTTGGGAAGTATAGCGGGGCGCAAGTGCGGTGTCAAACGGCACCTCACCCCCCGGCCCCCTCTCCCTGGCAGCGCAAACGACAGCGCTGCAAGCGGGAGAGGGGGAGGACGACAACGACACAGGTCGGCGCGGGGGCCGACCTCTCCATTGAGCGGCCGACCAAACGGCAACGACGTACGACAGCGGCGCAAGATCACTCCTGGCCGTTCGCGTCCGGAGTGAAGAACCATCGGTCTGGGAACATGTCATCGGGAAGGAGAAAGACCTGCCTGGTTCGCGCATCAACTATCCGCAGCAACCGGCGGTCCATTTCATAGCCGTAAGAGCCCACGAGAGGCGGCCGAATGGCGACGATCCGCCACGCTGGCCCCTCGCCGTTCGTCTGCGGGTGGCTGAGGACCAGCGTCGCCCAGAACGTGACCTCAGCAAGGTCCACCCTTCCGGCTGCCTCGATCTCCGCCCGGACGATGTCCACCGCCTCATCGCGGGAGACGACCACATCATCCTCTCCGAAGTCGAGGGCAGGACGAGCCAGGTAGTTCAGCACGCCGCCAGTATTGGGCGAGATGGACATGACAAGCGAGTCACCCGTTTCTGCTTCGCCGGCGCGACCCCGCCAACTGAAGATGTAGTACGCATACCCGCCAGCGAAGCGGGATAGTGGGGCGGAGACGTGCGAAAGCTCAAGCGCGTCCAATGGCCGAGGGAAGTGCTCAGCCGCGAAGGAGCGCGCGATCGCTTCCACTTCCTCCCGAGAGAGCGCGAAATCGCGAGACACCAGCGTTGCCCTCGTGTGCGCATCTCCCGCGGCCGCGCTGTACCAGGCTACGTAGTGCCGCTCGGCGTCGATCTCGAAGTGGAGTAGCCACTTCGTGCCGTCATCGGCTGTAGCAGGGAACTGGAGTTCGTACTGCACTCGTCCGTTGATGACGTTCTGACCGCGGCGGACCTTGATCTGATCCAGATCGGCTGTGACATGCAGGCCGTCGGGGATGAAGTCGGCCATGACGTCCCTGACGTCCTGCGGCAGATCAGCGTACGTCTCGGCTTGGACCAAGCCCGGTGCGGCGATTGTCAACGCCATCGCGACTGCGCACAGATGCCTCATCGTCGCGCCCCCTC
>JALGSW010000097.1 GCA_029821635.1 Candidatus Zipacnadia bacterium
CGGCCCGAGGACCTCGCGGTCATCGCCTACACCTCCGGCACCACCGGCAGGCCCAAGGGCGCCACCATGCGCCACGCCGACCTGCTCTTCAACGTGAAGAACTGCCTCGTCGCCCACTCGTTCCGGCACGAGGACGTGCACATGCTGGCGCTGCCGATGTTCCACTGCACGGCGCTCTACTCCCTGCTGCCCTCGGCGGCGTTCCTCGGCAGCACGCTCGCAATCGCTCCGCGCCCCGAGCGCGGCGAGTTGCTCGAGCTGATCGAGTCCGCGCGCGTCACGACCTTCCTCGGCCCGCCGACGCTCTTCGCGATGCTCGCGCAGGGCGAAGAACTCGGCGCCCGCGACACCTCATCGCTGCGCCTGATCGCCTACGCGGGCTCGCCGATGCACCCCGACACCATCGTGCGCCTGCGGGAGCTCCTCCCGCACGTGGCGCTGCGCAACTTCTTCGGCCTCACCGAGACCACGTCGGTCACCCACGTGCTGCCCAGCGCCGACGCCCTCAGCCACGCCGACTCCGTCGGCAAGCCGCTGCCCGAGGTGCGGGCGATCGTGGCCGACGCCGAGGGCAACGAGCTGCCCGCGGGCGAAACCGGCGAGCTGCTCATCCACCGCAGCAACGTGATCCCCGGCTACTGGAACCAGCCGAATCGGCTGGAGGAGGAGATCCGCGGGAGTTGGTTCCACACCGGCGACCTCGCGCACTACGATGAGGACGGCTACCTCTACGTACACGGGCGCGAGAAGGACGTCATCATCGTGGGCGGCGAGAACGTGGTCGCGGGCGAGGTCGAGCAGGTGATCGCCGCGATCGAGGGCGTGCGTGAGGTGGCGGTGGTGGGCGTGCCCGCGACGGGCATCCGCTCTTACCTGGGCGAGCTGGTCAAGGCGGTCGTGGTGGCCGAGTCCGGCGCGGAGGTGGATGAGCGTGCGGTCAAGCGCGCGTGCATGGAGTCGTTGGCGAGCTACCAGGCGCCGCAGGTGATCGAGTTCCGCGACGACCTGCCGCGCAACGCCGCGGGCAAGGTGCTCAAGCGAGAGTTGGTCTGAGGGCGCAGAACGGGCTTCACCGCGGGGGCATCGGCCCGTGCTCCGAGCCGGGCAGTTCCTGTGTGCTCTTCGTTGCGAGGTCGCTCGTTGCCAGGCCGAAGTTGCGGTAGGCGAGGATCGCCCCGACCGCCAGCAGCGCCAGCAGCAGCGCGTACTCCATGGTGGTCAGCCCGGACTCGTCCGTCAGCAGTTGGGTGATCGTGCGCCTCAGTTTCTGCAGCATCCTCGATCCGCGCTCCCCCGTCATCGTGGACTCGCGCTCCGATGCGGCCACGCCCTACTTCCGCACGTCCTCCGCGACCACCTCCAGGGCGACGGCGTTGTCCGATGATGCCCCGAAGACCGGCCGCGACGGCTATCCCGGGCCGGCGGCCGCACCCGTGGCGCTTACCACCCCGCCCGACGCACTGGCAGCGGAGACTCCCGCGCCGCCGACGCTCTGACCCTCCGTCGCGCCGTCGCTGACCGCCAACCCGAGGTGCTGGTAGGCCAGCACGGCCGAAGCTGAGATTACCGCCAGCATCAGGGCGTACTCCAGTGACGTTGTGGCGTCCTCGTCCCGCCAGAAACCGACCAGCGCATCTCCATGAATGCGGAGAGCGTTCCCGCTGGCTGTCATCATCGCTCTCAACCCCTTACCGACTTCCGACAGGTTCCTACTCACGTACCGATACCACGGTCGAGTCCAGTGCCACGGTGTTGTCCTCCGACGCGCTGAATACGTCGGCCAACAGACTGCCGGTTGCCAACAGGTGCTCATAGTCCAGTTGGACACGTATCTGATCACCCGACTGAGCGGCGTTGCCGTAGGCGTCGCCGGTGAGGGTCGTCCAGCTCCCCCAGGTCCCCGACTCCTCGTCCCAGCTCCGGTGGTCCACGTTAACGGTCAGGCTCTCGTCGATCAGCCCCGCGGACGTCTCGTGGACGTGGCTGGCAATCCGCGAGGGCGCTGCGCCGACTGAGGCGATCCGCGCCACGTCGCGCGCGACATGCCCGAGCGAACTCGAACTGCGCACCATCAGGCCGATCTCCAGTATGCCGAAGATCAGTGCGAGCATGAGCGGGAGGATCATGGCCAGCTCGACAGTGGCCGTGCCTCCACGCAGGCGCGAGGTGCGACTGATCTTGGGAGATCTTGCGGATCGTGACATCGCTCCGAGTGTCATCTCACAAACCCCTCCTGTACTTGAGTTCATTGGGAGTGACGGGACTGGTGTCAGCGTATATCAGAGCACGAGCTTCATGTCGCTTGTCTCGTCGGCGACGAGTGCCGAGGCGGGGCCGTCGTGGATCATGCCGCCACCCAACAGGGTGACCGTGTTGCCCACGAGCCCGATCTGGTAGTTGTTCATCGGTGATCCCTGAAAGCGCAGCCCGCCGTACGGAGCGAAGAGCACGCCCGACGCATCGCATCGCGAGCCCTCAACGTTCATGACATCTGATGACGAGGCCATCAGGCTGAACGCGAAGACGTCGTGCATGAAGGGAGAGAAGGCGCCGTCGGCGCCGCTGAAGGTGATGCTTCCTCGTGCGACGAGGGTGACGTTGGTGAAGATCGGCCGCGCGCCGCTGATGACGATGTTGCCCTCGACGACAAACAGCGAGTCGTTGCAGTGGAAGTCGGAGGCCGAGATATTCATGTCGCCCCGGACGTGCCAGCATCCGCTCGGGAGCGAGCCACCGCTGTCCGTCGCGTTGATGGAGGCAACATCATGGTCCCACGAGTTCTGCCAGAAGTCCGCCCACGCGAAGTCCACCGGATAGAGGGTGACCGGGGTCTCGATTACAGCGCCATCAAGCGTGAAGTCGGGACCGTTCTGCTCGTAGGCGTTCCGGTACAGGATGTCGCCGGTAACGACGTTCCCGCCACCGTTGAGGCTGACACCGGTGTTGGAGTGGATGCTGCCGTTGAACTGGTTACTCAAGCCGTCCGAGTACACGCCCCAGACGGACGGGTCGGTCGAGCCTGCAAAGATGAAGCCCCGGGCCAGCCGATTGCGCCAGACTTCGCACACCGCAGCGGACCGGCGCGTGATGGTGGCGCGCTCGAGGCCGAAGATCCGCGCGAACGCGAAGTCGAAGTCGGTTGTGCCGGTCACGTCTGTGACGTACTCCCGGTAGCCGAGAGTGCGGTAGCCGGGCACTGTGTCGCCGGGGCCGTAGATGGTGGTGGCTGTGTCGACCTGCCAGTTCGAGAAGGAGTTGTTGGTTTCGGCCGTCTCGTCCGCTGCCGCGGTAGACGCCGCCGTGTCCTCAACGCGCGTGGCGCCCGCGAGTGCAGCCAGATCGGTCACGTGCTGAACACGCTGGGCCGCCAAGCTCATCATACCCAGATCGATGACGAGGGCGGCCACTCCAAGCAGCATGGGGAGCGACAGTACGACCATCATGTACCCGCCGCCACGGCGAGGGGTGCCAAAGGCAGATCGGGAAGACGGGGCCTCTAGAACGCAGAATCGCTGGTTCAAATCCTGGAGAGACATACGAGCCTCCTCCACGACTTTGCCAGCGGTGATGAGAAGATAGCACACGCAGCGAAGAACGCGCTCTTGTTTACATCAAGATCAGCTCAAGTGTTGCTCAACGTCTGCGCATGCGATTCTGTTGCCCTGTCTGTCCTACGCAAGCCGCTTCCGACACATCCAGGACCCGAAAACAGGCGCCATTGTGTCCGGTCATGATTTGGTCTGGAGCATTGACGCGCGCCCCGATCTGTGGCATAGTCACGATTGCCGCGTGAGGCGCGCCTGGGCGCTACAGCACACGAGGAGGAGTTGACCGTGCGCAAAGTTGCAGTAATCACCGCGCTCGCAGCTACGCTGGCGCTCGCCTGCGGCGGCGCCTGGGCCCAGGACTACATCACGCAGACCGTCCCCCCCACCGCCCGCTACATGCACGACTTGGAGAAGGTCTACGCGCTGGGCATCATCGAGGGCTACCGAGACGACACCTTCCGGCCCGACCAGATCGTCGAGCGGGCCGAGCTGTGGGTCGCCCTCAACCGCTTCATCGATGTCTCCCGGATGCGAGGTCTGGAGCTTCCTGAGGATTACCAGCCCTACCTCGCCACCTACGGCCGCGGCTTCCGCGACCACTGGGGCATGGAGGCGTGGGAGCGTCTGACGAAGACCTACCTCGCCGATGACCGGCCCGTGCCGATCATGATGGACTTCGACGCGCAGATCAAGCGCATCGAGTTCGCCGAGCTGGCCGTCGCGCTCATGCGGGGCTACGGAATGATCCCCTACGACATGACGCCGGCCGAGCTCGCCATCGGCGAGGACATCATGGTCCGCCAGCCCGACGGCTACTTCCACTTCCAGTCGGCCATGCCGCGCTGGGAGCTGGCGGTCGGCCTGTCGCGACTGCTGGACGCCGTTGCGCCGATGGGCTGAGACCCCGGCAACGCCCGCGCGCTCCGAACTCAACCCGTGGCCCGGCGCGTCTGGCGCCGGGCCTGCGCGCGTACCGGCGGTAGCTCTGTCCGTGCCACGGGCACCCTTGCCCGCGGGCGGAACAGCCGAGGGCCGACCTCGTATCAATCGCGGGCGCGATTGACACTCGTGCGGCCCCTCCAAACGGCAGCCGTTTCCGTGATCCGTTCCGTGACACGGGCGCCCTCGCCCGTGGGTCATCACGAGAAGAGGTGCGCCATGAGCCGACGCAGTGTGACGCTGTGCCTGCTGCTCGTCGCGACGGCCCTCGCCGCGGACGCGGATGATCCCGCCTGGGAGGTGCGCTTCGCCGAGCTCCCCGATCAGACCGACGAGTGGACGGCTGCCGGACGCATCCCCGGCTGGCAGGTCACGGTGGGCGAGGACGCCCCCACCGAGGTGCGCATCGGGGGCGACGAGGCAGGCGCGTTCCGTGGCACGCTGCTGATCGGCAGGCGCTGGACCGTGCCCGACATCATCCCCGCCGAACTGCACGTGAGTCTCGAATACGAGACCTACTGCGCCTCCGATGACGCCCCCTACGAGCGCTCCGGAGAGCTGAGCCTCGCGCTGATCACGCCCGAACGCTGGGAGCAGTTCGCGGCGGAGCCCGAGGCCGCCGGGCCGTGGGCGCGGCCGCGTCAGGAAGAGGGCATCGTCGCAATCGCGCGCGCGCACGCGAACCGCGAAGACGTGCTCAACTGGCGTCCGTGGGAGAGCCCGAACCTGCGCTCGTCCCTGCGCGACTACGCCGGCGAAGAGCTGGTGCTGGCGATCGTCTGGTCGGCCTACCACTTCGTCGAGGAGTGGGCGGCGTTCCGCAGCGTGGAGGTGAGCAGCGTGTCCGAGGAGCAGCTCGAGCGCGCGTTCCTCGAGCGCGTGGACGCCGACTATTCCGGATTGCAGGCATTCAAGGCCGCGATGGTGGCGGAGGACCTCGAAGCCGCGAAGCTCGCGCTGGTCGAGCACTTCCGCACGCGCACCGATCCGCCCGGCCCGCCCATCGCGACCTCGGCCTCCGCGCGCACGATCGATCGGGCCGATGAGACGCTCGCGCGCACCTACCGCCTCGCCTCCTGCCCCCCGACGACGCTGGAGTGGCCGATCCGCTGGAACGAAGACCCGCACAACTACGATCAGTGGCCGATCGCGCTGAACCGGCACTCCGAGTGGAAGTGGCTCGGTGAGGCCTACGCGACCACCGGCGATGCGAAGTACGCGCGCGAGTTCGTCGCGCTGCTCAACTCGTGGATCGACGCGATGCCGGTCAGCATCGGCGCGCGCTACGTGGAGGGCCCTTACGCGGTGCCGGGGCGCACGCCGCTGACGCTCGACGCGGGCATCCGCATGGCGCAGACGTGGTGGCAGGCGTACTACGCCTTCCGCGAGGCGCCGGAGTTCGACCCGGCCTCCCAGCTCCTGATGCTACAGTCGTTCGTGCAGCACGCCGACTACCTCATGCGTGAGGAGCACTTCCACGTCGAGAACAACTGGGGCTCGATGGAGGCCAACGGGCTCTTCCACATCGCGGCCATGCTGCCGGAGATGCGCGAGTCGAACCTCTGGCTCGACACCGCGCGCGAGCGGCTCGTGGGCTGCCTCGACGCACAGGTCTACCCCGACGGCGCTCAGAAGGAGCTCACCCCCGGCTACCATCGCGTGACGCTCGGCAACCTGCTCAGTTCGCTGGAGCTTGCGCGCCGCACGGGCGTCGAGCTGCCCGATGACATGCTCGCTCGGCTGGAGGGGATGTTCGAGTACTTCGCGGCCATCGCGATGCCCGATGGCCGCACCCCGGCGCTCAATGACGCCGGCTGGGGCAGAGCCGCGTCCTCGATGACCGAGGTCCCGGAGCTGTTCCCCGAGCGCCGCGACCTGCTCTACGCGATGACGCAGGGCCGCACGGGCGTCGCTCCCGAGCGCACCTCGTGGCACCTGCCCTGGGCGGGCTGGAGCATCATGCGCACCGGCTGGACGCCGCAGGACCGCTACCTGCTCTTCGAGTCGGGACCCTTCGGTCGCGCGCACCAGCATGAGGATAAGCTCGGGATCATCTGCCAGGTCGCAGGGAAGACGGTGCTGACCGAGGGAGGCACCTACTCCTACGACCGCTCCGACTGGCGGCGCTACGTGCTGAGCACGCGCGCGCACAACACCGTCATGGTCGATGGGCGGGAGCAGAACCGGCGGCCGCTGCGTGAGACGTGGGTGACGGACGCGCCAACGGATGCGCACTGGTTCAGCGACGACGCGTTCGACTACGCGCGCGGCATCTACGATGCCGGTTACGGGCCGGAGAACGCGGTGCGTGTCGCGCACGAGCGCCAGGTGCTCTTCGTCAAGCCCGAGTACTGGATCATCTGCGACCGGATGACGCCCGAGGACGACGCCGAGTACACCTGCGAGGCGCTCTTCCACCTCGATGCGGAGGCGGCGGAGGTCGATCCGGAGACCGGCGCGGTGACGGTGGCGTTGCGCGCGGGCGCGCCCGGCGACGCGGGCTTCCGCATCGTGCCGGTGGGGAGCGTCGCGCCGCAGGTGGAGATCGTGCAGGGGCAGACTGAGCCCGAGGTGCAGGGTTGGCTGCCCACCGGCCGGCACAACGAACTGCGGGCGATCCCGACCGCCATCTTCCGCTGGCGTGCGACGGGGCCCACCACGATGGCGTTCCTGCTGCTGCCGCGCGACGCCGGGGGCGACTGGCCGGTGACTGCCGCGCGGGCCATCGAGGCGCAGGGCGCCTTCGCACTGGAGGCCGAGCGCCCGGGCGGCGGACGTGACGTGTTCGTGCGCGGCACCGGGGAGAGCGCGACCGTGCCGGGCGTGTGCGAGACGGACGCGGAGGCGGCGCTCGTGCGCCTGAGCGCGGACGGCGACGTGACGAGCACGTTCAGCTCAGGCGGCGGCAAGCTGGAGGTCGGCGGGGGGTAGAGACCCGATCACCGCGCAGAGTCGTACGGAGGGGCCGCCTGAGCGGACTGATCGAGCGCAGCGAGATCAGCGCGCGAAGTCGGCCCGGTCGTTCGTCGCTGTGGGTCGAGGCGTCTGCCTTGGTGCGCGGGCCGACTTCGGCGCCAGCAAACGACGCTGGAGCCTCAGGCGGCCCCTCCGTACGGCAAACGACAGCCGCCGGCCGCCTCACTCCCCCTGCTTCGTGCCGCAGTGCGGGCAGAACACCACGTCCGCACTGATCTTCTCGCCGCACTGCGCGCAGGTCTTCTCGCCCGTAGCCTCCTCCGGCGTCGCGGTCGGTGCGGCGGGCGTCACGGGCTCGGGAGGAGCGGGCGCTTCCGCCGGCTGCACGGGCTCAGCCTTCTGCCGCAGGTCCTGCACCTTCTGCCGGACCTCCATCATCTCCTCGCTGAGCGTCCGGGCGCGCTCGAGGATCACGCGCAGCTCGTCATCGTAGATCTGCCGGGCCTTGAGCAGCTCCTCGGCGCGCTTCCCCGCCTCGATGTAGACGCGGTCAAGGTCGTTGTCGAGCGAGCCGAGCTTCGCCTGGAGCTGCATGCTCTCCGCCCCACGCCCGGCCTGCCCGGCAAGGTCGCCCAGCACCTCGTTCGCTTTCTTGAGCCAGTCAGTCATCGCGCTCCTCCTGTCCGACTGCGTTGCGCGACTCTGAGCTTCCACGCGGCCGGCGCGCTCTCCTTCCGCGGCAATGAAGGACGCGCCGCCGGGCGGAGAGAAGATACTCAGTGAGAAGAGCGAGTCCGAGGAGGTGCCGTCTGATGTGCTTGCGAGACGTGCTGGTGATCGCGATGATGGTCCTGTGCGTGGTGGCGCACGCGCAGCAACCGAAGCTCCTGCTGCGCGCGACCTTCGATGGCTCCTGCGCGCTTGAGGACGGCGGCGAGGGCGAGATGCTCGCGGCCGAGTTCGTGGACGGGCGCGACGGCCAGGCGATCCGCTCCACCGCCGACGGCGAGCCCGCTGCGCTGCTGCCGCTGAGCACCGCGAACCCCGAAGAAGGCACGCTCATGCTCTGGTTCCGGACGGATGTCCCCTCTCCGTCCACGCGCGAGGATCGCGTGCGCTGGAGCCCCGTCACGGCCGCGGGGCCGGGCCCGGACATCGACGTGGTGCTGAACTTCCACCAGGCGCAGGTCGCCGCCGGGAACATGTGGGACGCGCGACACCGCGGCGCGGCGCGCGCCGTCTACAGCCACCTGATCCCCGGCAAGTGGTATCACCTCGCCTGCACTTGGAAGAAGGGCGACTCGGACCTCGCGTTCTACCTCTTCGGCCGCGCGCAGAGCGACACACTCGGCAAGTGGAACACGCTGGCGCAGACGGACGAGCCGTGGGCGGACGCGCTGCGCGTGGGCTCGACGCTCGGCTCCGTGGACGACGTGCGCATCTACGACCGCGTGATGACCGCCGAGGAGATCAAGGCCGCCGGCGAGTACCGCGACGGTGAGTGCATGTTCGACGAGGGCCGCGTGTTCTTCAACACGCTGCTCGATGTCGAGGACCTCAAGGCCGAGTTGGTCGTCGAGGACAGCTTCGACGAGCCGTGGGAGCAGAACTGGGTGCTCGAGGGGCCGGGGATCCTGACGCAGGAGAACGGTCGGCTGCGGATGCAGGAGCCGGACCGGGATGCCGAGGGCGCCAACAACATCGTGCTCTGGCACAAGACGATGCACCCGGCTGACTTCATCGCCGAGTGGGAGTTCACGCCCAATACCGTCGAGGGCCTGTGCATCGTGTTCTTCTGCGCGAAGGGCGTCAACGGAGAGACCATCTTCGACCCGGCGCTGGCCCCGCGCGATGGGACCTTCAGCGGCTACACGATGGGCGACGTGAACTCGTATCACATCAGCTACTTCCGCAACACCTGCACGCGCTCGCCCAACTGCGCGCTGCGCAAGAACTCAGGCTTCTGGCGCGTCGCCGGCGGGTATGACTTCATCCCGCTGGAGGCGGGGGCGACGAGCAAGCTGACGCTGGTCAAGCGCGGCGCACACATCCAGCTCGCCATCAACGGCCACGTCTCAATCGACTGGGTGGACGACGGCTTGCGCGGCGACGTCTGGGGTTCGGGCTGGTTCGGCCTGCGCCAGATGCTGACCACGGACGGCTGGTACGACAACGTGCGCATCTGGGCGGTGAAGTAACGGCAGGGGCGGGTGGCGGCCTGTCCGTGGCACGGGCGTCTCGCCCGTGCAGCCGTTGCAGGAGAGGGCGAACGCGATGGACCTCGATGAGGCGCTGAGGGAACTCAAGCGCGAGCTGGAGGCGCTCTACGGTGACCGGCTGAAGGGACTGTACCTCTTCGGCAGCCACGCCCGCGGCGACGCCGAGCCGGACTCGGACGTGGACGTGGCGGTCGTGCTGGATGACGTCGGCTCGCCGGTGGCCGAGATCACGAGGATGTCGGTAGTCGGCGCTCGGCTCTCTCTGGCCGCCGACAAGACTATCGCCAAGCTGCCGTTGAGCCAGAGCGCCTGGCGGTATAAGGACACAGTGTTCATGCGGAATCTGAGGCGAGACGCGGTGGCAATTACATGAACGACGAGCAGACGAAGATGATTGAGCGCGCCTGGTCCACTCTCCGACTCGCAGGCGTGGCGCTGCAACAGGACGAGGGAAATCACGCAGCCTCGGAGGCCTATTGCGCGATGTTCCACGCGGCTAACGCGCTGCTGGCCTCGATCGACCTGGGCTTCTCGAAGCACTCGGCCGTTCATGCCGCCTTCGGCCGGGAGTTCGTGAAGACGGGACGGGTCCCGCAGCATCTTCACAGGTGGCTTCTATCGGCCTTCGAGACCCGAGTACAGGCAACCTACGACTACGACGCGCATGTCACCATGGAAGAGGCGGAGGCGCTGATAGACCAAGCAGAGGAGTTCATACGCGCCATCGAGCGGTACTTGGCCGAGTGTGAGGGACAGTAGGCACTCCTCGGTCTCGAGCCGCACTTGTGGCGTGGCGCGCCGGCGTGTCCATGGCACGGGCGTCTCGCCCATGCAGCCGTTGGAGGAGAGGACGAACGCGATGGAACTCGATGAGGCGCTGAGGGAACTCAAGCGCGAGCTGGAGGCGCTCTACGGCGACCGGCTGAAGGGGCTGTACCTCTTCGGCAGCCACGCCCGCGGTGACGCAGAGCCTGACTCTGACGTGGACGTTGCGGTGGTGCTGGATGACTACGACTACGAATCGAGTGAACTGCGCGCGATGTCGCAAGCGCTGAACCGCCTGTCGCTGGAGTATGATCTGGTGCTGGCGGCGATCCCACTCCGACAGGCCGACTGGCGGAGCAGACGCACGCCGCTGCTGATAAACGTGCGGCGCGAGGGAGTTGCGGTCGGATGAGGGGCGAGGTAAAGGAAGGTCTGAATGACGCCCGTCGGCATCTTCAGATAGCCGAGGAACTGCTCGGCTCCGGTCACGCGGATGACGTCGCCGCATCCCGAGCGTACTACGCCATGTTCTACGCAGCCGAAGCGCTACTGCTCTCCGTTGATCTGACCTTCAGCAAGCACCAGGGCGTGATCGCCGCGTTCGGGATGCATTTCGCGAAGACGCGGGAACTCCCACCAGAGTTGCACGGCCATCTCAACGATGCATTCCGCCTGCGCCACGTGGCCGACTACACGCGGGGAATCAGCGTGTCGCACGAGGACGCCGCGTTGGCAGTGGAGAGGGCGGGAGCATTCATCGTCACCATCGAGGAGTACCTCGCCAAGCGAGAGATGTAGCCCTCGCTCACTCCTCGTCGCACGCAACGGTGTCCTCGGCGTCGCCGTGCGTCGCCTCTGAGAGGCTCACGCGCGGGCCGATCGGCAGCACCCAGCCGATGCCCGCCGCCCCTACCTCCGTGAGCGTCCGCCACGCGCGCGCGATCACCGCCAGCACCGCTGCCCCCGTTACTGCGCCCGTCAGGGACAGAACACCCGTCATCGTCGCATCCGCCACGCCCAGCCCCACGGGCGCGAAGATCGCCAGCATGCTCGCAATCAGAGACAGGAAGAGCGTCACAGCCAGCGCCGGCAGGTCGGAGAGTTCCGCGCCCAGCGTTCCCCTCGCCAGCAGCCAGAACGCCAGCGCGTAGATCGCCCAGTAGACCGCGTAGCCGCACAACAGGCCGATGAGGGGCTTCAGGCGCAGGTGACGCGGCAGCGGCGGGCGGTTGAGCTTGCGCAGGGCGAAGTCGGTCAGGCGATTGAAGACCGCCGGGTGCACCACGACCATCGAGATGACCAGCGCCAGCGCGAGGGCCTCCACGTAGCCTTTGCCTACGCCGAGGTGCCAGAGGCCCACGGCGGCCAGCAGCGCCGCGACCATGTTCCGCAGCAGCGTCTCCAGCACCACGCTGCTCACAACGACCATCCCCGGCACGCCCTCGGACTCGACCATCTTCGCGCGCAGGATCACGATGAATATCTTGCCCGGAATGTAGTTGCCGAGGTTGCCGATCAGGTTC
Organism: Candidatus Zipacnadia bacterium; assembly: GCA_029821635.1. Taxonomy (GTDB): domain Bacteria; phylum Armatimonadota; class Zipacnadia; order Zipacnadales; family UBA5352; genus UBA5352. The sequence continues at coordinate 11,911 of JALGSW010000097.1, forward strand.
GCGCGGATGCCCACCGGCAGCGACAGCGGGTAGCCCAGCGCCCGGATCATCAGCGCCCAGAGCGCTCCGTGCAGCGCCCACGCGACCACTACCACGCCGACCGACAGCGCGATCAGCCCCGGCTGCACGTTCAGCGACGCCCGGTCGATCGTGCCCGCCTCCCGCCACGCGCGCTGCAGCACCCACGCAAGCAGGCCGGCTACGAGCAGAGCGACGGCCACGCGCTTGAGGATGCTCAGCGCGCTACGGCGACGGCGGCGCGGGTCAATGCGTGTCACGGACATCTCACCTCGGGCGTACGTGGGCGATGCGCAGCGCGAGACGAGTTCGCTGCGCCACCCGCCGAGCCCTCCTGACGGGAGAGGTATCGTGCCCCGCTCCGCGAACTGGCCGGAACTTGGCGCACCTCGACATGACCACCGACCCGCCGACGCTGCTGCCGCTCTGAACGCATCTCGACGCAGGAAGGACGCCATCATGCCCAACGCGACACCGACGGCGCTTACCGAGCAGATGAACGCCAGGCCGGTCATCGGCCCCATCAACCTCGTCCCCAGCGCCCTGATGGTCGAGTACTACTGCACCGCGGGCTTCGACTTCGTCTGGGTGGACATGGAGCACGGGCCGCACACCATCGACAGCCTCGCGAACGCCGTGCAAATCTGCATCGGGCGGGGCGTAACGCCAATCGTACGCGTGCCGGGCGTGCTCGACTGGTCGGTCAAGTGGGTGCTCGACCAGGGCGTGCGCGGCATCGTCTTCCCGTTCGTGAACTCCGTCGAGGACGCGCGCCAGGCCATCAGCGCGTGCAAGTACCCGCTGACGGGCCACCGGGGATACTTCCCGCACGTCGCCGCGAACCGCTGGGGCGCGTCGCTCGATGCCTACCCCGACCGCGCGGACGCGGAGATCTGCGTGATCCTGCAGATCGAGAGCGACGCGGCGGTGCAGCAGATCGAGGGCATCGCGGCGCTCGACGGCTGGGACGTGCTCTTCGTGGGGCCGATGGACCTGTCCGCGAGCTACGGGAAGCTCGGCCAGCTGGACGATCCGGAGGTCTCGGGCGCGATCGATCGCGTGCGCGAGGCGGCGCTGGGCGCGGGCAGGCACGCGGGGATCCTCGCGACGACGCCCGAGCAGGTGACGCGCCGCGTGGGCGAGGGCTTCCGCTTCATCGCAGCCGCCCCGGACGTGGCGATCGTGGAGCAGGCGTTCACTGACTACGCGCAGAGCCTGCGGGAGGCGGCGGATCGATAGGCCGCGACTGGACGCCGTTGCCTCACTCCCCCCTCTCCCGCTTTCGGCGCGTCGTTTGCGCCGACAGGGAGAGGGGGGCCGGGGGGGTGAGGTAGCTGTTCGAGCGCCTACCCCATCAGCTCCCGCACCTCGTCCATCGTGGGGATGCCCGCGCGGCCGCCGAGCTTCCGGCACTTGAGCGCCGCCACGGTCGCCGCGAAGCGCAGGTTCGTGCGCAGGTCGTAGCCGAGCGCCACGCCGTAGGCGAAGGCTCCGTGGAAGACGTCCCCCGCGCCGGTGGTATCCACGAGCGGCTCGACGCGGACCGCTGGCTGGTGGATGGCCTCATCGGCGGTGAAGGCGAACGCGCCCTCGGGGCCCGCGGTGATGATCGCCACCCGTGGGCCGCGGCGGAGCATCTCCCGCCCGGCGTCCTCGATGCTGCTCGCGCCGGTCAGCACCAGCGCGTAGTCGGCGGGCACGATCGGGTAGGTCGAGGCCTCCAGCAGCGCCTCGTTGCAGGGCTTGGGGCGTTCGAGGTCGAGCACGACCGGCACGCCCGCCTCCTGCGCCCAGCGCGCGGCGGCGACGGACACCCACTCGTGATGGCTGTCGGTCAGCAGCACGCGGCAGTCGAGCAGCGCCTCGCGGTCGAGGTCCTCCTCGGCGAAGCGGCCCTTGGTGCCGTGATCGTAGAAGATGGTGCGCTTGCCGGTCGCCTGGTCGACCACGCAGAACCCGAAGTGCGAGCGCGCGCCCGCGACCTCTGTCAGCCACGTGGTGTCCACGCCGTCGGCCTCGAAGCTCTCGCGGATGCGCTCGCCGAAGACGTCGTCACCGACGCGCGCGAAGATGGCGACGCTGCCGCCGAGGCGTCCGACGGCGGCGGCGGCGGTGCCGGCTCTGCCGCCCCCCTGCGCGCTGAACTCATCCATCGCGACCTTGTCGTCAAGCCCGGGGTAGCACGGAACGAGCGCCAGGTAGTCCCAGCAGGAGCCGCCGAGGGCGGAGACGTCGAAGCGTTGTTGAGTGGAGTCTATCGCGATTCACCCTTCCTGTGGTATCCTCCAGCAACAAGTTTCACCGCGCCGCCGGTCATTCCTCGCAAGACGCACAAGGAACCAGAGGCCACGAGCGAGAACCGCCATGTAGGCGCGGACAGGAGGAGACGCATGCGCGAAGCAATACTTGGTGCGCTGAGCGGTCTGCACCCGCTCGTGAAGGTTGCGATCGTCTCAGCGCTGCCCATCTTCGAGGTGCGCGGCGGCATCCCGCTCGGCATTCACTGGGGACTGCCGCTGACTCAGATACTCCCGGTGGCCATCGCCGCCAACGTGCTGATCGTCGTTCCGGTGCTGCTGTGGTTCAACCCGATCGCCGACTGGCTCATGGAGCGCGGCATCATGACCGGGATCGTGCGACGACTGATCGCGCGGGCGCGGTCGAAGAAGCCGATGGTGGACAAGTACGGCGTGTTCGCGGTGACACTCTTCGTCGCCATCCCGCTCCCGATCACCGGCGCGTGGACCGGGGCGCTGGTGGCGTCGGTGTTCGAGATGAACTTCTGGCGAGCCCTGGCCTGCATGCTCCTCGGCGTCATCGTGGCCAGTGTCATCGTCACCGCCCTGAGCATGGCGGGCTTCTGGGGCTACGAGGCAGTGGCGGGCTGAGCGGGGCGCGGGGGCGGGCGATCCGGGCCTCGCGGTTGTCGCGGGTCGGAGGCGTGTGATATACTGCCGCCCAGCAATGACATGGGGAGTGATCCGGTGTGCCAGACGAGCAGAGACCCTCGGATGGCGGGGCAAAGGCGTTCGACATAGTGGGCGGCGTGGTCGGTCTGCTCGTCTTCATCGCGGGCATCGCCATGATCGTGATGGTCTTCGGCTGGGTCCGCGGCGTGTTCGACGACGTGGACGCTCAGGTGCAGGACGTCCGCTCCGCGCGCATCGAAGCGCAGAGCGCCGCCGCGGCCGCACAGGCGGAGGCGAGCGCCGCGGCTGCGAGCGAGGACGCGGCGGCGGGCGATGTCGTCGTCGCCACGCCCAACAAGGGCCCGACGGTCGCCGACGTCGGACTGACCGTCGGCCTGAAGATGCTCGGGCTGCTCGTGCTCGGCTGGCTGGGCGCGCTCGTCGCGTCGAGGGGCGCGCAGCTCGCCGGGGCACATCGCGGCAAGCGCGCGTAGGGGCACACGATCCGCGCGGTGGGGGTAGCGGGGTGGTCTGCGAAGTGGCGGCTGGGGATGGTCATCGGAGACTTGAGGCGAAGGTCCACGGGCGCGTACAGGGCGTGGGCTTCCGCTACTTCGTTCAGCTCGAGGCCCGGCGGCTGGGCCTCAGCGGCTGGGTGCGCAACCTCCGGGGGGGCGGTGTGCAGGTGGCGGCCGAGGGCGGCGAGGAGGACCTCCAGACGTTCCTGCAGATCCTCCGTAAAGGCCCGCCGATGGCCTGGGTGGAGCGCGTTGACTACGACTGGAAGGACCCGAAGGGCGAAGGTGGGCCCTTTGACGTGACATTCACCGTCTGATGGGCCCGCCGGGGCCCGAGGGGGACGCGCATGGTAGCGGGGAACGTGACCGTGCTGGTGGTCGATGACGAGCCCTACATCCGCGAGGTCTGTGGACGCGCGCTCGAACGCGCAGGCCACGCCGTCGCTCTCGCCGAGGACGGGGAGGGTGCGCGGACCGCTATGGCCCGAACGATCTTTGCCGCAGCGATCCTCGACATCAACCTGCCCGATACCGACGGCCTCCAGCTCCTGCAGGAGGTCAAGCGGCACAACCCGAACGCGGTCGTCGTGCTCATCACCGGTTTCGCCACGCTCGAGACCGCCATGGAGGCCGTGCGACTCGGCGCGTACGAGTACGTGCGCAAGCCCTTCGGCGCCGCCGACCTCGTGCGCATCGTCGAGCGCGGGCTCGAGAGCCAACAGCTCAAGGGCCGCAACGACGAGCTGCTGCGCGAGCTGCAGGTCGCCAACGAGGACCTGGTCGCCGGACAGGCGCAGATGCGTGAGCGCGTGCGGGTCGCCACAGAGGACCTGACCGCGTTCGTCGAGCTGGGCAAGCGGCTGAGCGAGACGTCCGAGCTGTCCGAGACGCTCCGATCGATCATGCGGGCGGGGCTGCAGGTCACGCGCGCTCGCGCCGCCGCGGTCTACCAGACGCAGGACGACCCGCCTGTGTTGCGCGGCGTGATGGCCCTCGGCCTCGCCGAACGCGACGTGGCGGGCGTTGAGCTGCCGCGCGACACCGGACTGCTCGGGCTCGTCGCCGCCGAGCGAACCGATCGCATCGAGAACGATGTGCTCTCCAGCTCGATCGCCGATGATGAGCACCTCGGCTTCCTCGGCGTGCAGTCGGTGCTCGCGAGCCCGCTGACCTGGAGCGGCACGGTGCACGGGGTGCTCGCGCTCTTCGATCAGCAGGACGGCGGCTTCGCCGAGCAGAGCCTCGACCTGGTGCGCGTGCTTTCCGCGCAGGCGGCCCGGGTGGTCGCTGCGATGCGCGAACAGCCGCGCGCGGAGGAGACGCCCCCTCGCGACGAGGAGAGCTTCGTCGATCTCGCGGAGCTGCTGTGAGAGGCGAGACATCCCCCGGCGAGCCCCTCGGCGCTACTGCGCGCAGCGAAGTCGCCGCGACGGTGGGGAGAACCGATCTCCAGTCATCAACGTGAGAATACCGCAGAGGCCGAGGCGCCGATGGCGCACGATTACGTTTGCTCCGAAGTCTGGTGGCGCGATTTCTTCGAGAGCGTGGACTCGATCCCGCTCTCGTTCTTCCCCGGTGAGTTGGAGACTGCCGAGCAGGTCGAGGGGATCATCTCCCTGCTCGACCTGCAGCCGGGCGAGGTCGTCGCCGACATCTGCTGCGGCATGGGCCGCCACGCGATCCCGCTGGCCGAGCGCGGCATGCGCATGCTCGGCCTCGACGCCTCGCAGATGATGCTGGAGATCGCCGACGAGCTGGGCCGCGCTGCCGAGCAGTTGCGGCTGGTACAGGGCGACGCGGCACGCCTTCCGCTGCGCAGCGGCTCCTGCGACGCGATGCTGAACCTGTTCAACAGCTTCGGGTATTTCCTTGAGGAGCAGCAGAACGTCGCGGTGCTTGAGGAGACGGTGCGCTGCCTCAAGCCCGGCGGACGCTTCCTGCTCGAGACGCGCAACCGCTCGTATCAGATCCTGTACGCGCCCTACTATCAGGAGGTCACGCGGGCGGACGGCAGCGTGGCTGTCATCCGCTGCCGCTACGACCAGACGCGGCATCGCATCACCAGCCGCTGGACCGACCCGGACCAGCCCGAGCGCGTGCTGCACGAGGCCTCGATCCGGCTCTACGGGCTGGACGAGCTGCGCGAGCTGTTCGACCGCGCGGGGCTGGCGATCGACGGGGTCTTCAGCGACTACGACGGCCAGGAGTTCGAGGGCTGGGAGCGCATGTTGATCGTGCAGGCGCACAAGAGGTAGGGCGGGCAAGTAGGACAGGCTTTCCAGCGTGTCAGCCGTTCGTCGTTCAGTCGTTTGTAGGACAGGCTTTCCAGCCTGTCAGTCGTTCGTCGTCCAGTCGTTGGTAGGACAGGCTTTCCGGTTGTGTTCAAAAAGCAAGTGTTCCACTTGCCGATGTAGAATCTAAGGGCATCGTGTCGAATGGTCTCGTCATCGGAGCAACGGTCATGGTTGGCAA
>JALGSW010000246.1 GCA_029821635.1 Candidatus Zipacnadia bacterium
ATCCAGCTTCCGTCGAGGCGGCGGACCACCAGCGGCGAGCTGTCGTAGGTGTCCTCGAAGCGGTATGTGCGGATCTTCCAGAGGGTGTCGAGGTCGAACGCGACGCCGTAGGGGAAGTCGGCGGCCTTGATGTTCGGCGAGTAGGCCATGTCCGCGAGGAAGTAGGCGATGCCATCGACCACGACGCCGCCCTGTGCGAAGTGATCCGGCCCCCACGGCGAGTCGTTGGCGTCGTGGATGATCGGCTTGCCCGACTCGGCGTCGATCTCCTGCGCACCGCCGGCCGCGCAGGCCATCAGCAGCAGGCCCACGGTGCAGATCGGCAGTGCGGAACTCAGGCAATCGGTCAACCCGGTCATGGGCGATCCTCCATCGAGCGGCATCACAGCGTCCACACCGCCGCCTCGTTGGCGGCGAGAGAGAACTCCATGCGGTCCCCGCGCGTGGCTTCGTCGGTGCCATCCAGCCGGAACAGACGCCCCTCCTGCGCATCGCCCGGCGCGGAGAACGCATCACGGTCAACCGTGACCGAGCCGCTCGCGGCAGCTCCCGGCGCCGCCACGATCACCGCCGGACCGTCGGGGCTGTCGTAGCCGAACGCAACCAGGCTGTCATCGCCATCGATCTGCAGCCCGACGGTGTCCGCGAAGCGCGCGCAGGTCGTGCGCTCGGCGGTCCGCGCGCGCAGCGCCGCCATCCGCCCGACCAGCTCCGCGAGTTCGGGCACGTCCGCCAGCGTCCCCTCGCCCCCATGGATCATCAGGCACATCTGCATCCCCAGCGCAAACGCCAGCGCGACGCGTTCCGGCTCATGGTCGATGACCCACGAGAGCATCGTGTGCGGGATGCTGTAGCGCGTGAGCGCGGCCGCGGCCACCGCGCTCGGCTGGGAGGTCGCCCAGCTCATCCACAGGTCCACCGCGTCCTGCGCGAAGACGTCGCACTCTTCGCCGATCACGATCGCGTCCGGATCGCCCGCCAGCAGCTTCCGCCGCACCTCGCGGATCATCTCCAGCGCCGCGTGATGCGTCCGCTCGGGAGCGCTGCCGGCGACGCCGTAGTCGGGAGCGATCTCGAAGGGCTGGTCGTAGAACATCGACGTGTAGCCCAGGTCGAGGTAGTCGCGCGTGATGCGCATGACGCGCTCACGGTGCTCGGCGGAGAAGGGCGAGTAGACCCAGCTCTCCGGCCCGAGGTGCTTGGTGAAGAGCGTCCCGTGGTTGTGCGAGGCGCTCCAGTTCTCCGTGCGGAAGGTGCCGTCGAAGCGGCGTATGACCTGCTGCTGCACCGCCGGGTCGGAGACGGCGCGCGCGGCGACCGGATGCCGGAAGTTGATCAGCGCGCTCGTGCGCGTCCCGTCCTGCTCGGCGCGGGTGAGCCCCGCGCGCAGCAGCTCGCGCTCGTCGGCGGGGTAGTCGGTGAGGTCGCGGTCGCACTGCTTGGCGTAGTTGCCCAGCGTCAGCGTGTCCCAGACGCACAGGTGATCGACGCCGAAGCGTCGCCCGACCTCCGCTACCGCCGGGATCTCCTCCAGCGGCCGAACCGGCGTGCCGTCGAAGCCGCGGAAGAGCAGGTTCTGGAAGCCGATGGCGCTGCGCAGGTGCATGCGCGAGCTGTCTGGCGGATGGACCGCGTCGAACCACTCGCGGTAGCGGTCGGCGGTCGCGTGCCAGTCGTCGGCGTGCACGGAGATGCCCATCGGCGGCGAGGTCCAGCGCTCGCCGGGCCCGATGCTCACCATGTGCGCCCAGCCCAGCGCGAGGTTCAGTCCCGCCCCGTAGCCCGCGAGATTCTCGAAGCACACCGCGCCATTCTCGGGCGCGCGCATGTAGTTGATGAGCGCCAGCCCGCCGCCCGGCCCGGAGATGTCCACCCACGGCGCGTAGAGGCGCACGGGGTACTCGAACCACTCGCGCTGATGGTTGCGCGCGTAGGTGTTGCCGCTCGCGGTGGGCAGTCGATGCGCGCTCAGCGCGGAGTGCCCGCCGAGGACGATGCGGTCGCTCTCCGCGTCGCCGATGCCGCTCCAGCCGCTCATCCACGGGCAGCGCACCTCGTTGATGACCGCCGGACCGAGGTTGTGCAGGGCGAGCGTGACGAGCAGCTCATCCGGGCGCTCGGAGGTCTCGATGCGCAGCTCCGCCGAGACGCCCAGCGGCTCGCCATCATGCGCGCGTAGATCGGCGTAGCGCAGCGTAACGCGCCCTCCCTGTGCGGCGACCTCCGGCGGAGGCTGCTCGTCGGCGTCGGCGTAGCGCGACCACCACGTGTCCGTCGGGCTGACGATGCGGAAGAGCCCGACCGGCCCGCCGACGGGCAGGTCTGAGCGCAGGTGCCGCACGCCCCCGGCGGTGTCCGTCACGCTGTGGATGGTCCCGGTCGCGGGGTCAAGCGTCAGGCGCATCCTGCCACTGGTAAGCTCGATCACGCCGCATCACTCCCTGATTGCCGGCTACAGCCGTCCCTCCAGCCTGAACAGCTCGATCGAGTTGCGCGCGGCGATGTTCGCGATGTCATCCTCGTCGCAGCCGGACTCCCGCAGGAAGCCCTCCAGGCTCGCGACCGTGCACGGGTAGGGGTTCTCCTCCGCGCTCTCGTGCGGGAAGAGGATGCCGTAGGGCGGGAAGGGCGCCTGCCCGCGCGCGATCCAGTCGGTGCCGACGATCAGTCGCTCGGAGCCGAGCCGCTCCACCGACGCGCGCACACACTCGCGCGTGTTGAAGTCGCGGATCTCCAGCCACAGGTTCTCGCCGCCCATCTCCGCGTAGACCTCCGCCGCGGTGATGTGCGTGTAGGAGTTGCGCCCGCCGATCGCGTGTGCCGCGATGATCCTCGCCTCCGGCGCCATCCGTGCGAGGGAAATCGTCTGGCGCATCTGCTCGCCATCCTGCTGCCCGGCGGTCGAGACGTGGCACTGCACCGGCACGCCGAACTCCGCGGCCTTGCGCGCGATCTTCACCATCGCCGGCGAGTCCAGCTCGAAGCCCATCGAGTAGCCCAGCACCTCGCCGACCTGCACGAAGCCGTGCTCTCCCGCGTAGCGCTCGATGGCCGCGAGCGACTCATCGACCGCGCCCGGATGGACGCCGATGGAGCCGAAGATGCGGCCCGGCGGCGCCTCCTCGACGAGCCGGAGTTGGCCCTCGTTAGTCCACGGGATGCCCGTGGCGGGGTCGGAGCTGATCGCGCGGATGCCCGGGAACGACAGGCTGATGATCCACACGAGGAGCGCCGGATCGGCATCCATCACAGCGCTGATCTCCTCGAAGCTGAATTCGCGCTCGCCGGTCCCGTCCTCGCTCCAGCCACGGACATGAATGTGCGAGTCGATCCACATGCGTTTTCCGTCAACGATCATTGCGATGTCTCCTTCGCAGCCGCCCTCGCCCGTTCCAGCCAATCCAGGAAGTCCGTTCCCAGGAACGTCTCGGGCTCGGTGTTGAGCTTCTCGAGCGTCGTGTCCACGTTCACCCGCGCGCGGGTCGCGCGCAGCGTCGCGTCGCCGATGGTCGTGTAGCGCATCGCGCCCTTTGCCGCCAGCCACTCCTCGCAGATCGCGAAGCCGAAGTTCGGCCAGACGCCCTCGCGCCGCCACTCGCGCAGTTCGGTCGCGAACTCATCGCGCCGGTCGGCTGGGATGTCCGCGACCACCGAGCCCA
>JALGSW010000098.1 GCA_029821635.1 Candidatus Zipacnadia bacterium
GAGGAGATCGCCGGCTCGACGACCTCTCCGCCCTTCGTCCAGTCGACCAGCCGTCGCCAGGTGCAGCCCCACTCGTCCTCCCACAGCTCCCCGCCTATGCCGTCCTCGCGGCGGTTCTCGTCGAACTCGGGGTTGCCCGCCGGGCCGCAACTCCCAACGTCGTGCAGTCGCGTCTTGCCCTCGAATGGCGAGTATGAGAAGCCAATGCGCGGCGGGTTGTCGTGCTCGAGCACGCGGCGGATGATCTCTCGCGATGTCATGCCTCAAGTCTCCCTGGGCGGCGCGCGCGCACGCGCGGCCGTGATCGGTGTTCGGCTGCCGCGAAGTTCCGCGCGCGCAGCCGGAGGACCTGCATCCCGGGCGATGGGCAGGTCTCCCCCACCTCTTCGGCGAATCACATGGCGCGGCGCCATCCTCCGAGAGCGGGCCCCCATGAGCGATCGCAGCGATCTGTCCTGCGAACCGGTCCCACCACGCATCCGCCTGGCGATGATCGCCGCGGCGCTGCTGCTCTCAACCTTCGCCTCCTACGCGTTCATCTCGCTCCCGGTCTTCGCCCACGACCTGCAGCGGCACTTCGGTATCACCGAGGGCCGGCTGGGCTTCGTCCTGAGTACCGGCGCGATCGGCTCGCTCTTCTCGCTGCTGCTGGTGGGCCCGGCGACCGACCGGCTCGGGCCGCGTCGGATGCTGCAGTGCTGCCTCGGCGGCACGGGCGTGGCGTTCCTCGTCGCGGGCGCGTTCCAGAGCCTGGCGGGATTGCAGGCAGGCCTGATCCTCGCCGGCTTCTTCGGCGCGGCGCAGGCGGTCTCGCTGCCGACCTTCCTGATCTGCCTCTACCCGGACTTGCGCAGGCGCATGCTGACCATCGGCCTGATCTCCCTCGCGATCCCGGGCATCATCTTCCCGATCGTCGCCCAGCACCTCCTGACGCTCGCCGAGGCGGGCGCGCTGGCGTTCGCCACCGCCCTGCATCGCCCGTTCCTGATCTGCGGAGCGATCCTCGTGGTCGGGCAGTTCGTGCTCTTCCTCGCGGGCCCGGCGGGCGAGGAGCAGGACGGCGCCGCCGAGGACCGGCCGCGCTTCAAGCTGCGCAGCGTCCTGACGCTCTCCTCGCTGCTCATCATCCTGATGGCCACGCTCCACGCGGGCGCAGACAACGCGGTCTACGGCTGGCTGCCCAAGTTCATGCAGAGCGAGTGGCAGACGCTACCGATCGGCGCGGGCGTGATGCTCGGGCTCTACTCGGCGGCCTACGCCATCTCACGGTTGGCGCTGGCGGCGCTGCCCGAGGGCCGGGGGCAGCGCCTGTTCCTGGTGCTGCCGGGGCCGATCGGCGGGCTGTTGCTGATCGCCGCGATCTGGCTCGGCGGCCCACTGGAGGTCGCGCTGGCGTACCCCATCGCGGCGCTCTTCATCGCGCTGGAGTACCCGACGCTGCTGGCGGAGATCCGGGAGAGCTCGCCGGCGCGCTTCTCGGCGATCTACGGCGCCTCGATCTGGACGACCTCGCTGCTGACGATCCTCAACGTGAACCTCATCGGCCAGGTGGGCGAGCGCACCGGCGACCTGCGCGTGGGGCTGACCATCGCCGCGACGGGCTTCATCGCGTTTGGTGTGCTGGCGTTCTTCACGGGGCTCGGGCGCGCGGAAGGTGAGGTGGAGGATGGGACGGAAGAATGTGGCTGACGGCGAAACGCCTACCTCACCCCCCGGCCTCCTCTCCCTGGCGCCACAAACGACGTGGCGCAAGCGGGCGAGGGGGAGAACGAAGACGACTTTGCTGTTGCGGACAGGAGCCCATCGATGCCCATCTCAGAGCGGGCGCGTGAGTTGCACGAGCGCGCCATCGTCATCGACGCACACAATGACACGCTCGTCCTGCGCCTGCAGAACGAGCATCACCTCGACATGACGCAGCGCGATGAGCGCTACCACCTCGACGTGCCGCGCGCGCTGGAGGGCGGCCTCACCTGCGCGTTCTTCATGGTCGGCTCGTCGGACCTCGATCGCGCCATGGCGCTCGTGGACGGGACGTGGCGGCTCGCCGAGGAGCACCCCGAGCAGGTCCTCTTCGCCACCTGTGCCGCCGACGTCGAGCGCGCTAAAGCCGAGGGGAAGCTCGCGGTCATCGGTCAGCTTGAGAGCTGCACCTGCCTGAACGGGAGCCTGGCGACGCTGCGCAACCTCTACCGCCTGGGTGTGCGCGTCGCGAACCTCACGCATGGCGAGGGCGGCGAGGGCACCACGCAGCTCCAACCGAGCATCTTCGACTACACCACGCCCGCGGCGCGCGAGGAGGCGCGCTCCCTGCCCGGCCTGAGCGACTTCGGCCGCGAGGTCATCGCCGAATGCAACCGTCTCGGGATGATCGTGGACCTCGCGCACGCCTCTGACGCCTCGTTCTACGAAGCGATCGAGCTGGCGGAGTTGCCGCCGATCTTCTCGCACGGCACCGTCTTCGCGCAGACGCCGCACTGGCGCGGGCTCACCGACGATCAGATCCGGCGCCTCGCTGAGCGTGGCGGCGTGATGGGGATGGCCTTCCACCCTCTCTTCATCGACCGTGAGGCGCCGACGATGGCGCGGCTGGTCGATCACGTCGAGCACGTGATCGAGCTGGTAGGCCCCGATCACATCGGCATCGGCGCCGACTACGACGGGATGGGCTCGAACGTGCCGATCCCGCCCGCGGTCGAGCGCCTGCCGGAGTTCACCGAGGCCCTCGTGCAGCGTGGCTTCGATGACGACACCATGCTCAAGGTGCTCGGCGGGAACTTCATGCGGGTATTGCAGCACGTGTGAGGCGTCAGCCGTAGCCGTACCTCCCCCCTCTTCCGGAACGGAGAGGGGGGCCGGGGGGGAGAGGTCGGCCGTCAGCCGTAGTCGCTGTGGCCCCGGCGCCTCGCCGTCGGCCGTCAGCCGTCGCTGCACGCTCCCGGGAGGGATGATCGCGCATGACACCCGAAGCACAGATCACCTGCGACGTAGTCGTGGTCGGCACGGGCGCGGCGGGCATGATGGCCGGTCTCGCCGCCGCGGGCAGCGGCGCGCGCGTCTACGTCATTTCCAAGATGCCCCATCGCGCGCCCAGCCCCACCACGCGCGCCTACGGAGACATCACGTGGTCAAGCGAAGAGACCACCGACGAACTGTTCCGCCAGGTGGTCGAGACCGGCGGCTTCCTGAACGATCAGCGCCGTGTGCGGCAGTTCGCGGCCGCGGTCCCCTCGGTGCTCAACAAGCTGCGCATCGTCGGCTGCCAGTTCGACGCGCCCAAGCCCGCCGGCGAGGGCATGCCCGGCACGGTCCGCTGGAGCTACCGCGGCGTGGATGCGGGCGAGGAGCTGCTACAGCGCTTCAACGACGGCTCCGCCGCCACGCACATGTGGCTCTTCGCGGCCACCCAGGTGCTTGTGAACGACGGCGCGGTCTGCGGCCTGGCCGCGCTCGGCCTCAAGGCGCGTGAGCCGGTCATCTTCCGCTGCCCGTGCGTGATCCTCGCGACCGGCGGCGGCGCGGCGGCCTTCGAGCGCACGGACAACCCGCCCGGCGCCACCGGTGACGGCATCGCCATGGCGTACGAAGCGGGCGCGGAGTTGGTGGACCTCGAGCTGATCTCGTTCGGCTACCCGAAGGGCCGCGTGACCGACGTGCTGGAGCGCGGCGAGCAAGCCCGCGACGAGCTGCTCGACCTCGGCTACGCGCACTACTTCCTCGGCGGTGTGCGCGTTGATGAGCGCTGCGAGACGACTGTGCGCGGCCTGTTCGCTGCAGGAGAGGTGACGGGAGGGCTCTTCGGCGCAGGGAGGCTCGGCGGCGCGGCACTGGCCGACTGTTTCATCTTCGGCCGGCAGGCCGGACACAACGCCGCCTTCGACGCGCAGCAGCGCAATACGGTCATCCCGCAGAACCTGCACAACGCCGCCTGCGACCGCATCGAGGAGATACTGCGCGGCGACCGCAAGCCCGGCCCGGTGCAGGAGCGCATCCGGCGCATCGCATGGCAGGGCCTCGGACCGCTGAAGACGCATGCGAGCATCCAGCGGGCCATCGAGGAGCTGGACGCCATCGAGGAGGACCTGGCGTTCACCGGAGGCGCGAGGCGCGATGAGATGCGGTTGGCGGTCGAGGCGCGGCACACCTACACCGTGGCGCGGCTGGTGGCGGAGGCGTCGCTGCAGCGCGAGGAGACACGCGGCTGCTACTGGCGCGCCGATCATCCGGAGCCGGACAACGAAGCGCAGCTCCGCAACATCGTCCTGCGCAAAGCGAAGAGAGGCTGCGAGCTGTCCTCGCAGCCTCCCGTGATGACGGAACTCACCGAGCCGACCACCCCGCGGATCGGGGCAGGCTGCTTCGGATACATCGAGCGATAGGCGCCCCAAACGGCGCCGATCCGCTGACGGGAGGTACTACCCTCCCTGGTAGTACCTCCCATAGAGGCCATTCTTGTCGAGGTACCTCTTCACCGCGTTCTCTCGGTCGGTGTTGCCTGGGTGGCTGTAGAAGAGTATCTCCAGGTCGCTGGGGTCCTTGCCCTGTAACTCGCGGAAGGTCGCCAGCACCGCGAGCCCCGCTGTCGGGTCGTAGCCCGCCTGTGCGGCGTACATGCACCCGACGCGATCGGCCTCATACTCGTTGTCGCGTGAGTAGTTCTGCAGCGCAAGCGCGGTGACCACGCCCGCGATGTCCTGGCTGGTGCCACCGCCGAGAGCCAGCTCAATCAGAAGCTGCGCCCCGATCGCGCTCTCGATCCGCTTGATCGCGTGCTGGTGGCTCACGTGCGTCGCCTCGTGCCCGAGTACCCACGCTATCTGGTCCTCGTCGCCGCCCAGGCTCTCCATCAGACCCGCATAGATGTAGATCGGCCCGCCCGGCAGGGCGAACGCGTTGTTCACGTCCTCGCCAACCACGGAGAACTCGTAGGGGTAGTTCGGAGGCTGCGCCGCAGTCGCGATGCGGTCGCCGATGTTGGCGACCATCCTCGCGCGCGGGCTGTTGCGTTCGATACGGTGCTCCTGTTCGTACTCGGCCGCTGCCTCCTGGCCGATCTCAACTTCTTGGCCCTTGCCTATCAGGTATGTCTGTCCGCCACAGCCCATCATGAGCAGGCCGAGGGCGGCGAGCAGCACCATCAGTAGAATTGCGCGCGCAGCTCCCATAGTGATCCTCTCCTTGTGCCGAGCGTCAACCCCATCCGGAAGGAGCTTCGACACCGAACGCGATTCCCCTGCCCCGGCTACTTCCCGAGATGCCCGAGCACGAATTCCGCCGCCTGCTGCGTGATCGCGGCGATCTTCTCCGGCCCCGCCTCCTGAAGGCCGTGCCCGACGCCCTCGAAAGTGATCAGCGTCAGAGGCACATCGAGCTCCGCCATGCGCGCCTGCAGCAGCAGTGACTGGTTGTAGGGCACGGTGCGGTCGGCGGTGCCGTGCATGTCGAAGACGGGAGGATCGTCCGCCGAGAGGTGCGTGAGCGGCGAGGCCTCGGCGTAGCGTTCGGGGGCCTCATCGCGCGTTGCGGCCATGAATGCCACGAGCGCGCGCTCGGTGTGCATCTCATCGTCGGCGGTGAAGTCGGTCGGCGGGTTCTTCGTGACCGCGCAGCGGAAGAAGTTCGTGAGCTGCTGCCCGTCCGCGTCGAGGTCCTCGGGCCCCGGTTCGAGGAAGGCCATCATCAGCGTGAGGTGCCCGCCCGCCGATCCGCCCCAGACAGCCATGTTGTCCGCATCGACCTTGAGCTCGGCGGCATGTTCGCGGATCCAGCGCACCGCCGCGAGGCAGTCATCAACCGCGGCGGGGTAGGGCGCGGTGCCGGAGAGGCGGTAGTTGAGCGAGAAGATCGCCACGCCTGCGGGGATGAGCAGGTCGCCTCGCACCGCGCGCGTCGCCCCGGCCTTGTCGCCATTGCGCCAGCCGCCACCGTGGATGTTCACGACCGCCGGGTGGATGCCGTCATCGGCGGGCAGGTAGGCGTCGAGCAGCAGCGGGTAGCCGTCAACCTCGCCATACTGCAGGTCGGTCATCACCCACGCGCCCGCCTCGTAGTAGACGCGCGGGTTGGGGACGGGGATGGCCGGGGCCCCGCCAGCGACACCGTTGAACGCCGCTGCAAGCAGGCGCGGATTCGCCCAGAACTGCTTCTCCATCACGATGCCATCCTCTCCGATGACGAACGCCGAGTTGGGGCGCTTGCCGTACGCCTCCCAGATCGCGTTGTCCATGCCATCAACCACGATCTGCATCTGCTCGCCGTACTCATCGCCAACGCGCTGCGCCAGCGCCACGCGGCCCTCATAGTCCTCGGGCTGCTGGATCAGCACGCCCTCCTGCTCGTTCTTCTGGTGCGGCCAGACCCGGCCCGTGTAGGGGCTCGGCGTGTCCGCCGGGTGGGCCTCGACTGTGTAGATAACCAGCCAGTGAACCGCATCGCCAACCTGTTCCCGCAGGCGGTTCATGCTCGCGATGCGCCCGCGGTAGACCGGGCAGGTGATGCAGCCGAACTCAAGCACCACGGGCTTCTCGGCGTAGAGGTCGGCAAGGCGCACCTCGGTGCCGTCGGGGGTCTTGAGGGTGAAGTCAGGGGCGGTCTGTCCGACCCGCGGCTCGGCGGCGATGAACTTCTGCTCCTGCGGGTTCCCCCCCTGCTCACGCGTCGGGCGCGCGTCCGGCTGGGCGCAGCAGACGCCGACCGCGACGAGCGCGGTTGCGGCGATGGTCACGACTCGAAGCGCGCGTGACATGGCGACGCACCTCCATTGCCAATCATTCGCTGTCGGGAATGACTCATCTGCTGCTAAGATGCGCCGGCAGGTCGCGAGATTCCCCTGATATCATGCGTGCGCCCGCTGATCCCCGGCGAGGCGCCGGGGCCACAACAGCAACGGCTAACGGCTACCCACTTAAGAGCGCGCCGTTACCCTCTCCCCTATTCACTCTTCACATTTCCCTGCCTTTACGCGCCCTGCGCTCCCACCGGCTCGATCATCTCCAGGCCCTTGGTCTGCTCCAGCGCGCGGTAGACGTCCGGCAGGTCGAACTGCTTCAGCACGTCCGGGATCATCGCCGAGAGCGGCAGGTCATACAGCTCCGCCTCCGCGATCTCCGCATACGAGCGCAGCGGGTGCACGAGCGTCACCTGCGTCACGCTGTCATGCAGCAGCGCCGCCAGCGCGCCTGGGATCGCGCCCGTCCCGCTCGCGACCAGGTGCACGTTCGTGTAGCCGAAGCTCGCCATCCAGTCGAGGGTCCGCATGACATCCTGCACGCGCCACGCCACGTAGCTCTCGCCGAACATCGTCGCGTGCGCCGCGTAGAAGTAGTCGCTGCCGTAGTAGCTGTCGTAGCTGTCCGCCTTGACCGCGTCGGGCAGGCTCTCGCCGATCCCTCGGTAGTCGCAGGCGAAGAACGCGGGCGCGCTCTCAAGCCCGCGCACGAACTCATCCTCGCGCAGCTCCGCGTCCGCCGACAGGGCCGGCAGGTAGAGCACCGCGCTGCCATCGAGACCTGCCGTCTCGGCGCTGAGCGGCTGTGCGTAGCGCGGCTCGTCCTCCAGCTTCGTCACGATCGCCTGCGCGCCGAAGCGCGGATCGGTCTCCAGCACGAAGTGCGAGGCGTGCGGTCGCGCGTAACCGCGCTGGTTCCAGTAGCGCAGCACGCGGAAATCCGGCGGCCCATCGCTCTCCGGCAGCTCCAGCACGCCCTGAACGCGCGCGATCAGCTCGTCGCCGCTCGGCTCGCCACGCTGCGCGGCAAGCTCGCGGCTGCGCTCGGCGGTCATCTCCCAGCCCCACGTCGGCTCAAGCTCGGCCACCTGACCGGACTTCGTGCACCACAGCTCCGCGTCGGGAAGCTCATCGAACTGCTCATCGGTCGCGCGCACGGGCAGCCCCGCGGACGCGCAGAAGTGCCGGGCCATCGCGTCGCGCATCGCGGGCGGGTAGTCATGTCCGCCCGGGCCCATGTAGTAGTCCAGCGCCGCGCTCGCGTCCAACGCCGCGTAGAAATGCGCGATGCGCTCGAAGCTCTCGCGCGCGCCGCGCTGGTCGAAGAAGTCCTCCTCGGCGGTGAGCATGATGAGCGCGCCGGGGGCGTTCGTCAGCAGCAGATCGGCCTGCCCGACGCCCAGCGCGTGCGCATTGGGCACCATCTGCTCGGCGTCCGCGGCCAGCTCGTTCTCGATGTCGCGCTTCCACGAGGTCACGTAGCAGGACGGCGCGGACATCGTCAGCCGGCGCTCGAGCGCGGTCAGCAGAGTGCTCATCGTGCCGCCGCCCGAGCAGCCTGTGATACCGATGCGCGTCGGGTCCACGTCGTCACGCGTGAGCAGGTAGTCCACCGCGCGGATGCCATCCCAGGCGCGCCAGGAGCCGAAGAACTCGCCCACGAGGAGTTGGGGGTTGCCCATGTAGTTGTGCTGGAGCGTGCCCCAGCGGACCTTCTGCCCCTCCTCGTCATCACCGCCGGGGTACTGCAGGCGCTCGCCCTGGCCGATCGGATCGTAGGCGATCGCTACGAAGCCGTTGCGGGCGAGGAGTTGGCCGACCCCCTGGTTGTAGTACGCGCCTTTGCCCTCGCGCGAGTGGCCGGAGGGGACGATCGCCGCGGGTGCGGGGAACTGCGCCTCGCGCGGCACGTAGACGTTCGCGGTGACGGGGAAGTCGGGGCGGCTGTCGAACACGATCTTCTCGATCGTCACGCCATCGAGCTCGATGGTACCGACCGTGCGCACGTTCAGATCGCAACGCTGGGCCTCCTCGCCGAACATGATCGGGAGCTTCTCCTGCAGCTCGGCGACGTAGGCCTGCGCTTCGGCGGGTGTGTCGATGGCCATGATGCGCGCCTGATTGGCCGCATCGACGGCCCGGATGCGCGCGACGACGTATTCCTGCATCATGCGAGGGAAGCGATTGAGCGGTTCCATGCGAGGTGTCTCCTCCTGTGCGCAGGCCACCGACGCGGCCGCGAGCCACGCCAGCAGTGCTATCGTGCGAGAGTATCGCGCCATCGTCTGGCTCCGTTTCAGCACCATTGTTGCCGTTCGCCGTCAGTCGTTTGTAGGACAGGCTTCCAGCCTGTCGTCGTTTGCCCTCGGCACGTGGTCAGTACGTCGTGTAGAACACATACACCGTCACCATCTCGCTGTCGCCGTCGCCCATCTCGGCGATGGCCTCACGCATGTTATAGGTCGGACCGAAGCGACTCGCCGCGAAGTAGTGCTCGAAGCTTCCGGGCAGCGGTGGCAGCCACTTCGGCGCGAAGCTCCAGTAGTCACCGCCCATGTGCATGCAGACCTTCGGGAAGCCGCTCTCGCCCTCCTCCTGCTGAAGCTGCCCTCCGGTCTTCGCCAGGAAGACTGAGCGCACCGCGTCCCGCGGCACCTCCAGCACCGCCCAGATCGCGAAGTCCATGCCGAGGTTGTCCTGCCCGGCTGAGACGATGCGCGTTTGCGGCGGGAAGGTCCAGCCGGTCCGCTCCTCGATCAGGTCAAGCGTCTCGATGTGCTTTGGGGCGAACAACCAGTAGAGCCTCAGCCCGATGCCCGCCGCCAGGACCAGCGCCATCCCTGCCGCGACCAGACACGCCCGCCGGCCGGTCAGCCACTTGCGCACGCGCCCGCCCTCCCATCTTGTGCGCCGCCAATCAATACGTCAGCGTCACCTTCCGCAGGCCCCCGGCTTCGTCCGGGTTCAGGCCCTTGCTTACCGCGACGTAGTAGGCGAAGAGCTGGCCGGCCACCGCAATCACGATCGGTGACCAGTAGGATTGCTGCAGGTCCGGGAGCTTGATGGGCACCTTCGCGAGTTCGAGCGCCTCATCGCTGTCAGAGAAGACGACCATCTCCCCCTGCCGCCGTTTGACCTCCTGCCCCACCTCCAGCACTGATTTCAGCGAGGCGTCCTGCGGCGCGAGCAGGATCACCGGGTCGCCCGGCTGCAGGGCGGCGATCGGGCCGTGCATGTAGTCGGCGGCGCTCCACGGTTCGGGGTTGATCAGGCAGCACTCCTGCAGCTTGAGCCCGACTTCCTTCGCGGTGCAGTAGTTGAGCCCGCGCGCGAGCACGGTGCAGGTCTGCATGAAGGTATAGCGTTCCGCCCGCGAGGCGATCAGCGGCTCCACCTCGGTCAGGACCTGATCCATGACGTCCGGCACCCGCAGCAGCGATTCCTGCAGATCCTCGCGCTCCGCCCAGCAGGCCGAGAGCTGATAGAGCACCGCGAGCGCCGTGGTGTATGTCTTCGTTGCGGCAACTGCCTTCTCCCTGCGCGCATGGGTGAGCAGCGGGAACTCGACCGCCTCGACGATCGGCGAATCCGCCGTGTTAGTCAGGGCCATCGTGGTGGCCCCCAGCTCCCGCGAGGTCTCCAACACCTCGATGACATCGGTCGCCTCACCCGACTGGGAGATGCCGATGACGACTGTGTCCTCGATCTGCATCTGACTGCCGTATGCGGTCAGCAGTGACGGTGCCGCCGAGGCGACCACCATCCCGGTAACCGCGCCGACAATGTAGCGCAGGTACGTTCCGGCGTTGTCGGAGGTACCGCGCGCTGCAAGGACCACGAAACGCGGCCGCCGTTCGCGAAGTACCTCGGCGACCTCCGCTATCCGACCGCCCTCCCTGCTGAGTGTCTGACGGATGGCCTCCGGCTGTTCGTGGATCTCACGGAGCATATGATGTGGGTAGGATGTCTGCTGCATTGCTCGCCCTTTACTTGCGTCCATATCATGCGTCATGCGCGTCGTGACAATGCCAGTTGTGCCGTCCGTCGTTGTAGCTGTGGCCCCGGTGCCCCCTATCGAGGGCCACTTCCACCCGTCAATGCGCAGTGGCAGACGGGCTGGAACTCGTATTCCAGAAACAGGCGGATGGTCAGGCATCAGGTCGACATGTCGGACGGAGTCGCGCTGGGTTGATGTCGTCAAGGAGGGGCGGCCCTCGCGCTGCGTCGTTTGCCGCGCGAGGGTGAGGCGCCGCCAGGCGCCGAAGCTTCCTTGCCCGCCCGTCGTTTGGTTTCCGGAGGGCGAACGACGGGCTGGCAGGGAAGCTGCCGCCCTCGCAGACGACACTCGGGCGTCACTTTCCCCGCCGCCGGGGGCGGCGTCGGGAAAAGCAGCCCCTCCGTACGACTTGCTGCGATCGGTTCCCGTTGATGCGTCCGCAGTTCCTGGAATATGACTGGATGCCCGTCCTACAGACGACACGGCTGCGTTCATTCCGTTACTGCCGTTACTTCCACGGCCAGTCGAGGCCGTAGCCGACCGACAGATCCGCCTGCCCGTTCCAGTCGCCGGTGGCGCGCTAGCTCGCCTCGAGAATCACGCGCGGCGACAGGTGCCTCCCGACGATCACCCCGCCGCCGATGTGTCCGTCATACCAGAACACGGTCGGGCCGCCGTAGATTGCGCGATCGAGCTCGGCGCGTGCCGAGGAACATGTAGCGCGCGCCCAGCAGCAGCTTGCCATCGTGGAGCCCGAAGTCTGGCGCGACGCGCCCCTTGCCCGAGCCCGCGACATTGATCGTCAGGTTCGTCTCGTCCGCTTCGAGGTCGAACTCGATCCCCGGCCCGATGTAGAAGTCCGGGGGCTTGGGCTTGGCCCAGTCCTCCGCGCGCCCGGGCATGGCGCTCAGCGCCACCAGCCCGGCAACGCACGCAATCGTCCAACGCGTCATCGACATCCTCCTCCGCCGCCGTCACCTGTCACACGCCATATCCTATGCCGTTGCCTGTTGGCGCGCAGCGCCATCCTGGGCGCTGAAGCGCGGGGCGCGAAGCGCCGTATCCTGTTTCATGCCGTCACCGTCACCCCAACAACCCCGCATCCAGCCCTACGGCCGCCAGCCGCTTCGCCGCGCTCTTCTTCTGCATCGCCTTGAACTCCGCGCTCATCGGCTGTGCGAGCTGCAGACCGCGCTTCGCCAGCGCCCGGTACACGTCCGGCAGATCGAAGCTCTCCAGCGCGCCCGGCAGCATCACCGCCAGCGGCCAGGTCTGCATCTCCGTCTCCGCCATCTCGCTCCACGAGATCGGCGCGTGGCGCAGCGTCACCTGCACGACACGCTTGTCGAGCAGCGCCGCCAGCGCCGCAGGGATCGCGCCCCACCCACGCGCCGCCAGGTGCACTTTGTCGTAGCCATACGCCGCCATGAAGTCGAGCGTGCGCAGGATGTCCCAGATGCGCCAGCCCAGCGCGGGCTCGCCCAGCATCTTCCCGTAGCTCGCGTAGAAGTAGTCGTTCCCGTAGATCGCCTCAAATGAGCCCGGGGTGCACGTGGTCGGCATCGACTCGCCGATCCCGCGGTAGTCGCAGGTGAACATCGGCACGTCCTGCTTGCCGAGCTTCTTGCACAGCGCGTCCTCGCGCAGGTCGTCGTCGGAGGAGTGGTGCGGAACCCACAGCGTCGCCGGGCCGTCGCCTGGGATCGGTCGCGATGCACGCGCCGCGCTCTCCAGCTTGTAGACGACCGCCTGCGCACCCCACTCGATGTCCGTGTCCAGCACGTAGACCGCCGCGGACTTGCCCGCGGGCCACTCGCGCCCGCCGACCGGCCGCAGCACCCGGTAGTGCGGCGGCGTCTCCGGACGCTTTGGCAGGGCGAGCAGCTTCGTGACGGCCTTCGTGAGCGCCGCGCCGGTGACCTTACCGCGCTTCGCCGCAAGCTCCTGCGACCGCGCGCTCGTGAAGTCGAAGCCGGTCGCGGGGTTCAGCTCATCGACCTGGCCGCTCTCGGTGCATTCCAGCGTCTCGTCGGCCTCGATCGCTATCTCCGACTCGCCGGAGGTGTCGTGGCCGGTCTGCTTGCCGAAGAACGCGTACATCGCCTCGCGATTCTCCTGGTGATAGCCATGCGGGCGCGGGCCGATGAAGAGCTGCAGGTTGTCCTCGGCGCCGAAGAGCCCCCAGAAGTGCTTGAGGCGCGCGTAGGTGTCCTCGATGCCGCGCGCGTCGAAGTAGTCGTGCTCCTGCCCCAGCAGGATCAGGGGCTTGGGCGCGTGCGGGATGAGCAGATCGCCCATCTCCATGCCCGCGGAGAGCGTGTACGGCGGCTGCTGCTCGGAGTCGGCGGGCAGCTCGTTCTCGAGGTTGCAGCGCCAGGTGGTGATGTAGCAGCTCGGCGCGGCCATCGCGAACGGCGTCTCGCCGAACCACGCGCCGGTCGCGGCGAGGATCATCGTGGTCATCGTGCCACCGCCGGAGTTGCCGGTCAGGCCAATCTGCGCCGGATCTACCTCCGGTCGGGCCTGCAGATACTCCAGCGCGCGCACGCCATCCCACGCGCGCCATGCGCCGAAGAACTCGCCCAGCAGCGTCTGCTGGCGGCCCATCCAGTTGTGCTCGGCGGTGCATGGGCCCACGCGCGAGCCGCCCTCGCCGTCCGGGTACTGCAGGCGCTCGCCCTGGCTGAACGGGTCGAAGATGAAGACTACGTAGCCCTTGCGCACAAGGCCTTGGCAGAACGACTGGTAGGCGTCGGCTGCCTTCCCTTCGCCCGAGTGCCCGCAGACGCCGAGGACCGCGGGCGCGGGGCCGTCGAGGTCGTGCGGGATGTAGAGGTTGCCGGTGACGGGCAGGTTCGGGCGGCTCTCGAAGATGATCTTCTCGATGTTGTAGGCGTCGCGCTCGACGGTGCCGACCGTTTGAGCCTTGAGCGGCGTCTTCGCGGGCTTACGGCCGAAGGTCTTCCGGAGGGACTGGCAGACGTGCTCCTGGTACTCGACCGCGGCTCTCTTCGAGTGCATGCCGAGGATGGCCTCGCGGTTGTCTTCGCTGATCGTGCGGACTTTGCGCACCATGAACTCCTGCATCATGCGGCCGAAGCGGTTGAGCTTCTCCATGAGGGGCGACCTCCGATGGCGGCAATCATCGACGCGACGGTGATGTGTTCGGCGCGAGGAGGGGAGGGACCTTTCGCGTATGCCGTTGCCGTCGTCGTTCGGAGCGACGCATGGAGATCGCTGCGCGATCTCTTGTCGTCTGGATGCGTCGGTTGTTGCTGTTTGCTGTTGCCGGGGGCATCGGAGCGGCTGAAGGCAGCTCGCGGGGCGAGCTGTCTCCACTCCATACGGCTGGGCAACGACGCCCCCCGCGGCAGGTCACGGCCCTCGCTGTGCCGAAGCTTCTTCGCACCGCGAACGGCTGACGGCTGCGGGGGAGGTCCAGCGACTAACGTCTCTCCCCCCGGCCCCTCTCCGGCGCGGCTATGCATTACACACATCTTGCCAGAGCGCGGAGTGGGACCGAAAAGACGCCGTAAGCCGTGTGGAGGGGCCGCCGCGAGCGCAGCGAGCGGTGAGGCGCGCCAGCGCCTCAGGTTCCACCCCGGCCCACGGACTACCGATAGACGGTCGAGACAGGACCGGGCGGACGACGAACGGCGGGCCGGGGTGGAACCTGACACCTGCGCAAACGACGCGCAGGCGTCACCCTCACGTCGATGCTGGCGCATCGCCGCGAGGGCGGCCCCTCCGTACGACATCTACGACCGGCTGCAAGATGTGTGTAATGCATAGGTGCCGGAAGAGGGGGCGAACGACCAACGACCCGCCCGTAGCCCCGCACAATCATAATGGAGGCCCATCAGATGCCATTCTCAGTCGATCGGCTGGAGCCACTCTACCGCGCGCACGGGTTCAATCTGCGCAAGAATATCGGCGAGTTCCCGACGTGGACCGCGCGCACGCCGACCATCGTGGACCTCGATGACGCCGAGCGGCGCATCCTCGATGAGCAGGGCGAGGAGGCGCTGGACCGGCACCTGCGCGAGCGTGGCATGTTCCCCGTGCCCGCGCTGGATATCCGCACGCTCGCGCCGAAGCGCATCGAGACCGAGCTGGCGGCAGGAAGCGTCTCCACCGCGCGCATCTTCACCGATGCTCGCAGCAAGCTGTGCGGCGTGGCCGGCGCGATCTGCGAGATGGTGCAGGACCTCGGCGGGCCGCCGCCACCGGTCATCGACGCGAGCGAGTTCGACCTGCTCGACCTCGCAGCGTCGCACGCGATCGTGGTCGGCGGCGCGCACGAGAACGAGGCGGCGGCGCTGCTGGCCGACCGCGGCTGGCTGGACGCCGACCGGCGCTTCCCCGGCCCCGGCGGCTGGCTGCTCGGCACGGTGCACAACCCGGCGGGCCTCGGGCACAACATCGTGCAGATCGCGGCGGACGAGCAGACGCAGGAGGCCGCGCTGGCGGCGCTGCGCGCGAGCCTGAGCCTGCGTAACCGCCAGGTCATCCTTGGCCCGGTGGAGGAGGTCCATCCCGGCCCCGAGGCTCTCGCGCGGATCGGCAGCTTCGAGCAGTGGCAGGAGCGTTTCGCGGAGACCGCGTTCCGCGGTCGCGTCTACATGATGGAGCACTTCGACGACCTGGGGGAGTTCGCGCACTGGCTGGCCTCATGCTTCGACTGCGGTGGCCCGGAGGGCGACATCTACAACCGCGGGCCGATGATCGCGGGCGCGCTCGCCGGCAAGCTCTTCCGGCTGACAGGCGACCGACGCTATCTCGAACTGAACCGCCACCTCCTGCTGGCGCTGATCGACTACCACACCAACTTCCCCGGCGGGGCGAGCTACCTCGCCGACTACGACTTCAGCGTGCACGAGACGATCCTCTACTGGGACCTGCTGGAGCACGAGGATGTCTTCAGCGATGAGGAGCGGCTCATCATCACGAACTTCCTGCTCGCCTCGGTGCGCACCTGCGAGGGCTACCGGCGCGAGCGCTGGCCGGTCGAGGAGGGGCGTCTGCGCCACAACCACGAGACCTTCCCCGGCCTGACGCTCTCCATGGGCGGGCGCTACTTCGGCGACTACTACGACATCCCCGACGCGCAGGAGTGGCTCGCGACCGCCGAGACGGTCTTCTCCGGCCCGATCGAGCGCCTCTCGCGCCACCGCGAGGACGCGAACGGCTATCAGTGGCTCGTCCCCACGCACAAGCTCGTGTACGACGCCTGGAACGGTGAGGACGATCTGCAGGCCAACGGCGTGCTGGACGAGATGGTGCGCGGGCTGATCGCCACCACGGACAACCTCGCTCAGCCCGTGGACTTCGGCGACGTGGGGCAGCCGCTGTCGGCCGGCTCACGGCAGGCGTCGGTGCTGGAGATGATCGCGGGCAGGGCCGGCGACCCCGGCGCGCAGTGGTGGGCGGAGAAGCTCTACGCAGCCGCGCCGGGCTCGAGCAACTCCTGGATCGGCGGCTTCCTCGGCGAGATCCACGGCTCCAGTCGCGTCGCGCCCGAGCAGCCGCAGGAGCCGCCAACACTCGACGTGCTGCCGCTCCCCGAGCATATCCGGGAGATGGCCGCGCCCGAGATGCCGCGCATGTACGTCTACGACAAGGCCGCGTTGCGCGACGGGCACGGTCCGGAGGACGCCTACCTGCTCCTCGACGGCTTCACCGCGGGCAGCCACGGGCATTACGATCAGAACGCGATCATCCGCTACACGGCCGCCGGGCGTGTGTGGCTGGTGGACAACGCCTACGGCAAGCCCAGCGGCGTCTCGGCGGCGGGCAAGGCGTTCTCGCTGCGCCAGCTCGGCCCGCAGGATCACAACACGCTGCTCGTGGTGGGCGAGGATGGCGAGCTTGCCCTGCCGCCGCCCTTCTGCGCGCTGCTGACCGCGCAGACCTCCGGCCCACTGACGCTGCTGCAGAGCGCCCTCGCCGGCTACGACGGCGTGGACTGGCTGCGCACGATCGTCTGGATTGAGGGCACGGGAGTGCTGATCGTCGATCGCGCGAACGTTGGCCGCGGCGTGCGCGAACTGCGCTGCCAGCTCAACATGCTCGGCGAGGTGGCGATCGAGGACGGCCTCCTCACCTGCGCTCAGCAGGACCGGTGGATGCACCTGAGCTTCGAGCGCGACGCGGACACGGAGCTGGGCGAGTGGACGAACGCAAGCTGGGATGCGGAGTTCGCGGCGGGCGCGTACCCGTTCGCGGACGGGCCGTTGAAGAAGTTCGAGCGCATCATCAGGCCGACCGTAGGCCAGAGCGCGCTCTTCGCGACGCTGATCGAGGTGAGCGCCGCCGCAGAGCCGTCGCTGGCGCTGAGCATCGATGGCGGGACGCTGACTGTGCGAGGGGGGCTGCCGGAGGCGGACGTGACGCTGGACGGGGCCGCAATGCGCGCGAGCCTGAGCGGCGGCGTACTGACGGTGAGCTGCGAGGAGCCGTGGCGGGCGCCTGAGGACCTCCCGCGCCTGCCTGCGAGGGATGAGCGGTATGCGCTGAAGTAGCGTCGTTGTAGCGTCGTTGTATGGCTGTTGTAGGACAGGCTTTCCAGCCTGTCAGTCGTACACGTCGTTGGGACCGCAACGTCGGCAGGCAGGGATGCCTGCCCCACGAACGGCAGAGGATCTCGCTTCTCATCAGGGCTGACAGGCTGGAAACCTAAGATATGCGCCTATTCGGGTGTGCAAGAAGGTTCTAAGGGCCTCGGTGTCGTATCTGTCGATGAGCGATCATCGACGGAGGAGGTCCATGAGCATGCCCGCCGACAGG
>JALGSW010000099.1 GCA_029821635.1 Candidatus Zipacnadia bacterium
CACGAGGCTGTGGCCTCGTGCGGGCATCCGCGCACCACTCACCGCTCATTTTTTTCGCACACCGAGCCCGCAACCCATCCGTACTCCCTCGCATCTCCGAACGCATAATGTAAGCCGAAGCCCGTCCTATCTTATCCTGCAAACGGAACAGGGCGAACGGCAACGGCAAGACCGCAGGCTGGAAGCCTGCGCCACAGGTGGCTGGAAGTCTGCCGCGGAGAGCGCCATCCCCTTCGTGGGGCAGGCATCCTGCCTGCCGCCGTTAGAGCCGTTGGAAGACTTCGGGTGCGCGGGAGATCAGGCGGAAGGTGAAGACGCCCCACGCAACGACCAGGCTGGCGATCACCAGCACGGCAAGCCAGCGGTTACGCTCGGCGCTGCCGTCATGCACGCGCCATGCCGCGAAGATGCCGGCGACCGCGCCGACCAGCGTCATCGCCAGCGCCGCCCAGCGCCACGGCCCGGGAGCGGGTGGTGGCGCATCCGCTGCGGGCACTTCGCGGCCGGAGGCGTCCGGGCCCTCGTAGAGCGGCGCGTCCTCATCGACCGTCAGGCGTTCGGCCGTGCGCGCCATCGGCGCCCACAGATGAACCGCCATCAGCACGACCTGCCCGAAGAGCAGCAGGACGATGAGGATGGTAGCCGCGATCGCGAGCTGGGCGTCCAGTCCCTCGTCGATGGGTCATACCCCCGGCGGACGGCGCACGGGCTCCAGGGCGGCAGCTACTGCCCCTGGTTGCGGGCGCCGACCTGCTCGACCTTCTGCACCATCAGGTGCGGGACGGAGTAGACCACGCGTTCGAAGTCATAGTCGAGAATCGTGCGCGTGCCGGCGAGCGTGCCCGTGATCTGCGCCCCCTGCCAGCCCGCCGCCCAGAACTGGGCATGGGCCGGTTGCGCCTTGTTGAAGTCCAGCGCCACCGCCTCACCCGGATGCGCCTCATTGCCCGACAGCTTCGGCTCGGTGACCGCCAGCAGGTAGTACTCGTTCGCGGGGTAGGCCGTGATCTTGCGCGCCTGATTCGTGACCTTGAGCGGCGAGGGATAGTAGTCGTCGATCACCAGCGCCCCCCAGAACGCCATCCCTGGTGAGTGCCTCGCCACGCTCATAGGCAACACCGGGGTCACCCGGATGACGATCGAGCCGGTGAGCAGTAGGAACGTGATGACTATGGCCCACGTCTGCTGGATTTCCGAACTCCACAGGAACCAGCCGAACAGCGCCAGGCCGGCGACTACGAAAACGTCGAAGACGATCTCCGAGCCGATCTTGAACCTGACCGAGCTGCCGATCGGCTCGTCGCCGAGTTCGACCCTGGCGGAGTTGAACTCCGGCGCCGTATCCATGATGCTCAGGACGATCGCCAGCACCGCGCAGATGAGGAACAGCATTCCACTGAACCGCGTCAGGAAATACACAATGCATCCCCCGTTTCACAGGGAATCAGTGCGAGTGCGTCAACTTCAACGAGCGTCAGGGCAGAGGCAGCCCCACCGGGTCGTTCAGGTCGGCGGCACGGTAGGCGCCCAGCGCGACCTCCATCGCCTTGAGGCCGTCGTAGCCCGTGATCGGCACCGGCGCCCCCGTCTCCACGCAGCGGGCGAAGTCCGCGATCAGGCCTGCGTTCGCGTCGTGGCCGTATGACTCCCACAGGAACGTGGAGTCGGCCGCGCGCCATGCGTCTACGTGCTCGACGAAAAGGTCCACCGATGCGTTGCCCTTCGTCCCGACAAGCTCCATCGTCACGTCGCCCCAGATCGGGTAGTTGTCCGGGCGCGACCACGAGGCGTCGAGGGTCGCGACGCAGCCGCCCTCGAAGTTCATCGACAGGATGCCCGCGTCATCGCAGGGCAGGTCGGGGTCGAAGACCGTGTCGATCTCCGCGAAGACCTTGACGACCTCCTGCCCCAGCAGCACCCGCATCAGGTCCACGACGTGGACCGTGTGGTCGATCACCGAGCCGCCGCCGGACAGCGATGGGTCGTTGAACCACCCGCGCGGGTTCTGCCCGCGGTTGGTGCCCTTGATGGCGACGATCTCACCAAGCTCATCGTTGCGCACGGCCTCCAGGAGTTGGCTGAACGCGGGCGTGTAGCGGCAGGGGAATGAGATCATGAGCTGCACGCCGGCCTGCTCGCAGGCGTCGATCATGGCGCGCGCGTCCTCGACGTTCGTCGAGATGGGCTTCTCGCAGAGGATATCCACCCCGGCCTCACATGCGGCCAGCACGTTGCGCTTGTGGTCGATGTTCGCGCTGGTGACGATCGTGCCCCGAATCTCGTTCTCGGGCGCGAACAGCTCCTCCGGCGTGGCGAAGAACTGCGTGCCGTACTTCGCCGCCGCCTCCTCGCCGCGCTGCGCGTTGTCATCCCACACGCCGGCCAGCTCGACGTCGGCCAGGGCGCCGATGGCGGTGGCGTAGAAGTCCGCATGAAGATGCGCGAAGCTCATGATCGACAGGCGGGTGGGCATTGTTGGCCTCCAGTTGCCGGTCAACGGATAACGGCTGACAGGCTGGAAAGCCTGTCCTACGACGACTACGACAGCTCGACCACTTCGCCTCCGGCCTCGTTGGACCGGAGCGCCGCGAGTGCCAGGTCGACCGCGTCAAGCGCCTCGTCCACGGTCACCGTGGGCTCCTCGCCGGTGATGATGCACTGCACGAAGTGCTCGTCCTCCATCATGTAGGGCGACTTGGCCGCGGGGCTCGCGGGCACCTGGACGGCCGCCCGCCCCTCCTCACCCGCGCGCCGCTGGATCGTTAGCGTAGACATCTGCGTGCTGTCGTGACGCAGCAGCCCGTCGCTCCCGGCCACGTCGAAGCTCGTGCGGAACGCGCCGGTGTCGGCCCAGCTCCCCTCGGCGTGCGCGATCGCGCCGGATTCGAAGCGGATCGTGGTCAGGCCGTAGTCGAGCGGCGGCATCTGCCGCTGCGCGCCCACCGAGTAGACGCGCTCGGCCGGGCCAAAGGTCCACAGCAGCCAGTCGAAGTCGTGGATCGTCATGTCGAGCGTGCAGCCACCCGAGAGCGCGTAGTCCTGGAACCAGTTCCCGCTGCCCGCGGGCATTGTGTTGATGCGGCTGGTGCGCGCGACGCCGACCTCACCGATTTCGCCTGCGGTGATGAGCGCGTTGGCCCGCGCATACTGCGGGAACCAGCGCAGCACGTGGCCCACCATGAAGGTGATGCCCGAGTCAAGCACGGCTTCGAGCATCGCCTCGCCCTGCTCGAGCGTGCGGCACATGGGCTTCTCACAGAGGACGTGCTTCTCGGCCTCCGCGGCCTTGAGGGTGTAGTACGAGTGGAGGGGCGTAGGAGTGGTGACGACGAGCACGTCCACGTCATCGCCGAACAGCTCGCCCTCCTCAGTCGCGACGCGCGCGCCGACCTTCTCCGCCAGCGCCGCGGCGGCGTCCTCAACGACATCGTAGACGAGCGTGACCTGCGTCTCGGGAATCGCGCGGAAATTCTCGGCATGGCGCGTGCCGAGTCCGCCAGCGCCGCAGATGGCTACTGAGAGCATGCGAGGGACCCTCCCTGCGATGGATCGGCCGGCTGATAAAGAAAATTCGGCGCCGCGAGCAGAGAGTCCTCCTTTGCGGCGGACGACAACGACTGTAACAGGCTTCGGCGCTTCGCGCCGACAGGAGATGGCGCTTCGCGCCAGCAGGAGAACGGCACAGGACAGGGCAGGGGAGACGGCAACGACGGTTCTTGAGGAATGGAAGGATGACGGCGGAGCGGCGCTGCTAACGAAGGACCCTCTGCGTCAAAGGGCGAACCTGCCCTCCACTCGGCACCGACAGCCCGACCGGATACAGGGGGTCACTCCCATGATACGCCGGTACCTCTGCGCAGGCGCGCTAATCAGCGCCATCCTCCTCGGCTGCATCGCCGCCGCGGCCGCCTACGAGATGAGCGAGCCGTTCTACACGCTCACCGAGGACTACGTCTCGCCTCACATCGCGTGGGCGAAACCCTACGCCTCCGGGAAGATTCGCGCGCTCTTCGTGGTGCCGCGCGGCACCGCGCGGGAGGTCATCGAGGTCGCCGAACGCCTCGACCTCGATTACGACTACGTGATGACGCTCTCGGACACCGAACTCGGCTGGACCTCATCGTCGAGCCACTACGCGCTGGCCGAGGGCATCTCCCGCGAGGACATGATCGCCGAGTTGCGGGAGAAGCTCGCGGGCGACTACGACGTCATCATCACCGGGCACATCAACTGGAACATGTTCCCGCTCGACCTGCTCTACACGATGATGGAGAAGGTCCACAACGGGACCGGCCTGGTGCACTCCTACAGCGCCATCGGGCGCAATGACATCATGAACCGGGTCTTCGCCAAGCCCGAGGTCGAGGCGCCCTTCGTGACCGCGGGCGTGCCGTGGCAGGCCCTGCCGGTCTGGGGCGAGCTCGGCATTGACAGTGTCGTCGAGACCCGGCAGTTCCACGACGGCCGGATGGTTCTGCTCAATCATGGGCCGAACAAGCCGCGCTTCCTGTTCCTCACGCCAACCCCCGCCGCCGATGACACGTCATACCGCGAGCTGCACTATGAGTATTACCAGTCCCTCGCGCTCAAGGCGATCCTCTGGGCCGCGCGGCGCGAGCCGCCGGTCACGATCGAGGAGATCGGCGTGGGTGGTGAGACGATCGCGCGCGCGGAGTTGCCGCGGACCGCTCTGACCGCCACGCTCTCCGGTGCCACGGGCGGCCTGACCGCGCTGCTGCGCGTGCAGGACGAGGACAAGCGCCTGTTCGCTGAGGAGCAGAAGCCCGTCAGCGGCTCCGAGGTGAGCTTCGCCCTGCCGACGGTGCCCGCGGGCAACTATTTCGCGGACCTGTCGCTGCGCAGCGAGCATGGCGTGGAGAACTGGGGCTCGGCGGCATTCGCGGTGACCTCAACGCCTGGGATCGCGTCGCTGACGCTGGACAACCCGCAGGCGATGCCGGGCGAGGTCGTGACCGCCGCCGTCGGCATCTCCGGGCGTGTGGCAGGCGGCTCGGAGCTGGAGCTGACCGCTACGGACAACCTCGGCAGGGTGATCGCGCGCAAGTTCCAGGCGCTGGGCGCGGGTCAGACCGAGGCGAGCGTGCCCTTCCGCGTGAGCAACCCGTTGGCGCTGAGCGCGGACGTGACCGTGCGGCTGATGGCGGGCGGCGCGGAGGTCGATCACGAGACCGCCTGGCTCTACACGCCGATCAACCGCACGCGCGGGAGCTTCGTCCACGCGGTCTGGAGCGCGGACGCGAACGGCAATGAGTTCACGCGGCGGCTGATGCTCCGTCAGATGCAGGCGATGGGCGTGCAGATGTTCACCAACTCCTCGATCAACCCAGAGAGGAACGCGTGGAGCGCGCGCAACAACTTCGACACGATCCCGTATTCGACGCGCTACTCGTACTCGGACAGCGACCTCGTGCGCAAGCCGTGCCTGACCGATCCGGCCTTCCTCGAGACGCACCTGGAGAAGCTGCGCACGGACGCGGAGGGCCTCGGACCCTACCGCCCGCGGGCATACACGCTCGGCGACGAGTGCTTCCTCGCGCGCGGGCAGGTGGACGTGTGTTTCTCGGAGAGCTGCGTTGCGGACCTGCGCGAATGGCTGCGCGGTGAGTATGACAGCATCGCGGACCTGAACGCGTCGTGGGGGACGAACTACGCGAGCTTCGAAGAGGCCGAGCCGATCACGCAGGCGGACGCGCGTGAGGCCGACCAACCCGCGCGCTGGGTGGACCACCGCAGGCACATGGAGTTCGTCTACGCGCGGATGATGGGGCGGGCGCGGGAGGCGATCCGCGAGGCCGACCCGGACGCCGAAGTGGGCTTCGACGGCCCCTTCGACACCAGCAGCTTCTCCGGCAACGACTGGTGGCAGTTGATGCAGAACTTCGACATGTGCACGCTCTACTGGCGGCCTGAAGAGTGGGAGCCGGTCCGCTCGTTCGCCGATGACGATGACCTGCTGGGCGTCTGGTACGGCGGCTACTTCGAGCACCGCAACGAGGACGCCGAGCGCCTCTGGCCGTGGCGGGCGATCCTCAACGGCTACAATAGCGTGTGGTGGTACGCAGTCTACCACGGCCTAAGCACCTGCCCGATGGATGCGGTGACGCCGAGCATGACCGTCTACGACCCCTTCCGCTGGGCGAGCGAGGAGATCGCGGAGTTGCAGGCCGGCTCAGCGAACGCGCTGATGGCCGCCGAGCGGCTCAACGACGGGATCGCTGTGCATTACTCCCAGCCCTCGCTGCACGTGTCGTCGTGGGACCCCACGTGGGGGCGGCTCGATCGGATCTGGGTGCAGACCTACCGGCTCCTCGAGGACATGGGTCTGCAGTACGACTGCTACGCCTACGCGCAGCTTGAGGAGCGGGGGATCGACCCGGAGCAGTACCCGGTCTTCCTGATGCCCGCCTCACGCGCCGTCTCGCCCGCCGAGGCGCAGGCGATCCGCGACTACGTGAACGCCGGCGGGACGGTCATCGCCGACGTGGCGCCCGGCACGCACGATCAGCACGGCAAGCCGGTGAGCCCGGGGATGCTCGACGACCTCTTCGGCATCACGCGCGCGGAGGGCGAGCCGCAGCTCACCGGCCAGACCGGCGAAGTGACCGCGCTCCTGCGCCACCGGATCGAGCTGCCTGACCTCGACGTGGACCCGCAGGTGCAGGCGAACGGCGCCACCGCGCTCGGAGAGGCGGGCGGGGCGCCGATCGTGCTTGTGAACGAGGTGGGGCAGGGCCGCGCGATCCTGCTCAACTACGGCTTCCCGGCCGCCGACCGAGCGCGGCTCGAGCCCGCGGCGCTCGCACACTGGGAGGTGCTGCGCGCGCTCATGGCCATGGCCGACGTAACGCCCCCGGTGAGCGTGACCGCGGACGACGAGCCGCTGCGGGCGCTGGAGATGGTTCGCTACGCGGACGGCCCGGCGCAGTACGTGGGCTTCCTCAAGTGGCGCACCGGCCAGGAAGAGCCGGCGCGCGCCGCGACCGTCGATGCGCGTGAGGCCATGCACACGTGGGACATGCGCACCGGCGAATATCTGGGCAACGTGCGAGAGTGGCAGAGCGAGTTCGTACCGTCGCGTGGGATGCTCTTCGGGCGCCTGCCCTACATGGTGAACGGGGTGAGCGTCGCGATCACGCGCGGGACGCAGGAGGCCAACGAGCGCGAGCAGCAGCTCATCGTGGCGGCGTCGATCAAGATCGACGCGGACACCGACGCGCCGGGGCGGCAGTGGGTGAACGTGCGCGTGACCGGCCCCGACGGCGTCGAGCGGAAACACTACGCGCGGAACGTGTCGGTGACGGGCGGGGTGGCGACGACGTACGTGCCGATGGCGCTCAACGACGCGCCTGGGAAGTGGACGATCGAGGCGCGGGATGCCATCAGCGGGCAGACGGGGCGGGCGAGCTTCGACGCGGGTTGACGGACGGCAACGACCGTAACAGGATTCGGCGCTGCGCGCCGACAGGATTTGACGACAACGGCACAGGATACGACAGCGGCAGATCTGGTGTACGGCGGGGATGGCCGAAGCTGGATTGACAGGCTGGAAAGCCTGTCCTACTGGAGGGGATCGACATGATGCGCACCATGAGTTGCATCGTAGCGATCGCGATCTGCACCTGCGCCCTTGCGCAGGAGACGCGCATGTACGAGTGCCAGCGGGCCGCACAGCGCCCGGCCATCGACGGGAAGCTCGATGACGCCTGCTGGCAGAGCGCGCCGAAGACCAATCAGTTCACGCGCGTCATGAAGGGCCCCGTTGAGATCCAGCAGACCGTCTTCCAGGCGGTCTACGACGACGCCCACCTCTACGTCGGCGTCACCTGCATCGAGCCGCAGCCGGGGAATATCGCGGCGAACGTCACCACCCGCGACATGAGCGCCGTCATGGGCGACGACGCCATCGAGATCTTCCTGCAGCCCGACCCGCCCGGCGGGAAGTACTACCAGCTCTCCGCCAATTCGCTCGGCACGCGCTACGACGGCATGGCCTTCGAAGCGGGCTGGAACGCCCAGTGGAGCGCCGCGGGCTCGATCGGCGAGGGCGCGTGGTACCTCGAGTGCGCGATCGCGTTCGAGAGCTTCGACTCTTTCGGCGCTCCCGGCGCCACCTGGGGCTTCAACATCGGCCGCGACCGCAACGCGGGCGGCCAGACCGAGTGGTCGGCGTGGTCGGACACCATGGGCGGCTTCCACACGCCCGAGCGCTTCGGGCGCCTCATCTTCGCCGGCGACGCGACGGGCACCAATCGCAGCCTGCTGATCGAGAGCGCGGCGTACGCGCGGCGCACGATCGCGCTGCAGGAGATGATCGTGACGGGCCTGGAGGAGATCGCGGGCGGGGTCGAACTGCTGCCGGAGAAGGACCGGACGGACATAGAGCCGACGGTCGCGCGCGCGAAGGCGGCGCTGGCGGCGCTCGACGAGTTCCTCGCGGAGGACCGCTCGCTGGACCTCGAGGGCTGGATGCGCGTGACGAAGCTGCTGCAGGCGTCGGCGGACGAGATGGAGCGGACGGCGTGGGTGATACGCTTCGGAAGGCTGCTCGCGGATTGACGGACGGCGACGACAATAACAGGATTCGGCGCTACGCGCCGACAGGATGGCGCTTCGCGCCAACAGGAAACGGCACAGGATATGGCAAAGGGCTGGCACAGGGAGACGGCAACGGCTGCTGCGTGGGCGGTCGCCGTGTCGTTCTGTAGGACGGGCTTCCAGCCCGTCTGTCGTTCGCTGTCGTTCCGGAGGCGATGCGCATGCGCACGTGGGTGATCGTCGGAGTGATCCTGCTGGTCGCGGGGGGCGCGAACGCGCAGGATGACGCGGCTCAGACCGAGGGCGAGCGCTTCGCCTTCGGTATGACCGTAAGCTTCCCCGGCACGCAGGCCCTGCACTTCCGCATCAAGTCCGAGCCGCTGCCGGACCTCGGCCAGGGCGGCCCGGTCACCGAGCTGAAGCTCGGGCCACCGCTGGACCTGTGGGTGCTCGGGATGGATGGTAACCGCATCGACGCGCCCGGCGCGCGGTTGGTCGCGCCGGGCGGCGAGGCGGCCGAGGCGCGGGCCTCGGGGCACTGGCGGGTCGATCGGCCGGAGCTGGGCTACTACGAGTTGAGCGTGCCTCCGACCGGACAGCCGTGGCGGCTATGGTCGGCCTTCCACCCGTTCATGGCGCGGCTCGACGAGCCGGTGACGGTGACCGTCGGCGACGCGCCGGGCGCGGTCTTCCTCTACCCGTCGCGCGAGCAGATCGAACTGACCACGCCGGGCGAGGCCGTGATCAGCGCCGCGGAGGGGGCGGCGTGGGCAGCCTTCCTGCCGTGGGATCTCTTCGAGCCATCCGCGCCCAGCGTGAAGATCGAGGGTGAGGCGCGGCTCGCGCCGGGGCAGAGGCTGGAGCTGCGCGCGGTGACCGACGACCCGGACGGCGACATCCGCCGCGTGACGTGGCGCCTGCCTGGCGGCCGGACCATCGAGGGCGAGCGGCTGCGGCTCGAGCCCGCGTGGGTCGAGAGCTGGACGGTGCGCGTGGAGGTCGAGGATGCTCTGGGCGCGACCGCATCGGCGGAGGTCGAGGTCGTGCCGCCGCCGATCCACGAGGTGCAGGTGGCCGGGCTCGTCATGGTGCAGGCGGAGGATTTCGCCGCGCAGGGCGGCGGGGTCGTCGAGGTCACAGATCGCGGCTCGAACGTCGGCAAGATGATCACGAAGTGGCACCAGGACCCCGATCACTGGCTGGAGTGGACGCTGCCGGTGGCCGAGGACGGCCGCTACCTTCTCTACGCGCGCTACGCCACCGCCGGGGCCGAGACGCGCCGCGCGCTGACCATCGACGGCACCTCGCCGGGCTCGGAGTTCGCCGAGATCGCGTTCCCGCGCACCGGTGGCTACGGAACCACGCCGGATACGTGGCACACGAGACGGCTCGGGCCGCCGCTGAAGCTCTGCGCGGGCGAGCACACGCTGCGGATGACGAACCTCGGTGACGGGCTGGCGCTCGACTACATTGCGCTCGTGCCGGCAGGGGAGGGTGAGTGAGATGAGAGTGAACGATTGGGCGACGCGGCGTGCGAGTGCCGTTCGTCGTACGGAGGGGCCGCCTGAGGAGCGCATGCCGTTTATGCGCGACGAAGTCGGCCCGCGCACCAGGACCAACCGTCGCGATGTGCCGCGGCGAACCGCAAACGGCCGGGCCGACTTCGCTACCCCGATCTCGCTGGCGCTCGACCGGGGTCGCTCAGGCGGCCCCTCCGTACGACTCACGGCAACGGCTCGACGCACATCAGCGCGCTGGCGTGTCGTCGCCGTCACCCTCCTCATCGTCCTAACCCTTACCGCCGCGCACGCCGAGCGGGAGGAGTTCGTGCTGCCGCAGAAGACGCAGACGCAGATGTGGCGGTTAACGAACGATTCGTCGTGGCGTGATTGGGCGAACTACCACATCCGCGACTGCTGGAGCCCGGACGGCCGCTACGTCTGCACCGTGCGCTACCGCGAGTTCGGCTTGTGGCAGGACGGTGGGGTCCGTGTGCGCGTGATCGACGTCGCGACCGGCGAGGTCGTGCGGACCTTCGAGTGGGCAAGCACGCCGCGCTGGGCGCATCACCGCAACTGGCTGTTCTTCGTGCAGATACCCGAGGAGGGCAGCCCCTGGAACATCATGTGGTGGGACCTCGACCGGGACCGCCTGACGCAACTGCAGGGGCACGCGAGCTACATCGGCAGCACCGATTGGCAGGATCGATATATCTATGCGAGCCGCGTCACACTCGACGACGGTACCGGGATGGCGGGCGCGGCCGTACCGATCAACGGTGGCACGCCGCTGCCGCTGGAGGTCGGCGGGCAGCTCGAGGGTAACCCCGAACACCCGAAGGTCTTCACGCGCGTCAGCAACTACTTCGAGCCCTTCAAACCCACGCGTGTGTCCTTCGACCCGGACGGCTCGAACCTCGGCGTCGCCAGCACGTGCCTGCAGCAGTGCCACCAGTCGTGGTCGGGCGGGGGCGAGTGGTACCTCTTCGGCAATCAGCCGATGAAGGGCCGGCGCTGGGATGAGCCCTTCCCGAGCAATCAGCACTACCTCGCCGCGACGTTCGCCGGCGACATCTGCCGCGGTGCGAAGACCGACCGCTACCTCGTAGGATCGGGCGCGACCGGGTCAATCACCTTCGCCGACCTGCGCTCGGGTGGCGGCTGGACCGTGGTGCCAGAGGCGCTGTCATACATCCACGACTCGACGACCTATCAGTACTCCGGCGACAGCGGGAACTACGACTGCGACGCCAAGGGCAGCCCGGACGGGACGAAGATATGCTTCGTGAGCACCTACGACCTGCGAGACGGGCCGCTCACGCGCATCGCGCAGACGGCATCGGCGGCGACCGGGCCGGGGCTGCACGTGCGCTCCACCGAGGGCTTCCCCGAGAGCGGGCGGCTGAGCGTACGCACTGAAATCATCGGCTACGAACGCAAGACCGACACGAGCTTCGAGGGCCTGACGCGCGGGATGTACGACACCGGCCCAGGCAGCCTGCGCACCATGCCCGAGGAGCGGCTCAAGGGGCTCTCGGAGTATCCGAGCGACCTCAGGTCGGGCATCAGCGTTACGTCCTTCGACGCCCGGATGATCCCCAAGGAGCAGCGGGCGGGCATGTCCACGCCGGCGCGTTTCGCACGTGAGGACTGGCCGGATCGCGAGACCCCGCTGCCGTGGCAGCGGCGCACGGACGTGTACGTCGCGGTCGTGCGCGAGCCCGACCGCCCGTGGCTGTGGCGGCAGGGCGATCGTGTCGAACTGGTCCCCGGCGAGCTGCACTTCGAGACGCGCGGCTACCGTGTGCTGCGCGACGGCGAACCGGTCGGCGAGCAGCTCGTCGCGCCGGGCGGGAGCGTGGAGCTGCAGCCCGGTGAGTACACGGCGGTCGCGGTCGAGCAGTCCGGACTGGAGAGCCCTGCGTCGAACGCGCTGCGGCTGGATGGGCCGGTCACGCTGCGCGTGCTCGCAGAGGCGCCCGAGGACTTCACGTGGACGCGCGATCGATGGCTGATCGGCGAGCAGCCCGCGGAGGAGACTGCTGCGAAGGTGGCTCCCGAAGCGGTGCGGGAGATCGTGCATCGCTATGATGGCGTGATCCACCGCGAGTGGTATGAGGGCGGGACGCTGGTGCGGCGGCATGACATCGACCGGGACGGCTTCGCGGTGCGGCGGCTGCTCTATGAGGACGGGCGGCTCGCGCGGCGCGAGTATCACACGGAACAGGGCGTGCAGACGTGGGAGGACTTCGACGCCGACGGCTTCATCGCCGAGTGCTGCCACAACTACAACGGCCAGCCGTGGAACCACTGGTGGTTCATAAAAGGGACGCCGGTGAAGCTCTGGACGGAACGCGGTGGACACCACACGGCGTCGACGGAGGGCGGGGGGACGTACGTGAAGCAGGGGATCGATTGGGTCAAGGTGGAAGACGAAGGCTGACGGCCAGCGACGACAACGGCGGCAGGCAGGAATGCCTGCCCCACGAGTGACTCTGAGGGTGCGAATCGGGAAGGCCGTGCGGCGTAACCACGAGCCCTCATCCACGCCGTTCGTGGCGCAGGCTTTCCAGCCTGCGGTTGTTTGCCGAGCGAACGGCCGACGCATCTAAACAGCAGATGCGTCGCTCCAAACGGCTGACGGCAAACGGCGACGGCGAACCGCGACGGCGAACCGCCCTGGGCGGCCCCCTTCTACTCCGGCTCGCGCACCAGCCACATCCGATCCACCCAGACCGCCTGGACCTCGCCGGGGCGCCGCGGGGGCGCGACGTAGATGTACATCTGATTGTGCAACTTCCCCGTCGCGAGCTTGTACGTCTGATAGCCCTCGCCCTCGATCTGTTCGAGCGTCACGCCCCCGCCCCCGATGGTCAGCTTGTTCGCGATGTCGTAGACGCCGCCGGAGAAGGCCGGGCCTTCGTCGGCCGTCGCCTCAACGCGGATCGACGCGTAGACCGAGTAGGTCGCCTCCGGGTCGAGGCCGGCGATCCCGAGGTCCTGCTGCGTCGCCCACTCGTGGTGATCGCCGGGCATGCGCGAGGCCACGTGATCGGACGCCAGCTCGTCATGCGCGAGCGCCGCCCACTGGCCTTCGTGCGCGAGGCGGAAGGCGGTGTCCTGCAGCTCGATGTACTCGTCCGGGCCGAGCGCTTCGCAGCCCGGGGGCGGCGGCGCTGTTATCCGCCCGAGGCCGACCGTGCGCTGCTCGAAGACGTCCAGGAGGTTGCGCTCGGAGACCTTCGTGACTTCGTTTGCCCTGGCGACGTCGAGCAACGCCTGCACGTTCGCGACGTAGTCGTCCGGGCCGGGCCACTCGATGCC
The DNA here is from genome assembly GCA_029821635.1 of Candidatus Zipacnadia bacterium. GTDB lineage: Bacteria > Armatimonadota > Zipacnadia > Zipacnadales > UBA5352 > UBA5352. The sequence goes on from JALGSW010000099.1 coordinate 13,380, forward strand.
GTCCCGGCGCGCCTGCGCCGCGAACTCATACCAGCGCATCGCCCAGACGTAGCGGATTGGCAGCCGCGCCATCTGCACACGGTTGAGCAGGTCGGTCTCATCGGCGACCGCCGCCTCGGCCTGGTCGAAGAGCGCCTCCGCGCGACCCATCAGCTCGAGCGTGAGATAGGGCGCGCTGAGGTTGCCGCTGATGCGCAGGTAGTGCTCCGTCGCCTCAGCGGTGTCATGCAGGTCGTCGATGTACGCGCGGATGAACGGTGCTGCGGGGCCGTAGTAGCCGTCGCAGAACTCGGCAATGAGCGCCTCGCCGTCGCGCGACGGGTCCCAGAGGAGCTTCGCGAGCATCCACGCCTTGAGCTCGGCGAACTCGCCACCGGGCGACTGATACGCCCCCTGCTCGAAAACGCCCTTCACGCCGTGATCGACGAAGAAGCGCACGTTCGGCGCGAGCACGCGCAGGTTCGGGTGCGGCAGGAGATAGTGGCCGAAGTTGGTGGTGTAGTCCCAGACGTAGAGCCGGTCGCAGATCTCGTTCCAGCCGCGGATGTCATCGCCGAAGGTCGCGTTCGCCTCGCTCTCGAGCGGCTGGAGGAAGCTGCACTCGATGCTGCACAGGCGCACGATCACGTTCGGCAGCGGTGTAACGTTCGCCGGGGGCTTGCGGGTGTACTGGTATGCGAGCGTATCCACCGCGATCTCCGGGAAGTCCGGCCCGATGCGCTCGGCGACGGCGTTCACGAAGCGCAGGAGCGGGCCGCAGGGCGAGCCGTCCTGTTCCTCCAGTGCGAGGCAGTCGGCGCACAGGCAGTGGTTGTCCCAGTCATTCTGCGAGACCGAGACGATACGGGCGGTCGGGTTGGCGGCGAGGCGCTCGCGGACGCGCGCCTCGATCGTGTCGAGCACCTCGGGGTTCGTCAGGCAGAGCTGGCTGCGCACGCCGGGGCCGCCGAGGCGCTCACCGTTGCGCTCGCTGAACCACTCCGGGTGCTCGGCGAACTCCGCGTCCGGGATGAAACGGTTGAACGTATGCACGAAGCCCTCGTAGGTAATGCCGCCGCCGTGGCGCTCCTCGAGGCGTGGGCGGTTGCCGACGGACTTGTTGCGGCAGGCCCAGTCGCCGTCGAAGGCGTCCCACCAGAACGTCTCGCGGTACTCCAGCGCGGGGACGTACCGCACGTGCTGATCGGGCACTGTGAGGTCCGCAAGCTCGGGGATGAAGCCGGCCTTCGAGCTCCACCAGCGGCAGCCGACGGTGTCCTCGAGGAACGTGTAGACCGCGTAGAGCGTGCCGCGCGGGCGGTCGCCGGCGAGGACCATGTTGGCGCCGACCGTCTCGATCACGATGCCGTCGGGCGCGAGAGCGTCGTAGGGCAGGTCGGGCGCGATCTCGCGCGACGCGGCGCCGGGGCCGACGTAGAGACACGGGCGGCGGATCGGGACGGCGCTCTCCACGACCTCGAACTGCGCGCCGGTCACCTGTCCGAGGAAGCCGGCGAGCTCGGCAGCCGCGTGCTTCTCTGGGGCGATGGCGTCTGGATCGACGACGACCGCGTAGTCGGTCTCACCGCCACGGGCGAGCGTCATCTCCGCGAACGCGGGGCCGGCGGCGATAGTGGCGAGCAGGATCAGGACGGCGAATGTGCGGGTCATGATAGCACTCCCGTGGTCGTTGGTAGGACAGGCTTTCCAGCCTGTCTGTCGTTCATCGCGCCCCCGATAACGTTCATCCAGTGCCTTTCGCGGGGCAGGCATTCCTGCCTGCCGTCGTCGACACTGACTGCAAGGCCAACGGCTGACAGGCTGGAAAGCCTGTCCTACAACGACAAACGACTACTCGATCTCCACGACCTGCCCCGTCGCGGCGCTTTCGTAGGCCGCTTCGAGGGTGCGCTGGAACTCGAGCGCGTCTTCGGCGGTCAGCTCCGGGTCGCGGTCGTCGATGATCGCGCGCAGGAAGTCGTCCACGTAGAGCCGCCACGACTCCGGCCCGAAGGTCGGCGTGTCGAAGCCGCCGCGGTCAAACTCGTCCCCGTCGGTGAAGTCACCGTACACGTTGATGTGCTCGGCAATCGCGTTCACGTGCAGCACGCCACCGCTGCCGATGACCTCGTGGCGCACGTCCGTGGTCGGCAGGGACTTGGTGGTCGTGCGGCCCACCACGCAGGTCGCGACCACTCCGTTCGCGTACTCCAGGCTCACCACCGACAGGTCCTCGATGCCCGCGATCGCGTAGCTCTCGTAGAAGAACGCATCCTGCTCGCAGTAGACCGAGCGCACGGGCGCGCCCGCGTAGGCGCTGAACGCGAGGAAGACGTAGCCGCCGTGGTTCGCCAGCTCGCCGACGGACGGCTCGCCCGCGGTTTTGCGCCGGTGCGCCTCCTCGACGGAGATGGTGTAGCGCGGGCCCTTCACCTGCAGGTGCGTGCCGTTGAGGATGCGGACCTCGCCCACGCGCCCGCCGCGCACCGCGCCGATGGCCTTCGCGATGGGCCTTGCGAAGCGGGCGGCGTGGAAGCCGAAGGTGAAGCGGATGCCGTTCGCGCGCACGGCCTCGACGATCGCCCGCGTGCCCGCCACGTCCGCGGCCGGGGGCTTCTCACTGAGCACATGCACCCCGCGCGCGCCCATCTCCGCCACGACCTGCGGATTACGCGCTGGCGGCAGGCAGAGGGAGACCGCCTCGGGGGCCTCTGCGTCCATCAGCGCCCACGGGTCGTCGAAGTACGCGACGCCGCAGCTCTCTGCGAAGTCGCGCGCGCGCGCTCGCGCCTCCTCCGGCGCATCGGGCGTCTCCACGACGCCCACGACTTGCGCGTTCGCGTCGTCGCGCAGAGCCGTGCCGAACGCGCTCTGATGGCCGTAGTCGAAGCCGATGACCGCGCACCTGATCGGCTCACGCATCGATGCTCACCGCCTCTCCGGTTCGCAGCGATTCCGCGGCGGCCAGCAGCCCCTTGAGCACCTGCAGCGATTCCTCCAGCGGGATCGGCACCGCGGTGTCATTGAGTACCGCGCGGGCGAACTCGCGGATTTCGCAGGCGAAGGGCATGTCCGGGTCGGTGAGTGTGTAGGTGCTGCCGGGCGCGAGCAGGTGGTAGCCGTTCTCGTCGGAGATGTCGCCCGAACTGGTCAGCCGATCTGTCTTGTCGATCGTGCCGGTGGTGCCGACGACCAGGATCTCGTTGCCGAGGCCGTAGCCGGGCGGCATGATCCGGTTCTCTTCGGTGTGCGCGACGGCTCCCGAGGCAAAGCGCGTGACGCAGCTCACGTATTCGTGGACAGGCAGCCACTCCTGGCCGGGATGGGAGCGCGCGTGGACGCGGATCGGCGGGCTGCCGAGCATCCAGGTCATGAGGTCGAAGGAGTGCATCCCGTTGTGGATCAGCAGCCACTCGGGCGCGCGGTCGCGGTACGCGTCGATCTGTTCCGGCCGCCAGAACGGCGCCGAGGGCTCCGTGTAGCGCACGTAGACCGGCTGGCCGATGCGGCCGTCGTCCACGAGGCGCTTGATCGCGCGCCACTTCGGCTGCCAGCGCAGGCTCTGCGCGCACATGGCCTTGCAGCCGCTCTCGCGCGCGGCGGCGATGATCGCCTCGCCCTCAGCCACGCTCATCGCGAACGGCTTCTCGATCAGCGCGTGCTTGCCCGCCTGCAGCGCGGCGATGGCGATCTCGGCATGCACCTCGTCGATCGCGCAGATGTCCACCATGTCGACGTCATCACGCGCGAGGAGGTCCTCGTAATCGGTGTACGCGTCGGTGATGCCGGCGCGTGCGGCGAACTCGCTGGCCTTACCGGCCACCACGTCGCAGCAGGCGACGAGGTGCGCCTCCTCGACGAGGCGGTAGCCCGCGAGGTGGTTGCCGGCGATCCCTCCGCAACCGATCAGCCCCACGCGCAGCGGGGCGCGTTCGTCAGCGGTCATCAGGCGGTCGCTCCTCTCACGGGCAGGGCCTTCCCCGCGCGAGGGCACGCGACCTTCCGGTGAGAGGACTCGCGGCCGTCGTCCGTGAAATACCGTGGGCAGCCAAATCCGTCCGGGAGGTCGCTCATGCGCACGATCATCGTCGTCGTGCTCGCGCTCATCTCCACCGTCGCCGTCGCCCAGGAGGGC
>JALGSW010000006.1 GCA_029821635.1 Candidatus Zipacnadia bacterium
GCGGACTGTCGGGCCCGGCACAATCGAGAACCGGCCGCCCACACCAGCGGCCAACAATTCTTCACACCAAGCCCTTGACTCTCCGTCCTATAGCGGACGGGCTTCCAGCCCGTCGCCGTTCGTAATAGACCAACCATCATGCACACAGGGGGCATTCACCATGCGTCTACTCACGACCGCACTCGCCATCCTGGCCGCCACCTGCTGCATGGCGGCGGAGCCGATTGACACGCACGTGATCGACAGCTTCGAAGCACCCAACGCGCTCGATGCGTGGTCGCTGCGGACGAGCGTGCATGGCGAGGTCGTCGCCGAACACGCCACTGATGGCGGCCATGCCCTGCGCCTCGACTACCCGAAGTGGGTCGAGGGCGCGGAGCAGTGGCCGGCGGCGATCCTGCAGGCCGACGCGGGCCTCTTCCCCGCCGACTGGTCGAGCTGGGGCGCGCTGGTCCTCGACGTGTACTGCGAGGCCGAGGCGCCCGCGGAGCTGAAGGTGCAGTTCGACGATGGCGCCGGCGAGCACTTTCAGACGCCACTGATGCTCCAGCCGGGGCAGGACGCGCAGTTTCGCGTCGATTTGACGCAGGCGCCCGGCGAGTTCGATCTCGCCATCGTCACGCGCATGCACCTCTACATGACCCGCCCGCCGAGCGCCGCCACGCTCTTCATCGACAACATCCGCCTGGAGGCCTACCCCATAGGCGCGGGCGACCTGATCTTCGCCCACGACCCGCTCGGCTGGGGGCAGGTGCAGGTGACGGGCAGCCTCAGCCGCCCCGGCGAGTGGACGATTGACATCCTGGGTGGGGCTGATCGCGTGGTCGCGTCCGCCACAGGCACCGGCCAGGAGATTGACTGGCAGTGGGACGCGGTGACCGATGAGGGTGAGCCCGCGGAGCCGGGTCTCTACAACGTCGCGGCCCGCATCAAGGACTTGGATCGGCCGAACGCCGCGCCGTCGGTGATCCCGCTGGGTTACATGCGCGTCTCGCCGGAATTCGCCCGCAGAGAGATGATGTACTGGCATGAGCCGACCACGACGAAGGTTATGCTGCACTCTCGGCCGCCTCTGCGTCTGGGGTTTACTCGGGTGAGCGCGCGCACACCCGACATCGACATGGCCCGCAACGAGACCGAGGGCGTGCAGATCGTCGCGCTGGCGCGCGAACAGGAGCGGCTGCGCTTCGAGATGGGCGAGCTCACACACGCCGACACGGGCCAGACCTTCGATGGCAGCGTCGAGATCATGCAGGTTGGCTACGCGAAGACGCAGCACCCCGGCATGTATGAGGTGCCATTCGTGGGCTGGTGGCCGGACCCGCTGATCCCCTCCGAGCAACTCCCCGGAGGCGAGATGATCGCCGAGCCCTACGAGTGCATGCCGGTGTGGATCAACGTGCACTCGACGAAAGAGACCCTCCCGGGCACCTACCGCGGGCACCTGCTGGTCCACCGCGCGGGCCACGATGGACCCGGCCACCTGCCGCTGATCGTAGACGTTCACGATGTCACGCTCCCCGACAGCACCACCATCAAGACCGCCTTCGCGCTCTACGAGGGCATGATCGCGAATACCTACGGAGACGCCTGCACTGACGAGCTGCTCTTCGAGTTCCGCCAGTGCATGGCCGACCACCGCATCAACCCGAGCGACATCTACCAGCGCGGCTTCCACGATATCGACATGCTCAAGCACTTCGACGAGCGTGATCAGCTCAACGCCTTCTGCGTGCGCTACATCCGCCGCTCGGAGGACGGAGCCGGTTGGAGCGACGAGCAGCTCGCGGCGCTCAAGGCCGAACTCGACCCGTACGTGGCGCGCCTGCGCGGGGAGGGCCTGCTCGATAAGGGCTACTTCTACGGTTGGGACGAGCGCGGCGCGGAGTATTACCCCGAGGTCCGCCGCGTCGGCGGCTTCCTTAAGGCGAACTACCCGGAGATCCCGCTGGTTACCACCTCGCGCGACAACACCTACGGCTTCGAAAGCGGTCTCGACGGGATCGTGGACGCGTGGGTGCCGCTGACCTCGCGCTATGACGCGCAGGCCGCGACCGCCGCCCGCCAGCGCGGCACACACGTCTGGTGGTACATCTGCATCGGCCCCGAGCACCCGTACGCGAATTGGTTCGTGGAGTATCCGGCGATCGAGCCGCGCCTGCTCTGGTGGATGACCTACCAGCAGCGTGCCGAGGGCTTCCTCTACTACACGATGAGCCGCTGGCCGAACGCGGAGGCGCCGATGAGCGTCACGGGACGCAACAAGACCGATTGGGACCCGCAGTCCTACCGCACCGCCAACGGTGACGGCTGCCTGATCGTGGCCGGGCCTGAGGGGCCGCTGAGCACCGTGCGGCTCGAGAACATCCGCGATGGCATCGAGGACCACGAACTGCTGACGATGCTCGCGGCGCAGCGCGGCCATGACGGCTTCAGCCGCATACTCTGCGACAAGCTCATCACCAGTATGGCCGACTACACCCGCGACAGCAGCCACTTCGAGGAGGTGCGCAGGCGGCTGCTCGAAGAGGTCGCGCGGTAGCATACTCAGAGGAGGACGATGAGGATGGATGCACCGAAGAAGATCGATCTGATGCTCGACAGCGGCCCGGAGCTCGGGCCTGTCTACGAGACGGACCCGATGCAGATCATGCGCATCCGGCTCCAGCCGGGCGAGTCGCTGCCGTTCCACCTGGCCAACTCCAACGTGCTGCTCGTGCCGCTGACCGGCACGCTCAAGTTCGAGGACGAGGACGCCGGCGAGCACATCGTCGAGCATGGCGAGGCGCTGCAGGTCGCGTTCCAGACGCCGATGCTCGTGAGCAACGCCGGCGACGAATTGCTGACATTTCTCGTGCTGAAGACCCCGCATCCGAAGGTCATGAGCGACGAAGGGTGAACCGACTCCCGTCGGCCTGCCAGCCGCGCTCGCGCGCGGATAACCAACTGACGAGGCAGAAGGTGATCGGGCGTGTACAACCTCCATCCGGTTCGAGTGTACTATCTTGACGAGGTCCAGAGCGACCCGCGCATGGTTGCGCGCATGGAGCGCATGATAGGGGCGATGCAGGTCCCGGACACCGGCGTGCAGGAGTTCAGCAGCGACGATGTCCCCGAGGTGCTGGCAGACCTGCGGACTGCGTGGGACGCGGACATGGTCTTCGAGGAGCCCTGGGGGCCGTGGGCGCGACCGGTCGTCTTCACCGTGCAAGACCTCGACGGCACCAAGCCCGAGTACGAGGACATCGTCGAGCGCCTCCCCGAGGGCACCGGGCTCAGCCAGGTGCACCAACTCCTCGGCCACATCAACCCGACCCAGAAGTACCACCAGCGGCAGGATGACTGGGATAAGAACTACGTTTGCTGGCCCACGGAGGACTTCGGAACGATGGCCGGTTGCCCGCACGGCTGCCAGTACTGCGGGACAGGCAAATCTAGCTTCTACACCGCGATCGGTCTGAACATGGAAGACTTCATGGACACTGTGGTCCCCCGCCTTGCCGCGGAGCGGCCCTGGCAGAAGTGTTTCCGCATGATCGGCTGGGGCGCCGACCACATCGCGTGGGAGCCCGAGTACGACGTCATTGGCCGCTACGCTGCGAAGCTGGGAGAGCTTGACCGCTACGGCTACTTCCACTCGGCGAGCGCCAACGTCGACTGGCTGGAGGATGTCGAGCACCGTGACCGACTGATCGGCATCTGGAGCACAAGCTGCGACAGCATGGCACGAGAGCTCGAGCCGGGCTCAGGGCCGGCCATCGAGCGCATCGAGGCGGCCGCGAAGTGCGAGGCGATGGGCATCCCGGTGCGCTTCAAGCTCAAGCCAATGATCCCGATGGCCAACTGGCGTGAGGACTACGCGGACCTGCTGGAGCAGATGTGCAAGCTCACCAACCCCGAGTCGATCGGCTTCTGTGTGGTCATGTGGAACACGATCGAGAGCCTGGCGTCAAAGCTCAACCTCGACCTGCTCGACCAGGAGTACGTGCAGGCCGCGTGGGACGCGGCCGAGGAGATGCAGGGCGTCATCACCGGGCCCTTCCCCCACGACGTGCGCGCCGAGATCTACCACTATCTGACCGATCAGGTGCGGCGCTGGGACGAGGAGGTCCCGCTCTATGTGAGCACCGAATCGCGGGAGATCTGGGATGAGATGACCGATGCACTCGGGCAGCGCCCGGAGAGCTTCTTCTGCGGTTGCAGCCCGGTGGGGATGCCCGGCCGCAAACTCGCGGCTTCGAAGGACTGCCCACACTCGACCTACAAGCCGGCGGAGGGGCCGACAGGGGACGCGTAGGGGCGTCGCCGACGGCCCACATCTGCGGACCGCTCCGACCGCTTCCATCCGCTCCGGGGTGACGGAAGTGACTTGCGAGGAGATCTCAGCGACATGATCCGTGAACATCCGAGATTCTGGCGCGCCGCCCTGACATGTTACGGGGTAATGCTTGCGCTCTGCTCGCCGGCTCCCGGCGTACTGGCACAGGAGGACGCCCCGATGCTCGTAGAAGGCTTCGAGGGCGAGATCCCCGACCTGCACACCTACCAGGCCACATATGCGGCTGAAAACGCGCTCGCACATTCGGGCGATGTCTCGCTGCGCGTCACCCCGACCAAGACCAGAGGCGGCGCCTACTTCAGGCTCGATGGCGTGATCGACCGCAGCACCGACTGTGAATTCTCCGCGTGGGTGAACGCCGGAACCGATGGCGCTGTCGAGCTCTACATCTCCGCAAGCGACGGCGAGCGCCGGTATACCATCGCGTCCGTGGCCGGCGGCAAGGCCGGTGAGTGGGTGAAGCTGACCGGGACAGTGCGGGCCGAGGAGTGGCACGACACCAACACCGATGTCATGCTGGCGATGGTCTGCACCTCGGCGAGCTGCTTCGACGACGTGCGCATCGTCGCCACGGTCGTGCCCGATCCGCCCATCGAGGTCTACCCGGAGGTCGAACGGCTCCTCCGCAGCCAGGCCGACGCACGTGCGGTCAGCCTCGAACCGAGGAAGCTGCTTCGTCTGGACGCGACCAACGGGGCCTTCGCAGCCGACCTGGCGCGCACTGACGTGACCTCGCCCGACGCCCCGAGCCTGCAGATCCCTCCGGACGGTCTCCTCACCTTCGCAGTGGACGTCGCCGAGCCGGTGTACGTGACCGGCAGCGTCCTGCTGAAGCCCGACCTGGACCTGCGACCGGGCCTGCGTGCGTATATCCTCAGCAACTCGACGCTCGTCGGCGCGCCCATGGTCGTGGCGCCCGCGTGGGGCCCTCTCCCCACGCGAGAGGCCGTTCCGGACATCGAGGGCACGCCGCCTCCGGAGCGCGTGGACCTGCCCGAGTGGCTTCTGCCCGCCGGGAGGCACTATCTGACCGTCGCGGGACCGTACTTCAGGCCCGCCGGAGAGTTCGTCGAGCTGCAGATCACACCGACCGCGCGTCCCGTGCAGACGCCTGCGATGACCTTCGCGCTGGTGGCTGACACGCACCTGGCCAGGGGACGCTGGCCGTACAAGAACGTCATCATGGCCGAGCCGTCCGCCGAGGCTCTGCCGGGGGAGTTCGAGGCGCTCAAGGCCGAGAACGTGGACTTCATCCTGATCGCAGGCGACATGGTCAACGGCGCGACGCGCGAGCAGTTTGAGCTGCTTGCGGACGTGCTCGGAACCACAGACCTGCCCATCTACGGATGTGTGGGCAATCATGACGCCTACCACTCCTCCTCAAGGGCCGACATGCTCGAACTGGTGCCAGAGCTGTTTCCCGGCGGCGAGACCAACTACGTGCTCCAGCGCGGTCCGCTGCGCTTCATCGTACTGGACGCCTCCTACTGGCGCACAAAAGACGGGCAGATCACGGATAGCTACGAGGCGGGCAACTACGCGGGCATCGGCCTGCCGGACGGGCAACTACAGTGGCTGCGCGACACGCTCGCCGCGGATACACAGACGCCGACCGTCGTCATGTGGCACTACGGCTTCTACGACCGCCCCGGCGCAAGCTCCTGCGGGCACCTCATGCGCGGGAGCGTTTGCGTCAACTCCGCAGAGGTGCTCGCGATCCTGGAGGAAGCGCCCAACGTCATCGCCACCCTCAGCGGGCACAGCCACTGGAACCAGGTCAATACGCTGGAAGGCATCACACATGTCCAGAACGCAGGCTTCGCGGAATGGCCCAATGCCTTCCGGGTGTTCCGCGTCTACAAGGATCGCATGGAGTGGGAAGTCAGACAGGTCGCGAATCGCGGACTCGTCCGGGAAGCGTTCACACCAGAGAAGGCCCAGTCGTGGATGATCTCGACCGGACCCGGCGATCTGATTGGCGAGATCGCGCTCAGTCGCTAACAGGGAGAGATGAAGCCATGCCGGACCGATGCGGGCGACCCAACATCATCGTCGTGACCACGGACCAGCAACGCTACGACAGTCTCGGCATCAACGGGAACGAGATCTGCCAGACGCCGAACCTCGACGCGCTGGCCGAGCGGGGGACGCTCTTCACGCGCTCCTACACGCAGAACACCGTCTGCATCCCCGCGCGCGCCTGCCTGCACACCGGCCGCTACACGCACCAGCACGGTGTGCAGTACATGGAGAGCGAGATCGACACCACGCCGATCCTCCCGCACTGGGAGACGACGTTCATGGAGCGGCTGCAGGGCGCGGGCTACTACACCGGCGCCTGCGGCAAGATCCACATGCTCGAGCCGAAGGGCTACGACTGGACGCGCGTTTCGGGTGGCAAGGGCGGCCGCTGGCGCCGCCAGTGGGGCGACGCGGTCGGCGCGGCGCCACTGGGGCAGGCATACGCGCGCTGGCTCGAGGAGAAGCGCCCCGGCGCCTATAGCGAGATCTACGATCAGCGCCAGACCTCCGACTACGATGACGGGACGCTGATCAACGTGCTGCCCACCGAGGAGTACATCGACTACTTCATCGGTGAGATGGCGCGGGAGTTCATGCGCGAGCGCACTCAGAACCCGGAAGAGCCGTGGATGCTCTGGGTCGGCTTCTGCGGCCCGCACGGCCCGTTCGACCCGCCGCGCGAATACGCCGAGATGTACGACCCGGACGAGATGCCTTTCCCAGAATCGTTCGAGATGGCGCTGACCGACCGGCCCGCGTTCATGAACCGCCCGGCGCGCAAAGCCACTCCCGAGCAGCGGCGACTCGTGCAGACGCGCATCGCCTACTACTACGCGATGATGACGCTGATCGATGACATGATGGGCAACATCGTCGGCGACCTGCAGGCCAGCGGGCAGGCGGAGGACACGATCGTCATCAGCACCGCCGACCACGGTGAGATGCTCGGGGACTGGGGCCGCTGGGGCAAGGGCGTCTTCCTCGAGCAGGTGGTGCGCATGCCCACCATCACCTATGTGCCCGAACGCCTGCGCGCGGCAGCCTGCCCGAGCCGCTACGACGGCGTTGTCGAGACCTTCTCGCTCAGCGCCACCGCACTCGATTACGCCGGCGTGCCGCGACCGCCGGAGATGGCTGCGCCGAGCCTGCGGCCGATCCTCGAGGGCACCGGCGAGTCGCGCGGTCACGCCCTCACCGAGTACATCGACAACACTCGCGCCCGCGGGGCGATGCTGCTCACCACCGAGCGCTACAAGTACGCCTACCACGGAACCGACGTGATCGGGGAGCTCTACGACCTGCAGGAGGACCCGGACGAGCTGCGCAATCTCTGGGAGGACCCGGGGCATCAGGACCTCAAGCGCGAGCTTTCCGAGCTGCTGATGGACCGGCTCCTGCACTCGATGGAGCCCGCCTACACTTCTTACCTGCGCAAGCTGCCCGACCACGTGCGCAATCCTGTTTGGGGAGAGAATCGATGATCGATCTGCATCCACGCTCTGAACTGCTGCCGGCGCTGCTCTTCGCCTTTCTGATCGTGAGCCCTGTGCTCGCGCAGAGCGACCTGCGGATGATCGTCCCGCCGCGCATCTTCGCGGTGCAGGGCGTGGAGACGAGCCTCTACTTCGACAACGTGCTGCTGCATCCCAACAGCGGCGAGCTGATCTACGACGTTGACTGCGGTTTCGGCGCTCAGCAGGAGGAGCGCTGGGTTGGCACGCCCGGGGAGGGGCTCGTCGGTGACGTCTCGCTGACGCTGCGCATTCTCACGCCGCAGATGGAGGTCGTGCAGGAGGCGACGACCACGGTCGAGGTGGTCGATACGGCGGCCGGCGTGGGCCAGCAGATCACGGTGCTGTGCGTCGGGGACAGCCTGATCGCGGCCTCGGCCATCACCAGGCGCGTGGTCCAGCTCTTCACCGCCGACGAGGGCCTTGAGGCCACGCTCATCGGCGAGAGCGGCCCCGGCGGCGACACCGGCAACCGCCACGAGGGCTACGGCGGTTGGAGCTTCGCTCGCTTCCTCAACACCTGGGACGCTGAGGACTACAGGGAGATCGCCGGCCGGATGCGGCGCGCGCGCAGCCCGTTCGTCTTCAAAGACGAGGGCCAGGAGCAACCCGCGCTCGACTTTCAGCGCTACCTTGACGCGAACAACGGCGGCCAGGCGCCGGACTTCATAACGATCATGCTCGGCTGCAACGACACCTTCTCCGGCGACGAAACGACCATCGAGGACAGAATCGACGCGATGTTCGCCAACGCCGACGCGCTCATCGCGGCACTCCGCGCGGCGGCGCCCGACACGGACATCGCGCTCCTCACGCTCGTCCCTCCCGCAGCCAGCCAGGACGCATTCGGCAGCAACTACAACTGCAGCCAGACGCGCTGGCAGTACCGGCGCAATCAGCATCGGGTCGTCGAGCGCGAGTATGAGACCTACGCGGGCCGCGAGGCCGAGCGCCTCTTCGTGGTGCCCACTCACGTGAACCTCGACACGGTCTGGGGCTTCCCGCGCGCGAGCGTCCCGGCAAACGGCCACGCCGACGCACAGGTCTCCCGGATGAGGAACGGCGTCCACCCGGCGACCGCGGGCTACTACCAGATCGGCGACACGATCTACTGCTGGATCAAGAGCCGGATGGCTGTGAGGCAGCGACCGCAATCCGAACCACCGCGGACAGGGGACGTCCGCGCCACGAAGAGGAGAACGCGAAAGCGCCCGCCGAGATTCCCCGGCGGGCGCTTGTCATTGCGATGATCGGCGGTCGGGCCGCTACGGCGTGTAGGGAAGCATCGGCGGATGCAGGTTGACCCACTGCCCCTTCGCGATCCACTTCACGTGGCCGTCCATGAAGAGGAAGTTCGAGCCGATGTTGTGCGCGCCCTCGTTCTGCCCCGCCCCGTTGTTGTAGAGCCCGTTGTCGCACATCAGGTTGCGTTCGGAGGACTTGCCCTTGATGATGTCCGTCGCCTCCGTGGAGGCCGGACACTCCGGGTCCTCGCCGCCGTCGTAGGTGTTCCACTGCGTGCAGAAAGCGTAGCTCACACGGCCCGCCTCGGCATCGGCCGTGCTGCCCCAGCCGCCGGCAGAAACGGCGTTGGTGCGCAGCGGGTCATCGTCGCAGAACCAGATCTGGCCGTTCTTGACGTACGGGTTCAGGGCGCCGTAGACCATGGCGATGCGGGCACGGTATGAGGCGCCGTCAACCCACTCGTAGGTCCAGTTCCACTGGCTCGGAGCCATGTAGGGCAGGAGGTCGTCATAGTCGGTGGCATACATGTGGAAGGCCAGGCCGAGCTGCTTGAGGTTGGAGAGACATGCGCTCTGCCGAGCCTTGCCACGTGCCTGTGCAAAGACCGGGAACAGAATGGCTGCCAGGATCGCGATGATTGCGATCACGACCAGAAGCTCGATCAGGGTGAACCCTCGCGACTGACGGGGCATGGTACGACGCCTCCTTGAGACGGCCTGCGTCGGCAGTGGTCGATGCTGTGAGGGCAGCTTACGCACCACGGCGACGGCGCCAGGCGCCAATACCAACGATCCCAAGGGAGGTCAGCAGCAGCGTAGTCGGCTCAGGAGCCGCCGACCACTCAAGGCCCTCCTCGGCACTCCCGTTGACGAGCGCGTAGTTCGCGAGCGCGGGTGAGATGTGCGACTGGAAGTGGAAGATGGGATTCGCGCCCGGGAAGATGCCGGTCTGGTAGAAGACGATGCCCTGCTCCTCGCCGTCATCGAACCAGGTGCCCTGGAGGGGCGTGCCGTAGTCAGGCTCGGTGCCGTCTATCTGCGCGTCCCAGGTCCAGTCCCAGTTGGTGTCATCGGAGAGGTATGCGCTGGTGACCGGGAAGCGCGTGTAGATGGCGAATGTCGTGGGGTCGCCGGGGCCACCGCTGAAGCCGGTGATCTGGTAGGCATAGTCCCAGAGCGCATCCGAGGAGACGTCGCCGGCAAACTGAGGAGCGTAGGTGGTCATCCCTGTCCCGGGCGTCTCACCTATGTAGGCGAGGTCCGCGCATGTCGGGACGAGAACTGCCACGAGCAGAACGGCTGAGATTGCCACGGTGAGAAGCCTGCTGCGAGTTCCCATACTGCCGTCACCTCATTGCGTGCCTGCGTGAGCCGGACACGCGTGGAACTGCCAGACCCCGATGCCCATGGAACGCCGATCGAGTCGTGAAGCGTGTGCTACCCTCGACGCGACTATACCCGAACACCGGTGCATGTAAACGGTTACGTCAACGGTAGATCACCGAGACCCATTAGGTTATACCACAATTTGGCGTCTCAGGGCAAGCTTGATGTGGATGCCTCTTCTACCGCCCCCCTGTCCGCACCTCCCCGACGCGAAAAAAAAGATCTCCCGTGCCCAGACGGACTTCAGGGGGCTCTCACGGGTAGATCCCGCGCGCCATGATCGCCTCAGCCACGCGCTCGACCGCGACTGCCATCGCGGCGTTGCGCATGTCGGTCTGCAGATCGCAGGAACGCCCGTGAACTTCGTGGTAGGCACGCACCATTACGTCCTCAAGCCGCCTGTTGACCTCCTCCTCTGTCCAGAAGAGCATCTGCAGGCCCTGGCACCACTCGAAGTAGGAGACCGTCACTCCACCCGCGTTGGCGAGGATGTCCGGCACGAGGAAGATGCCGCGGTCGATCAGGATGCGTCCGGCTTCGGGAGTGGTGGGACCATTCGCACCCTCGACGACGAGCTTCGCGCTCACATGCGGCGCGTTCGCGACGGTCAGCACGTTCTCCAGCGCGGCGGGCACGAGCACCTCGCACTCAAGGGTGAGCAGCTCCTCGTTGGTGATCGGCTCCCCTCCCTCAAAGCCCTCGATGAAACGGTTCTGCTTCGTGTATGCGCTCAACTCCCCGATCGGCAGGCCATTCGCATTGAAGAGACCGCCGGTGACATCGGAGACCGCAATGACTTTCGCCCCGAGTTCCTCGACCAGCTCGGCGAAGGCGCCGCCGACCTTGCCGAAGCCCTGGACGACCACGCGCGCGCCCTCGACCGGTATGCCACGGGTTCTCAGTGCCTCACGCGTCACGAAGACGATGCCGCGGCCGGTGGCCTTCGCTCGCCCCAACGAGCCGCCTATGGCGATCGGCTTGCCGGTAACCACCGCCGGAACCGAATAGCCCTTCTGCATCGAGTAGGTGTCCATCAGCCAGCCCATCACGCGCTCGTCCGTGTTGACGTCGGGCGCGGGGATATCCTGCTCGGGACCGATGATCTCGACCAACTCCGAGGCGAAGCGGCGCGTCATGTTCTCCAACTCGCGCTCCGACATCTGCATCGGCTCGCAGATCACGCCGCCCTTGCCGCCGCCGTAGGGGATGTTGACGACCGCGCACTTCCACGTCATCCACATCGCCAGCGCCGTCACCTCGTCTACGGTGACGCAGGGGTGGTAGCGCATGCCGCCCTTGCACGGTCCTCGGTCCATGTTGTGCTGCACGCGAATGCCCGTGAAGACCTCAAGGCGCCCGTCATCCATGCGCGTGGGGATCGACACAGTCAGCGTGCGCCTCGGCTTGCGGAGCTTCGCGTGCACGTCGGGATGCAGGTCAACCAGCGCCGCAGCATCGTCGAGCTGCTGGAGTGCGCTCTCAAGCACGTTGGTGGGACAGGTCAGGTCTGCGGCCACCGTTCGTCATCCTCTCGGGCCGGTCATCGGCGCGGACAAAAATGAAGCGGCGCGCGTCACCGTCCGACGCGCGCCGCACGGTATCACTCCGTAAGCGTCACGGATAGATGCCCCTCATGTGCACGGCCTCGGCGACGCGGCCGACCGCAACCGCCATCGCGGCCGCGCGCATGTCGCAGTTGCGCTCCTCATGTTCGCAGTAGACCCGGTCGAAGGCGCGCACCATGATGTCCTCAAGCTGCTTGTTGACCTCGGCCTCGGACCAGAAGTAGGACTGCAGGCCCTGGACCCACTCGAAGTATGAGACTGTGACGCCGCCCGCGTTGGCGAGGATGTCCGGGATCACGAAGATCCCGCGGTCGTTGAGTATCTCCTGGCCTGCGGGCGTGGTCGGACCGTTCGCGCCCTCGGCGATGATGCTCGCCTTGATCTGCCCGGCGTTGTCCTCGTTGATCGAGTTCTCCAACGCAGCCGGGATCAGGACGTCGCAGTCCAGCTCAAGCAGCTCCTCGTTGGTCACCGCATCGGTCCCGGGGAAGCCGACGACAGAGCCGGTCTCGGCCTTGTGCGCGATGAGCTCCTGCACCGGGATGCCGTCGGCGCTGTAGCAGCCGCCGCGCGAGTCGGAGGCGGCGATCATCTTCGGCCCCAGCGGCTCAAGGAGCCGGGCGGCCCATGCGCCCACGTTGCCGTAGCCCTGAACGACGAAGGTCGAGGAGGTCGCGTCGATGTTCAGGCGCTTCATCGCCTCGCGGATGGTGAAGACGCAGCCGCGGCCCGTCGCGGCCTCGCGGCCGAGTGAGCCACCGAGGGAGATCGGCTTGCCGGTAACGACCGCCGGCACCGAGTAGCCCTTCTGCATCGAGTAGGTGTCCATGATCCACGCCATGATCTGCGCGTTGGTGTAGACGTCAGGCGCGGGGATGTCCTTCTCAGGGCCGATGACCTCGACCAGTTCGGTCGTGAAGCGCCGGGTCATGCGCTCGAGCTCGCCCTGCGACATGTCCTTCGGGCTGCAGATCACGCCGCCCTTGGCGCCGCCGTAGGGGATGTTGACGACCGCGCACTTCCACGTCATCCACATCGCCAGCGCGATGACTTCGTTGAGGGTCACGTCGGGATGATAGCGGATGCCACCCTTGCACGGCCCGCGGTCCATGTTGTGCTGGGCGCGATAGCCGGTGAATACCTTGAAGCTGCCGTCGTCCATGGCCGTCGGGATGGAGACGGTGATGATGCGCTTGGGCTTGCGCAGCTTCTGATGAACGCTATCGTCGAGGCTGATGAGGTCCGCGGCATCATCAAGCTGCGTTAGCGCCGCCGCCAGCGGTCCGTCCTGGTTCGCACTAGTAAGCATCTCTTCCATCGACATCAGCGTGCCTCCTCAAGGAATTGTGCGCCCGGCCGGCCGCTCCCGCAGGCCGGCGCGACGCACGGCTTAACGGCGCTCCGCAAGGTCGAGCAGCGTCAACTGCATGCGCAGGTTCTCACAGCCCTCGCCAACCGTCGCCCTTGGGCGCTTCGCGTCGCCCTTCACCGCGTCCACGAAGCGCTCGATGGAGCCCTCCATGAAGTCCTGATGGCAACTCTCCGCGCCATCGCAGGTCAAATACGCGCGGTAGACGCCCTCGGCGTCGTTGCGCCCCTCGTAGTCAACCAGCCGATCGTTGATCCCGTAGCGGCGCACCAGTTCGCCCTCCGGCCGGTTCGCGCAGACGATCTGCACGCGGCAGACGTCGCCACATTCCATCGCGTAGTCGAACCGCGCATCCACGCGCTTCTGTTCGACGGCGCACGAGGCGCTGCCCTCAACCATATTGCCCGGGCCGCAGAAGCCCATCATCACACTGATCGGGTGCGAGCCCAGGTCGATGAAGATCTGCTCGAAGTCCGTTCCCTCCGCCCCACCACGCGACTCCATCTGCATGAAGAAGCTCTTCGGCGCGCCCGGGGCGATCCCGCGCTCGGCCATCAGGCTCATGTACGCGTCCACGCCGGCGACGTACTGCGTATTGACGGCGGCGACGCGCTCGGCGTCCTCCGCGGCATCGACCATCGCGCCCGCCCGCTGCAGCATCACGTCGGTGGCCAGGTCGCGGTCGAAGATGAGCGGCTTCTCACACAGCACATGCGCGCCATGGTCGAGCGCGCGCATGAAGTGATCGTAGTGGCACTCCTCGGGCGACGCGATCGAGATCAGGTCGTAGCGGCCCGCGGCGAGCATCTCCTCGACCGACGCGTAGCCCTCGCCCTCGAAGCCGAACATGTCGCCCAGCTTCGCAGTCGTCGCGGCGGCGCTGTCCGCCGACGTCCCCGCGATGGCGTCCATCGAGCAGCCCAGCCGCTGGAACCACTTCGCGTGGTGCTTGCCGATCCCCGATGCGCCGATCACGGCTGCAGTCAGCTCAGGAGCCATCCTCGTCGCCCTCCTCAGTGGAATTGCTCGGAGCATCTCCGGCGGCGTTCACAGCCGTGTCCTCGCCACCCTCTGCAACAACGGTGCCGGGTTCGACGATCGCCATCTCAACGCTCTCCACGCTGCCGTGGCTGTCGATGGCGAGCGCGAACTTCTGCCCGGCCCCGGCGGGGAGAGCGGGGAGCTCTATGCGATTCTGCCCCTTGAACGAGCCTGTGCGACTGCGAAGCGTGGCGATGATCTCAGCGTCGGGGGTGGGCAGCTCGCCGGTGTTGTGGGCGAGCCCGACGACGCGCACAACGTCCTCGGACTCGTCAATCGCGTAGCGCATCTTGACGACCGTGATCTGATCGAGCGAACCGACGTCGCGACCGTGACATCCTGCGAGGCCGACCACGACGAGTGCGACCGCCGCGACGGTAAGAACGTGCAGGAAAGGGTGAGCCACTCGGTAATTCATGGGTGTTCCGCGCGCAGTATAGCACAGGCCGAATCGGCGCACAACCGGAAGTGCGGTGCCGACTCAGGCGCTCTCCGGGCCTCTCAGAGCGCGCTGTGACGCGTCTCCGCGAGGAGCATCCAGAAGGCCGCGGACTGCACCACGCCAGAGGGCGGGAGCATCGCCAGATCGAGGTCGGACGGCGCCAGAGCGATCAGCACATCGCCCCACGGCCAGCAGCCGCAGATGTTGATGTCCGCGCCCATCGCGCTCGCGGGCGTCTCGGGTGTGCCGGAGACGACCGTCACGAGCTGCGCGTCCGCCTCGTGCACCGTCTGCGCCCACGTGCCGAACGGCTCGTAGTAGCCGACGTAGATCACGAGGTCGCCGGGCTTGACGAGCTCCGGCACGCGGTCGGGCTCGCGGCCGGGCAGCATCGTGAAGGGCATCTCGCCCTCCGGGACCTGCGCCGGCTGATCGGGCAGCATGTGCCCGAGCACCGACAGCCAGACGGTCCCGCCGCGCGCGCGCACGTCCGCCGCCCGGTCGCCCGCGTCCGCGAACTCGTCGGCCTGCGTCGCGCGCAGCATGCGCATCGAGTTGGCGAGGCGCGCGAGGTAGCGCCGCCCGGCGAGGCCCGCCGGCATCGGCTCGGCGTTCTGCGGGTCCCAGCGCATGCCCTTACGATCGGCGTTGCGCTCGCGACCGTTGGGCACGTGTACGCTCACGAACAGCGGCGGCGTGCGCCCGGACTGGCGCATCATCGCGGTCACCAGCTCGCCGGTGAACGTCCAGAGACTCTGCGCGATGGCGGGAGAGGCCGTCGGCAGGGCGCTCTCGACCGGCGAGTCCGCGTGGGCGTCGAGGAAGAGGAACTTCGCGTCGGTCTTCGCCGAGCGGGGCGCGAAGACAATGGCCAGCGCGCCACGTTCCGCGACCGAGGAGACCAGCACGGCCGTCTCCGCGTCATCACCGTAGAGGGAGCCGATCAGGACGACATCACCGGCCGCGGCGTCCTCAGGAGCCTTCAGGCGCTTCGCGATCATCAGACCGCCCGCGCGGTTGAAGCCTTCGAGCACGAAGCCGTTGTCGCCAGCCAGCCACAGCGAAGCGCCGGGGCCGTCCGGGTCGCGCACGAGCAGCGCCGCGGCGCTCTCGGCGTACGCGACGTAGCGGTCAAGCTCGGCGACCGCGGCGGCGTTGGCGGCAAGCATGCGGTCGAGGTAGGCCTGCGCGGCGGTCGGCTCGGCCGAGGCCGAGGCGGCCAGTGTCAGGGCGAGCATCAGGACCAACATGCGTCGCGTCATCATCATCACCGCGGCTTCATTCGCCCCTGCGAGCTGATCACCTGCGGAAGGGGATGATGGCCCCCGCGCGGAAGTTGCTCGCGGCGCGCATCCTCACCGGGGAGTGAGCAGCGATGAAGCGCATCGTCCTCTGCCTGATCGCAGGAAGCCTCGTGGCCGCCGCGTGGGCCATGCCCCAGCCGACCTTCCACGCATCCTACGACGCCGGCTTCGACGCGGACAGCGCTGCGGGTGACCCGACCGCGCGACTGGTGGGCGAGCCGGAGTCCGTCGAAGGCATCAGCGGCCAGGCGATCCGCGTTGGGAAGGACATCGGCCACGCCGCTTACGCGATCCCCGGCAACCTCAACCTGCCGCGCGGCTCGGTGGAACTGTGGGTTCACCCCGCCGACTGGGAGCTTGCGGATGAGGTCTTCTCCACGTTCTTCAAGGCCTCCGCGGAGGACGGCATCCACCTGTACAAGTACATGAAGCCGCAACTGCTCTTCTACATGATCACCGAGGGCGCGAAGAGCGGGAGTGCCGCGTGGATCCTTCCCGACGAGCTGACGGACTGGGCCGACCGCCCGTGGCACCACCTCTGCGCGACCTGGGACGGCGGCGCGATGCGCATCTACCTCGACGGGGAGTTCAAGGCGAAGACCACGGGCGTGCTGCCGAAGAGCGTCCCGGAGGTCTTCCAGATCGGTGAGGGAGCGGGCGGCCTCGGCGGCGGCGCGCAGACGGACATCGACGAAGTCTACGTCTACGACCGCCCGCTGACCGACGCCGAGGTGCAGCAGGCCTACCTGCGACTCGCGCTGCCCACCACCGAGGCGTGGTCCGAGCCGAGCATCGCCGTCCCGCATCTCGACCTCGCCCCGACCACCGACGCACACCTCTCCGACCCCGCGTGGAACTGGGCGGCGGGCCTCGGCGGCTTCGTGGACAGGCGCACCGGCCGCGTCGCGGCCGAGCAGCCGAGCGTCCTGCTGTGCATGACCGGCGGCACGCTGCACGTGGCGTGGGACGCGCCGCTGTGCGACGGAGAAACGCCCGAACTGCGCGTTCGGCTGGGGGAATACGAGGGCGAGCGACCGGAGCTGACCGTGAACGCGGACGGCTCGCTGGAGGCGCCCTTCGAGGGAGCGACTGCCGCCGCGCGCGTCGAGGGCGACCGCTGGGTGGGCGAGATGGCCCTGCCGCTGCTCGCCGCGGGCGAGGAGGGCGCGGGGCTGCCCACGCAAGGCAAGCGCGACGAGGCCGGCCGCGTCGAGGCGAAGCTGGTCGGCAACTTCAGCTTCCGCTGGCCGGACGGTGGGTGGCAGTCGTGGGCGTGGGCAGTGCCGGAGGACAATGCGGGCAAGCTCGGTATAATCACGATCGCGAAGGGCATCCCCGCGACTAAGCTCCTGCCGCTACAGTGGACGGACGACCACGTTCGCGTGGGCGTGGAACTGCGCGGTTACGAGTCGTGGAAGGACGTCACCGTGACCGTCTCGATGCACGACATCAACGGTCAGTCGCAATTCACCACTCGCCAGCCGCTCGGGAACGTCTTCGGCGCACACCAGCGCCGCGTCTGGCTTGACGTCCCGTTGGGGAACGAGGACGCGCTCACTGCCTTCGTCATTGTCGGAGGCATCGAGAAGGTCTCAGCGCTCCTGCAGTGCATCCCCGCCGACTTCCGCCGCTCGCTGGCCTGCGAGCTGGAGTACGCGCGCTTCAATGAGGAGCTGACCGTCGCCCTGCGCCCTTCGCGCGATGAGTTGCTCGCCCGGGCCACGGGCGGCGTCGCGACCATCACGCGCAAGGGCGAACCCGAGCCTGCCCTGCGCACCGACCTCTCCCCCACCGCCGAGGGCACGGTCGCGGGCGTGGCGGACATCTCACCGTTGCAGCCCGGCGCGTACACGGTGCATGGCGCGATCACGGACGCTCAGGGCGCGGTGCTCGCGAGCGTCGAGCAGCCGTGGCGCTGCGAGGAGGATGGCCGCGACTGGCTGCACTCGCTGGGCGTCGTCGAGGGCGTGCTGCCACCGTGGACGCCGGTCACGCTCGACGGCGCCGTCGCGGGCTGCTGGGGGCGCGAGCACGATCTCGCTCATGGACTGCCGACGCGCATCACCAGTGCGGGCGAGGAGTTGCTGGCCGGGCCGATCACACTCAACGCGGGCGACGCGGACCTCGGCGCGGCGCTCAAGGCGAAGGTGAGGCGCATCGATGAGACCGCGATCGAGATCCGAGGCAAGGGCACGACCGGCGCGCTGCAGGCGGACCTCGACGGGCGACTGGAGTACGACGGCCTGCTGCGCTACCAGATCACGCTGACGCCCGAGCAGGCCGCGGCCGCCGACGGCCTGAGCCTCACGATCCCGCTGCGCACCGAGCACGCGACGCTGCTGAACTTCACGCCGATGGACTTCGACGCGCCGCCGGTGTACGAGGGCGAAGGCTCGTTCGCGCAGGGCGTGCCCGCGGGTGAGGGGACCGTCTGGTCGGCGGGCTTCGTGCCCTTCGTCTGGGTCGGCGACGAGGACGTGGGCCTGTCGTGGATGATGGAGGATGACCGCGCGTTCGACCTGCCGGAGGGCCTGCCCGCGGTGGAGATCGTGCGGACGGGCGACGTGACCGAGCTGCGCGTGCACTTCCGCGCGCCGGGCGAGGGCGCTACGCTCACCGAGCCCCTCACGATCGACTTCGCGCTGCAGGCCACGCCGGTGCGACCGCTGCCGGAGAACTGGCGCGCGTGGCGCTGGATCACCCCGAAGTGGACGATGGAGCCCGAAGAGCACGCCCAGCCCGAGCACCGCTGGACGAACATCGTCAACTACTGGTGGACGCTGTACGGCGACACGATCGGCTCGCCTGTGGCGCGCGAGGGAGACGCCTCCCCCGAGTACGCGGCGCACATCCGCGCGAAGGGCGGGCTGCTCACACCCTACATGGAGAGCGGATCGCTGCCGCTGGCGCTCCCTGAGGGCCGGCGCTACGCCGAGGACTGGTGCGTCGTGCCGAAGCGCACCGCGGACAACATGGTCAAGTGCTGCCCGCGCTCGGAGTTCGCCGACTACGTCGTCTGGTACTGCGAGCGCCTGCTCAGCGACCTCGACGCGCCGGGCGTCTACATCGACCTCGTGGGAGTGCACCCCTGCTCCCATGCCGAGCACGGCTGCGGCTACGAACGCGACGGGCAGGTGCGGCCATCCGTCCCGATCTTCGCCGCGCGGCGGATGTATCAGCGGCTGCGCGGGCTCTTCATCCAGCACGGGATCGACCCGCTGATCGTCACCTCCTCGCGCTGGAAGACGCCGCAGTACTACTACGCAGACTCCGCCTGCACGGGCGAGCAGTTCTACCACCCGATCAACACGGAGAAGCTCCCCTACCACGAGATCGTCTCGCTGGACCACTGGCGGGCCGAGTTCCTGTCACCGCAGTTCGGCAACGTCGCGGTCTTCCTGCCCGCGTGGCGCGACGCGGCCGTCTACGCGCGGCCCGACGAGACGCGCCAGATGCTCGCGCTCACCCTCCAGCACGAGGTCGAGGCGTGGGCGATCTGGTGCAACGGCGC
Organism: Candidatus Zipacnadia bacterium; assembly: GCA_029821635.1. Classification (GTDB taxonomy): domain Bacteria; phylum Armatimonadota; class Zipacnadia; order Zipacnadales; family UBA5352; genus UBA5352. The sequence goes on from JALGSW010000006.1 coordinate 19,735, forward strand.
CCAGATCCGCGGCACCTGGGACGCCAAGGAGCACTTCGGCATGACGCCCGACGCGCGCTTCCACCCCTACTGGCGCGACGGCTCGCCGGTGACCGCGGACTCGGACGCGGTGCTGGTCGGCGTCTACACGCGCCCCGGCGCGGCGATGGCGGTCGTCAGCAGCCGCAGCGACGAGCCGCTGGAGGTCACACTCACGCCCGACTCGGCGGCGCTTAGGCTTGCTGCGCAGGCGGCCGCGATCGATGCGGAGACCGGCGAGGCGCTGCCGATGGAGGACGGCCGGACCACGATCGCGGTCGACGCGTGGAACTTCAGGATGGTCCTGTGGCGGTGAGGGCGCGCGACTCTCAAAGCGTCGTGCGAAGATTCTTCTTGACATTGAGCCAACCTTGATGAAACACTTGTAGCCACACTGGGGTATAATAGGGTAGAAGCAACTGTCAGCAATCTACGAGCCGTGCATCGCATTCGTTGTTTGGTTCGTCTCTACGGCAGCATACCAGACCGGAGGGGTGAGACGGATGGTCAAAGGGATGACACAGCTGATGACCGGAGGGGACCTCGCGAAGATGCTTATCGCGCTTCTCCTCGGCCTGGGGCTGGGAGGCATCGTCTCGGCGGCGATGAACGCGGGCACGGGACGAACCTGCGCCGTCTGCATCGTCGGCGCAGGAGCGCTGGCGGTAGTCCTGCAGAGCGCCCTGAGTGTCTTCCGGCGCTACAAGCAGCTCGCGGCAGGCAAGTGTCCCAACCCGCTCTGCCACGGCGTGGTGCAGCGGAGCGAGCTCGTCAGCAAGGGCAAGGTGGTTTGCCCCACCTGCAAGAAGACCTGGCCCGAACTCGAGCGCATGCAATTCCGGGCAACCGCGCGAAGCTGAGAGGCTGCGCGCGCGTTTCATAGCATTCTCCGTCTCCTCGTCCCGAGAGTCTCGAAGGAGGGGTGAGACAGATGCTGCGTTCATTGGTGCGGATCACGACCGGGCTTGAGCTGGGCTTCGCGGCCCTGACGGCCTTCATCGGCGTCGGCTTCGGTGCGCTGGTGAGTGTGGGTACGGCGGGCAGCGTGCGGCTGCCCGTGGTGGCGTGCATCGCGGTGGCGACGGTCGCGCTGCTCGCGTGGAACGGGCTGACGATCCTGCGGCGTTACCAGCGGCTCCGGAGCGGGCAGTGCGGACAGGCCTCGTGTCACGGAACGCTGGAGACGAGCGAGGACATCCCCGACCACCTCCTCATCTGCAACCAGTGCCGGCGCGTCTGGCCACGGCTGGTCGACGTACAGGTGGAGGCCACCGCTCAGTAGCCCGTCCACGGTGGATGGTCCTTCGGCCGCGGGATGTGTCGACGAACCCGCGGACAGTTGACGCCGCCCGGTGAAGACCGGGCGGCGTCATGTTCCTGGAGTGTTGAGCCGTCTAGGCCGCGCGCCTTCGGCCACGTAGACAGCAGAGGACGGGGGCGCTGAAGAGCAGCAGCAGCGCAACTGCGGCCTCGGGCGAGTCGTCACCCGTGCAGTTGCCCGTGCTCACCATGACACCGAGGTCCCCCGACGCACCAGCGTCAAACCAGTCCGAGAAGCTTGTATCGGTCAGGCCGAAGAACTGCGGCTCCCATCCAGTCAGGAACTCGTAGTCACCATAGGCGTCGATGACGGTTGACGTACCCGTATCGTCGAACCACGGGTCGCCGTAGATCCCGATCATGTTGTAGCCCCAGGTGGCGGTCCAGGCGTCGTTTGCCATAACATAGAATTCGTCACCGCGGAAGTACTCATCCGCCCCGGAGTGGACACTCAGCGCGCCCCCGCCGAAGACGAAGGTGTCATCCCACCTGTCGATCAGTTCCATCTCAGTGATATCAAAGCTCGCACCCATAACGGGGTCGCCGATCAGGTTGTCGCCGTAGTCCCATCCGGATGCGTCCAGGTTGACGCGATCAACCACGCCGGAGCTGAACTCGAGCTCATTAGTGACCCCATTGAAGCCGAAGGTGAGACCCGCCAACACACCAAGGGCCGGGCCAGCGAGTATGTTCGGGCACATCCATACGTTGCGCCACCCCCACGAGACGCCGTTGTAGATTGTCGCGGCCTGCGCTGCTGTCTCGTCCACAAGGTAGAGTTCAGCGTCCCACCAGTGGTACCTGCGCCGGTCCGGGCGCGAGGGCCAGTCGTGGAAGTAGAAGGTCCCGGCAGCCGCATTCCACCCCGCGTCCCCAACCTGATCGTAGTACGGGAGGGCCCCGCCCACGTCGATCACGTCCTCGAGATTCCCGTGCCCGGGATTGTCCGTGATGTTGTGGTTGTCACGGACGCGCTGGATCCAGTGGCAACTCCCGCCCAGCGCCGGGTTGGGCTGGGGGTCGCCTGCGCCGAGGGTGTAGCGCAGGTAGATCTCCGCGCCCACGGCCGGCCCTCCAAGATGATTGGTATCCTTCGCATCGTAGATGTCCACGTCGAAGAAACCGTTGAGGTCGGCCCCTGCGGGTACGAAATTCCACGCTGGATAGGACGCTGCGAGCCTCGCATTGAATGCGGCCGTACCGCCGCGAGCGATCGAGGTCACGCCCGCCGGGTCCAGCCATACGACGCCTACGCCGGGGCCGTCAGTGTACCACTCAGCAAAGTCATACTGCGTGTGGGCTCCAGGCTGCGGCGGCCGTATGCCGAAGGCCATAACTACAGCGGGCACCGCAGCCAGCAACACGGTCGCGATGGCGACAGTCCATAGAGACTTCCTCGCGGCCATTCTCTTCAGCCACCTTTCTCCGATCACGGAGTTCAACAGTGGCGTTCACGGCCGACACTCATGAAGGCATCCCTCCCCCGCACAATGCTATGGCACTGACGACGAATGGTCGGGTAGCGACCTCGCTACCGACCACCACACTGGGCACGAATCAATAACGAGCGTCTGGTGCGCGCTGACCAGCACAAGGACGATGAGGACGCAACGGGGAGAGTACAGGAGTGTAAGCGTGGCAGAAAGGACACCGTGCGCCCATCACGTGTCCAAGCCAGGATAAGGTGATTGGTGCGGCTATTCTATCTCTTAATTCCCTGCACGTCAATAGAAAACACATTTTCTCCTTAACTATCAACAAAGCCACTGCCCCATGAAGCGCAGCCCCGTCTCCACGCGGATCTCGTGTCCGCCCTCGTGCAGGTCGAGCTCGCAGCGCTCCCCGATCCCGAGGCGCTCGTAGTGATCGCGCGTGCGCGCGAACTCCTCCTGCACCCACGGCCACCACGCGATCCCGTCGCCCTTGCCCGTCTGCGCCATCACCGCGCGCGGGCAGATCAGCGAGATCAGGTCCGCATCGGTGAACTCGCGCAGCCAGCCCGGGATGAAGATGTGCTCCTCCTGCGTCGAGAGGAAGCACGAGTGGCGCGGGTCGTCGATGATCATTTTGCGCAGGCGATGGTTGAACCACGCGCAGATGATCCCCGCCTTAATCCGCTGCTCCAGCGGCAGCGTGAAGCTCGTGTAGGCGCCGCCGAGGCTGATGCCCCACATCCCCAGCCGCTCGGTGTCGAACTCGCTCCGCGTCTCGGCGTAGTCGATCAGTCGGCTGATCTTCGCGATCTCCAGCCCCCAGAGCGTCTTTCCGAGCATCGTGCACATGCGCGTGTAGCGTGCGCGCGGCGCGCCCTCCGTGATGTTCATCGGCGCGATCACCGCAAAGCCCGCCTCCAGCGCGCGCTGAGCGTATGAGTGATAGAGCTCGCCGCCATCGTCGAGGCCGAAGGTCTTCTCCGGCGATGAGCCGATGCCGTGCTGGCAGATAATCGTCGGGTAGGGCGGCTCGCCTGTCTTGGGAACCGCGAAGACGCCCCGGCCGCGCAGGTTGCCGTAGAGCCGGATCGTGACCCAATCGGCGCTGAAGTGCTCGTTCTCCGCGAAGGGCTCGACCAGCGGCTCCATCTCCGCCGCCGGCGCGCCGAAGTCGCCCACCGCCTCCAGCCACCGCGCGCGGTTCGGCTCGACGGACGCGAGGTAGGCTTCCTCCGAGGTGTAGTCGCGCGCCCAGCAGTCGGCCTGGCGCTCGTCGTACTTGAGCGTGAGCGCCCGCAGGAAGTCCTCGGTCTCGTGGCGCAGCAGATTCTGCCGGTCCCGTATGCCGCGCTGAATGAGTCCGGACGGCGCGTCGAACGCGTTGTCGAAGAACGTCATGCGCGATCTCTCCCTCATGCGACGGATAGCGCGCAGTGCGCGCCGCGACGCGGGCGGGTTCGCCGGACGAGTGAGCGGGACCTTCGGGCGGAGCGACGTCGTTGCCGCTGCCCCCGCCGGAACGGAGGGGGTGCCCGAGCGTCGTTTGCGAGGGCGGGGGAGGCGCCGTTTGGTCGAACGGCGCCTCACCCGGCAGCACCTTCGCTCGGAGGTGCGCGGCGTACCGCGGGCGAAGAGAATCGGCAGCATTGCACGGAGGTGGCACGTATGCGCAGAGTCATTGGCCTCGCCATCGTAGTACTCGCCGCAGCGAGCGTCGCGCACGCGCAGGATCGCCCGACGCTGCTCATCAGCGACTGCGAGGACGCGGCGCTGTGGACCGGCGGCGAGGCGTCCACCGAGCACGTCACCGAGGGCGGGAACTCGATCCGCTGGCGCCTCGCCGACGAGCGCCACGAGCTACGGATCGGCGAGATCCCGCACGACTGGAGCGAGTACAACGCGCTCTCGTTCGACCTCTACTCGGAGAAGGCGACCGACTCCCCGTTCTGGCTGCTGCTGCCCTCGGAGAACGCGGAGCAGGAGGGTCCGGACTACTACAGCATCCGCCTGCGACTGGACTTCGAGGGCGGGCGGCACTACCTGCTCCCCTTCGACGAGATCGGCAAGGCGCGCAGCCCGCTGGGCTGGCACGCCATCGAGCATTTCCGGCTGCACTCCGCATGGGCGCCCGAGACGCAGGTCGATCCTGAGGCGGTGGTTTACGTGGACAACATCAAGCTGGAACGCTTCGACGACACCGGCCCTCGCATGACCGATCGCGAGTTCTTCGCCGCGCTTGACCTCGACCGGCCGGAGCTTGCAGCGGTCGGTGAAGCCGTTGACGCGGGCGACTTCGAGGCCGCGAAGGTCTCGTGGGCGGCGTACCTGCGCGAGCGCCGCGAGCCGCGCTGGAAGGAGATGTGGTACGAGCGCCCGGAACCTGTCCCGGCCGACCGCGCCAACACCGGCACCGCCGACCTCGCGCTCGAGCACAAGTTCCGCTGGCAGAGAGGTGAGTTCTTCCTCGGTGACGACATCGACTGGTCGCAGAACCAGATGACCGAGGGCGAGAGCGCCACGGTTGAGTGGAACGCGAACCTCAACCGTCACGGGATCTTCAGCACGCTCGCGCAGGCTTACTGGCGCACCGGCGAGGACAAGTACGCGGGCAAGCTCGTGGAGCTGTGGACCGACTGGATCGAGGACGCCCCGGTGCTGATGAACGCCTCGGGCAACTCGCCCTACCACTGGGCGTGGGAGACGCTCAATGCCGCGGTGCGCACGAGCAACTCGTGGCCGCGCTCGCTCTTCACCACACTCGATTCGCCTTCATGGACCGACGACGCGATTCTGATGGTCACGAAGTCCTTCGCCGAGCACGCCGCGCATCTGGTGAAGCACCCAAGCCACGGCAACTGGTTGACCGCCGAGTCTACAGGGCTCTACTACACCGGCGTGCTCTTCCCCGAATTCCGTGACGCATCCGCGTGGCGCGAGACGGGTCTGCGTCGCCTCTACGAGCAGATGGAGGTCGAGGTCTACCCGGACGGGCTGGAGTATGAGCTGGCCCTCGGCTACGGGCTGTGGGTGCTGCGCAACTACTCGGACGTGCTGGACTTCGCCCTGCTCAGCAACATGCGCGACGAGCTGCCCGCCGACTGGCTCGACCGCATCGAGGCCATGTACGACTACGTGCTCTACGCCTCGATGCCGAACGGCTACGTGCCGGGCCTCAACGACTCGGGCAACGCCGAGCGCGGCAACTACATGGCGCGCGCGGCGAAGTACTTCCCGGACCGCACGGACTTCGCGTGGGCCGCGAGCGGCGGCGCGCGGGGCGAGGCGCCCAGCGACAGCGCGCGGGCCTTCGACTACTCCGGCCACTACGTCATGCGCACCGGCTGGCAGCCCGACGACCTCTTCCTGCTGATGGACGCAGGGCCCTTCGGCTCCGGCCACCAGCACGAGGACAAGCTGACCCTCGTGCTCTACGCACTGGGGCGGATGCACCTGGTGGATGCAGGCAACCACATGTATGACAAGAGCCGCTGGCGTCGCTACGTGCTCTCGACCCGCGGACACAACACCGTGCGCGTGGACGGCCTCGACCAGCACCGGCGCGGCATGCGCGAGACATACATCCTCGACTTCCCCTTCGAGCCGCTCGGTAACCCGTGGGCGAGTGGCGAGCACTTCGACTTCGTGCAGGGCGCCTACGAGCGGGGCTACGGCGACGAGAACCAGGTGCGTGTGCGCCACGAGCGCAGCGTGCTCTTCGTCAAGCCGCAGTATTGGCTCGTCGTGGACCGCATGACGCCCGAGGACGCCGCCGAGCACCGGTACGAGGCCCTCTTCCACCTGGACGCGGACGAGGCGACGGTCGGCGAGGACCTCTCGGTCAGCTCCGTGACCGGCGAGGGGCAGAGTCGGCTGCAGATCACTCCGCTGCCCACCGACGGCCTCGGTGTGGCGGTCGTCAAGGGCGTCGAGGAGGAGCCGGTGCAGGGCTGGTCATACGCGATGATCGGGCGCAAAGGCGCGATCCCAACGGCCGTCTATTCGCTGGCGGGCGCGGGCGAGCAGACGATGGCCTACGTGCTGATGCCGCTGGCGGCCGATGCGCAGTCGCCGATCGAGCGCGTCGAGCAGATCGACGCGGGCGAGGGCGTCGTCGCCGGGCAGATCGTGCTGCGCGACGGCTCGCAGCACCTCTTCGCGCTCCAGAGCGCGCCCGGCGAAATGCGCTTCGGCGGGTTCGCGAGCGACGCGCAGGTCGCGTTCGTCGAGCTGACCGCCGGTGGCGAGGTCGGGCGGAGCTTCGTCTTCGGCGGCGAGGAGCTACGGCCCACGCCCTGACGCGTCAAGGACCGCGCGGGGTTGGCGTCGAAAGTGGGTTGCCGGGAAGCGCTGCGCAATGGCCAGAGGAGGTGACCGCCCGTGGGCTACGCCGAAATCGCCGAACTCTTCAAGCTCTTCGCGATCTCGCTGCTGCTGGGAGCGTTCATCGGGCTCGAGCGCGAGCGCCAGCCCAACCGTCCGCTGGGCATCCGCAGCTTCGCGTTCGTCGCCGGTGTCGGCACCGCGTCCGCGTACCTCGCGGAGAGGACCGGCCACGTCTGGGTGCTGCCCGCGGCGTTCCTGGTCATCGGCGCGCTGATCGTGCTCGGGCACCTCGGCTACGTGGAGCAGGGCAGGCGCGGCCTCACGACCGAACTGGCGGCGGTGATGACGTTCGCCATTGGCGCGATCGTGCAGACGGGGCCGCTGGAGCTGGCGGTCGCACTGGGCGTGGCGACCGCCGCGATCCTGCACTTCAAGCCGCAACTTCACGCCCTCGCGGACCGCGCCGGCGAGAAAGACATCTTCGCGATGCTGCAGGTCGGCCTCGTGGCGTTCGTCGTGCTCCCGGTGCTGCCGGATCGGACCTACGGGCCGCTGGACGTGCTCAACCCCTACAACATCTGGCTCATGGTCGTGCTGGTCTCAGGCATCAACTTCGCGGGCTACATCGCCCTCAAGGGTGTCGGGAGCCGCTACGGCGGCGCGCTCTCCGGGCTGCTCGGCGGGCTGGTCTCCAGCACCGCGACGACCTTCAGCTTCTCCCGCCGAGCGCACGCTTCGCACGGCTTCGCGTACTCCGCCGCGCTGGCGATCATCCTCGCGACGGCCGTCACGATCCCGCGCATGGCCGTCGAGATCGGCGTGACGAACGCGAGCTTCCTCAGCCAGGTCTGGCTGCCGCTGCTGATCGTCTTCGTGGCGTCGCTGATCCCATTCGGCGTGCTGTGGTTCGGCCGCGGGGGGCGCTCGGAGGGCAATGCGCCGGAGGTGAAGAACCCGGTGCAGATCGGCTCGGCGCTGGCCTTCGGGCTCGTCTACGGAGTCGTGACTCTCGCGCTCACGGCAGCGCAGTCTCACTATGGCTCAGCGGGTGCGTACGCCGTGAGCGCGCTGTCCGGGCTGATGAACGTGGATGCGATCACGCTCAGCACCGCCCGCCTGGTGGGCAGCGGGAAAATGGGTGCGGCGCAGGCCACGGATGTGGTGCTGATCGCGTATCTGTCGAACCTGCTGATGAAGGGCGCGCTGGCGGGGTTCATCGGCACGCGCCAACTGGCGAAGATCATCGGTGTGTCGTTCGGCTTCGCGCTGATCGTGGGCGTGCTGGTAATCGTGCTGATGTGAGCGGGAACGCGCGGTTGCCTAGTCTTTGGGAGGGGACGGCCTACGTCCCCTCCCGTGAGCATCTATATGGCGCTCTGAGCATCTTCGAGCATGGCCACCTCGAAGGGATGAAGATTGAAGTCCGCGACGTCGAGGTTTCGTAGCTTGTCCAGCGTTTGATCCATGTCGCCGTCGCTGGCCAGTAGCGAGACGATCTGGCGAGCCAGTTCGAGATCGATCCCATATTCGTCTAGCGCTACGATCTCCGGGGGCAAGAAGAGGTTATTGACCCTTGTGGCGAATGCCTCGTAGTCACCTGGCGCTTCTCCGTGTCGTCCAAGCACGTCCTTCTGGATACGGTCCAGCGCCATTAGCAGTCGGGGAAAATGAAAACGCGCCCATAGCCGGACGAAGTCAAGCACTTGGGTGGTCGCACGATCTGCTGAGCCGTTGCAGTATGCAATCTGCTGCCTGATGAGATCGGCAGTCGGCGTTCGATCGCTAAAGCAGCGAATGAGTACAGTCAATTGTTGGGCGGACAGGACGCTCCCTCGTGCAAGGCGTCCGCCGTCGAAGTAGTTCCATATTAGCTCGGTGGCACCCGATAGCTGCCTCCAGTTCGGGTTGTCTCGCCACTGCAGGAGCTCCAGCCAATCCCCCAGGTTCCTGTGCAGCTCTCGTGCGAGATCTAGCTGCGCCTCGATGTCAACGCCAATGTTCGACTTGATCGTGGAGTAGTCGATAACCGATTCATCGATGACACTGTTGATGCGCTCCTTGGACCTCTCTGTGAGATCGTCATCATCGATCTGGATCAACAGTGTCTCGGGCGTGTCGTCGTCTTGAGTGAAGACCGGCACATCCACAAACATCAGGTCCTCGTCGTCATCTGGGCGCGGATCGAAGAGGTACACATGGCCAATGAAGTGGCGGCCCATGCGGCCAGCCCGACCGCTGATGTTGTTGAAAGTGAATAGATCTATCTTCTGCCCTCCGATGGTGTTATCCAGAATGACGATGTTCCTAGCGCTGGTGTTGACTCCCTCGATCAGTGTTGACGTACAGACCAAGAAGGGAAGTTGACCAGCGTTGAATTCACGCACCATGAATTGAGCCAAGGCTCTTGGGATGCGCCCATGATGTAGACCGATGCCCTGACGCAGTGCGCTTGTGAGGTGCCAGTCTGGATGGTATTTCTCGGCGACCCAGTCGGCGGCCGCCTCGCAAGTCTGGCTGACTTCTCCTCCCAAGCCAGCTTCGACGAGATGTCGCACCGCGTCTGAAGCCTTAGCGGGGGAACGGCAGAAGACGATAGTCGGGTCAGACAATCCTCCACAGAGTTCCACCAGACTCGAAGGCCAGTCGCCTCGAGGGTCCACCCGATGGAATTCAGACACCACAGTCCGGTAGGACTCGAAGATTGCTCGGAACTCAAGCCTCTCGCCGAACTCGGGGGAGAAGCCAGCTACATTGGGGCCCAACATGTAGAACTGCTTCGCAGTCTTCGTGAATCGATAGACCGCTTGGTTAAGCAACTCACACCGCGTGTCGTCCTCACGATCAGGACTCAGCTTGTAGAACTCATCAACCACGAGCAGATCAACAGCAGGAGGATCTTCAAGCTCCAAGGCGCGCTCTTGTGTGAGTACGTAGATAGTCCTTTCGGCGGGCTCTTGGCCGGGCTGCGTGACAACCTTGTACCTATGTCGAAACCTTCGGGTTAACCGGCGTCGGGTCTCATCTATCAGAGCAATCGTCGGAACGATGACCAGTACATTCTCGAAGTCGGCACCCGCGATGACGGCGTCAATGATGAGGCTCTTCCCAAAACTGGTTGGGGCACTGAGGACTACATTCTCGCCTCTGCACAGCGCCCAGTAGACATTCGCCTGAGCTCGATGGAACACGATATCCTCGTCGAGGTCTGTCGGACGGTGCGTCTCGTAGGCTATCTGGTCCCTGAGCGAAAGCTCCGTCGGATCCAGATATGGGAATAGCCCAAACCGACGCGCCAAGCCATCCAGCACTTCTTGGTACTCGCCGAACTGCTCCTTGTGTTCGAGGGCGCGCAAGACCATCTCCTGCGCATCGTTCTCGTCCTCGGTTGCTGCGACGAATCCGCAGACGTCCTGGAGCAGACCGAAAGCATCGGCTGCAATCCCATCCGAATCCTCAAGGGCCGCTCTCAGTACGGCGGCATCTACGTTATGATCTGGCATGCCTTAAGCCTCCGATCGAACTCCGCTACAAGAGCGTCTTTGGACTTCATCGGTAGAAGGGCCAGATGCACACGCAACTTCTTCGGCAGGTCCTTGCCCGCAAAGGTCTCGTAATGAGACCGGACCTCCTCCTCAAATCTCCGTTCGTACTCCTCACACACTGCTTCGAAGCCCCCAACAACACCGCTATCATATGTCAGCAACACGGGGATGCATATGGCGGTGAAGATCTCATCCAGAGATCGATTGCGGCGAATAAGGTTCCGGAGTGTATCAGCGTGCGGCCAAGCGTCGTCGATCTTGTTCGTGATAGCCGTGAATTCTGAACGCAGGTAGTCGTCTTCCGTGTGCTCCTTGATTTCGGCGATCACGTCGCTGATCGCACCCGAGATGTTCTTGTAGAACTTCACTTCACCCAGCCACAGCTCAAGGTTGTCTTCATCCGCTACCACGTGAACGGCGTCGAATCCCTTGACGGTATCGTTTGCGGAGTCCTTGTAGTAGTACTTGCTGATCGCTGGAAGGGAACCGAAAACCTGTCGCACAATCACATGTAGGAGAATTTCACCGATTTCCCCACGACTTTGCGTCTTCTGCGACTTATAGACCGAATTCGCGGCACGCCCAACCAGCTCAACTGCGTTGTGGCTACCGATGCTCTGACGTTCGCTCTCGGTCAGCGCGAACTCCGGCAACCACTGCATCAGGTGGGCGGCCAGTTGCGCGTGCCTCCATTCGCCTTGCTCGTAGCCAGCACAAACACATGTAAGGCCAGGTTCGATGCTGAGGTCGTGTAGCCGTACCTCCAAGAATGTATCTGGTTGCTCCATGTCTTCCACCCCACTTCTGCCCTACTCATATCCTATCCGCATTCTACAGGGCGAGGACCTTAATTACAACTCTCCATTCGGCCTACCTCTGGCTGGAATCGCTCAAGAAGTTCCGCTAGCGGCACAGGCCGGTGCGGGGACCGGCCTCTCCAACGGCAAAGGCAGCCTCTCACCCGTTCGGCTGCAGGACGGCCTTCACCACGCGGAGTTGCTCGACGTCATCCAGCGCCTGCGCGGCCTCGTCGAGGGTGTAGTAGCGGCTGATGACCGCCTCCCACGGCACGCGCTCAAGGTTGCGGGCCAGGACCTGCAGCGAGCGGTAGAAGTGCGAGAAGTCGATCCCCCAGCAGCCGCGCACGTCGAGGTGCTTGCGGTTCAGATCGTGGTGCGGATTGATCGCGACCTCGCCCGCGTCCGTATACTGCCCGACCACCACGTAGACCCCCGCGTCGCGCGTGAGGTGCATGCCCTCGGGGACCGCTGCAGGCGCGCCCGTCGCCTCGATCGTCACGTCCGCACCGTGGCCGCCGGTCAGCGCGAGGAACTGCTCGCGGCGCTCTGCGGCGGTGGTGCCCTCGATGCTGATCGTGGCATCCGCGCCGAGGCGCTCCCCCACCTCCAGCCGCAGCTCCGGCGCGCCCACGAGGATCACGCGATTCGCCCCGGCGAGACGCGCCAGCGCCGTCGCCATCAGCCCCACCGGCCCGCTGCCCTGCACCACGACCGTGTCGCCGAGGCCGACTTCGCCGCGCTCGATGGCGTGGAAGGCCGTCGGCAGCGCGCAGCCACCCGCGATGAACGCTTCGGGCGTCAGGCCCTCAGGCAGACGCGCGATCTTCACGCCGGGCTTGAGGTAGATCTTCTCCGCCCAGCCGCCGAGCAGCCCCTCGTCCGCACCGTAGGTGATGCCGTAGACCCGGCGGCTCGGGCAGCGCGTGGTGGTCTTCGCCACGAGGCACTGCCAGCAGGCGTTGCAGGTCTCGTGCACATCGAGGAAGGTCACGAGATCGCCCTCAGTGAGCGGCTCGCCCAGCGCATCCGTGACCTCGCCAGCCATCGCGTCGATGGTGCCGACGTTGATGTGGCCGGGGATGAGCGGGTAGGGCGCCGCGTCGAGCTGCCCATGCAGCAGGTGTACGTCGGTGCCGCAGACCTCCGTGTAGAGCGTGCGCAGCAGCGCCGCGCCGGGCTCAAGCTGCGGGTCGGGATACTCGCGGATCTCAACGGGGCCTCCGGGCCGGGGGATGACGGCTGCTCGCACGGGCATGATGAACGGACCTCCGGGATGGCGATGAGTGCGGGTGGTCATTCGGCACGGAGCGCGACAAGACCTGCGCCGTCTCCCCCCTCTCCCGCTTGCCCCGTGTCGTCTATGGCACGCGGGAAAGAGGTGCCGGGGTGTAAGGCCGCCTCACACTTTTCCCTTGTCGACGCAGGAAACCGACAGGCCCGCGATGAACTCTCCGCAGACCAGACGGACGAAGCCCCCGAGAAAATTACTGGAGGTTGCGATGATGCCTGTTTCTGAAAAACTGGCGATTGACGGCGGACCCAGGACGGTGGAGGAGGGGTCGATCAAAACCTGGCCCCCGCACGATGAACGGGACCGCCAGGTGATCATGGACGTGTTCGACAGCAACGTCTTCCATGGCAACGCCGCGCCGCATGCGCTCGAGATGCAGGAGAAGTGGCAGGAGTTCTGCGGCTGCAAGTACGCGCTGGTGACCAACTCCGGCACCTCCGCGCTGCACATGGCCGTAGCGGCGGCAGGCGTGCTCCCCGGCGACGAGGTCATCACTTCCGCGTTCAGCTTCTGGGCGTCCGCGGCGGCGATCCTGCATCACTGCGCGATCCCGGTCTTCGTGGACCTCGACCCGGTCTACTACACGATCGACCCGGCGCGCATCGAGGCCGCAATCACGCCGCGCACCACCGCGATCATGCCCGTCCACATCCACGGCATGCCCGCGAACGTTGGCCCGATCCTCGAGATCGCCAAGAAGCATGGCCTGAAGGTCGTCCACGATGCCTGCCAGGCGCACGGCGCGACCATCGACGGCCAGCGCGTCGGCGGCATCGACTTCACCACCGGCTTCTCGACCAACCGCAGCAAGAACCTCTCCTCGGGTGAGGGCGGCATCTTCACCACCAGCGACGATGACGCCTACGAGCACGCAAAGCGGATGCGCGAGTTCGGCGAGGTCGTCCCGCCCAGCGGCCAGCAGCGCGAGTACAACGCCTTCGGCCTCGGCTGGAACTACCGCCCGCACGAGTTCGTGAACGCGTTCATGGTCAGCCAGTTCGCGCGGCTGCCCGAGAACAACGCGAAGCGGCAGGAGTTCGCGCGCTTCCTCACCGCCGAGCTTGCCGGGATCCCGGGCGTCGAGGGCCCGCCGGAGCCGCCGTGGGGCGAGCCGGTCTACTTCACCTACGTCGTCGAGTTCAAGCCCGAGCAGGTCGGCCTCGACTGCACCGCCGGCGAGATGAAGGCCGCGTGCGTGAGGGCGCTCGCCGCCGAGGGCATCGGGATGGGCCAGTGGCAGAGCCGGCCGATCCCCGGCCAGGACGTCTTCCTGCAGAAGGAGGGCTTCGGCCGTGGTGTGCCGTGGGTGCTGAACCCGGACGTGGAGTACAACTACCGTGGCGAGGACTATCCGCTGACGGTGGAGTTCATCGCCTCGCACAGCTACCTCGGCGGCGTCCACCCGCCGAACGACCTGGAGCTGATGAAGAAGTACATCGCGGGCTTCCGCAAGGTCATGGGCAACATCGACCGCGTGATGGAGATCGCGAAGCAGGCATAGGGTCGGCGTCTGTCGTTTGTCGTTGCTGTTTGTTGTTTCGTTTGGAGGGGCCGGTCTCCGACCCGGCCCGGCCCCTCCTGCACACATCACGGGGGAACGCCATGAAGCAATGGCCGCCACGCGAGATCTTCCCTGACCGGCACAGGCCTCACCGCCTTCCGCCAGAGGAGTACCAACGTGTCGGGCAGCCGGTCTTCTTCGCCACGTGCACCGACGACCGGCGGGCAATCCTGCTGCAACGAGGCCTTCCCGGGGCGCTGGCGATCCTGCTCGACCAATCGGCGTCGGCGTGCGACTGCGACATCATTGCGTACACGATCATGCCCGACCACATCCACGTCCTTGCGTGTGTGGTCCGCGAAGGCGGAGATGTGCTCTCGTTCTTCAAGGAGTTCAAGCGTAGCGCGGCGCTGGCCGCCATGCGGCGAGGCTTCCCGCGCCTGTGGCAGCGTGATTTCTGGGATCGGCACACGCGCAACAGCCACGACCTGAAACGGTGCGTCACATACGTCCTGTGGAATCCGGTGGAGGAGGGGCTGTGCGAGGATGCCCACGACTGGCCATGGACCGAGTTCCGCGACTGGCCATGGGCGCTCGTCGAGCAAGCGGCTTCGGGGGGCGAAGGGACGCTCGGGGGATGACGGACAGCCGGGCCGGGTCGGAGACCGGCTCCCTCCAAACGGAACGGACAACGACAACGACGGACGACAACGACACGGAGGCCCCCACCCATGCTCAACGTCGGCCTGGCTGAGATCGACGTAACTCCCCCGCTCGGCATCGCCATGTCCGGGCATTGGAACATCCGCTACGCCAACTCGGTGCGCGATCCGCTCTTCGCACACGCGATGGTCCTCGACAACGCCGGGGACCCGCCCATCTGCCTCATCACCGTGGACACGCTCTCGGTGCAGCGCGGCACCGTCCTGCGCTGCCGCAAGGCCATCGAGCAGGCCACCGGCATCCCGGCCGAGCGTATCGCGATCTCCGCGACGCACACGCACTACGGCCCGCTCGTCGCGCGCATCTGGACGCGCGACGTGCGGCCCGACCCCGACTACCTCGCGGAGTTCGCGGCAGGGATCGTGAGGGCCGCGACGACCGCGTGGGAGACCCGACAGCCCGCGCAGATCGCCATCGGCTGGGCGTTCGAGGGCCGCATCTCGTTCAACCGCCGCTTCATGATGCGCTCGGGCGAGGTCCTCATGCACCCGCCGGTCGCGAGCACCGACATCCTCTACCAGGAGGGCAAGACCGACCCGGAGGTCGGCATGATCTCCGTGCGCGACACCGACGGCAACCCGATCGGCTGGTGGGTCAACTTCGCCTGCCACGCGACCGTCTCGGAGCAGGGCGACGCGATCTCCGCCGACTACCCCGGCGAGCTCTCGCGCGAGATGAAGCGCCGCCACGGCGACGGCGTCGTGACGCTCTACGGGAACGGCTGCTGCGGGAATCTCTGCCAGATCGACGTCTTCGACCCCGACCGCGCGGCCAAGGGCGACCCGATCCTCGAAGCGCTCGCGAAGGGCATCGCCGACGCGGTCGATCGCGCAGAGGCGGAGGCCGAGTTCGTCGATGATCTGCCACTCGACGCGCGCTCGGTGGAGACGCAGATTCCGCTGCGGCACGTTGCCCCGGAGGTGGAGCAGGCCGCGCGGGAGGTGCTCGAAGACGAGGAGTACGATGAGAGCAATGCCGCCGCGCAGCGTGAGCACACCTACGCGCGCATGGTGATCGAGCTGGTCGAGGAGAAGCGCGAGCGGCCGCTCACGCCTGCTGAGATTCAGGCGCTGCGCATCGGCGATGTCGCGCTGGTGATGCTGCCGGGCGAGGTCTTCGTCGAGCACGGGCTGACGATCAAGCTGCAGTCCCCGGCGAAGCGCACCTTCGTGGTGGAGCTGGCGAACGGGATCGTGGGCTACGTTCCCACGCGCGAGGCGTTCCCCGGCGGTGGCTACGAGCAGCGGCTGGGCAACAACAGCAAGCTCTCCCCCGTCGCGGGCGAGATGATGACCGAGACGGCGCTGGCGCTGCTGGATTCGATGTTCCGGTAGTCGGAGAAGCGTGCCACCGTCACAAGGCCGACGAAGTGCGCACGGGGGCGTGCGCACCACGGACGGCAACGCCTCCCCTACCCTCCCTCGCAGCAATATGGTATCCTCCCCTGGACGCCCAACAGTCCCGCGCCCCCACCCAGGCACTCCCATGCACGCGGTCCGGCGGGGAAGGAGACGCATCATGCCCTGGAGATTGCCCGGTGACGTGACCGACCGAGCCGTCACCCTCTACATGACCGGCGCCGTCTGCACTCAGCCCGCTCAGGTGCTGCAGACCGAGCATGCCGTCAAGGTCATCCAGAACTTCATCAACAAGCTGCGCGAGCGCGGCTCGATGCACCTGAAGGTCTTCGGTGAGATGCAGACCGAGGGCACGCGCAAGGAGCCCTCCCCCGCCGCCGAGCTGCTCGCGCACGTCCTCGCGTTGCTATGCGACATGACCCCCGAGGACGCCTGCATGCGCGCTCCCGACTGCCGGGGGCTGCTCGACGACCCGATGCCCCTCGCAGAACTGGTCGAGGAGCTCTACGACCACTGGCGCGGCTATGAGCGCTACCTGATGCTCGAATCGTCCGCCGACGACTCGCGCGATTCGGCCATCGGCGGACACATGCCCTTCATCTACAACAATCAGGACATCAACCACCTGATCCGCGACGCATACCGGCGCATCGAGCGGCATCTGCGCGGGCACTGGCCGCGCGTCTACCGCCAGACTCCCGGTGGCGCGAACATGTCGCTGCTGATCGAGCACATCGCGTGGGACTGCCCCGGCGGCGTCTACCAGCAGCTCCTCGAGGTGCGCATGGTGCGCCTCGCGCTGCTGGTGCCGCCCGTGATCCTCTACCCGCGCAGCATCCGCCGCCAGGGGCGCTTCGTCGAGGTCGAGACCAACCCGCTCGATGACCTCAGCATCGACCACCTCACCTGGCTGTGCATCCCGGTGCTCGTGGGTGAACTGCGCTTCCACGTCTACTTCCATCGCGACTACCTCGCGCAGGCGACCTCGCTCGTGAACCTCTTCGAGCTGTCCGGACACGAGGAGGCGCGCGACAAGCCCGACGGCATCCTGCTCTTCGGCGTGCCGCCCACGCACCTCGGGCGCGAGCAGACGGTCTTCCACATCGACGAGGAGAACGACATCGCCATCGGGGCGGTCGGCGCGGCCGATGAGCATGACTACTTCGGCTACTTCAAGAAGATGATGCTCACGCTGCACAACGTGATGATGATGCGACGCGGCCGCCTGCCGCTGCACGGCGCGATGACGCATCTGCGCCTGCGCGAGGGCCCGGAGCAGTCGGTCATCATCGTGGGCGATTCCGGCGCGGGCAAGTCGGAGACGCTGGAGGCATTCCGCGAGCTGGCGGGCGAGTGGATCGCGGATATGACGATCATCTTCGATGACATGGGCTCGCTGAATATCGAGGGCGACCGGCTGCTCGGCTACGGGACGGAGATCGGGGCGTTCGTGCGACTCGATGACCTCGATCCGGGCTACGCGTTCGGGCGCTTCGACCGCGCGATCTTCATGAACCCGCAGCGTCAGAACGCGCGCCTCGTCCTGCCGATCAGCGAGTACTCCGACGTCGTGGCGGGCTACGACGTGTCGATGCTGCTCTACGCGAACAACTACGAACCGGTGACCGAGTCGACGCCGATCGTGGAGTTTTTCCAGCGGCCGGAGCAGTCGATGGATACCTTCCGCGAGGGCCGGCGCACCGCCAAGGGCACCACGGATGAGCGCGGGATCGTGCAGACCTACTTCGCGAACCCGTTCGGCCCGGACCAGCGGCGCGACCTGCACGAGCCGCTTGCGGAGCGCTACTTCGGCGCGGCGCACGAACTGGACATCCCGGTCGGGCAGATCCGCACGCGCCTCGGCATCGAGGGCATGGAGCGCGAGGGCCCGCGCCAGGCCGCGGAGGCGCTGTTCCGCTATCTGATCGCGGAGGCGGAGCGGGGATAGAACGACACCTCACCCCCCCCGCCCCCCTCTCCCTGGAAACCGCGCGCGCAGGAGAAGTGTGGCGATGACAGGAATCGGGCGCGGTTTCAAGCGGGAGAGGGGGGAGCACGACCACGACAGCGACGCACGGCGGACGCGCGAGCCGTTCACCCCCCTCTCCCGCTTGGATCGCGCCGTTTGCGATCCCAGGGAGAGGGGGGCCGGGGGGGTGAGGTAGCAGTGGCCCGCGGACTCAGTTAGCGCACAGCACCAGGGAGGCTCTCACCATGCCATCCATCCCATCATACCTCGCCGACTACGCCGACCATTACGCGCAGGACCCGCGCGCAGCCGCCGTCGAGTGGTTCCGCGATGCGAAGTATGGCCTCTTCCTCCACTACGGCCTCTACTCGCTGCTGGGCAGGCACGAGTGGGTGCAGCTCCGCGAGAAGATTTACGTTTCCGAGTACGCGAAACTCGCAGATGACTTCCGCGCGGACGCATTCAATGCCGAGGAGATCGCCGACTTCGCGCTCGACTGCGGGATGCACTACATCAACCTCACCACCCGTCATCACGACAGCTTCTGCCTCTTCGAGACCGCCGAGACCGAGTTCCAGTCCCTCAACACCCCGTGTGGGCGCGACTTGATCGATGAGCTCGCGGAGGCCTGCGCCGATCGCGGGCTCGGCCTGTGCCTCTACTACTCCCACGGCCGCGACTGGCGCCATCCACACGCGCCCAACAACGACCGCTGGGGCGGCAGCGCGCGTCCGCAGTATGACCCGCCCGAGCCCACCTACGCCTACGGTGAGGACCACGATCTGCAGATCTACGTCGAGTTCCTGCGCGGCCAGATCGACGAGCTGCTGACCAACTACGGCCCCATCGCGGCGATCTGGCTCGACGGCATCGCCGTGCCTCTCAAGGGCCCCGGCGAGGAGTTCCACTGCCAGGAGCTCTACGACTTCGTGCACAGCAAGCAGCCGCAGGTGCTGGTGAGCTACAAGCAGGGATTCCTCGGCACCGAGGACTTCTTCGCGCCCGAGCACAAGGCCGTGGAGACCGGTGGCAAGCCCGGTGAGATCTGCACGACGATGGCCCCGCGCTCGTGGGGCTACACGGAGGCGGTCTGCGGGCAGCACATCGGCGAGGAGGAGGTCTGGGAGAAGCTACGTGAGGCGCGCGGGGCGAACTGCAACCTGCTGCTCAACACCGGCCCGCTGCCCGACGGCTCCCTGGATCAGGAGGACGTGCCGGTGCTCAGGCGCATCGGCGAGCGCCTGCGGAGCGAGGGTTTCCCGGAGTAGGCGAGGCGCCCGCGGAGGAGGAGGAGGAGTAACGCGGCGGGCCGAACAGGCCGCCATCATGTACCCCATCGCGCCCCGCAACGTCTTCATCCACGAGCGCGTTGTCGCCGATCCGCGCTGCGTCGCGCGCATGGAGCGGCTCATGCAGGGCATCACGCCCGACGAGCCGCCCATCGTCGTCGATGACGACGCGCTCAGCGAGATCGCGCGCGAGCGCCACTGGGGCCGCGTCCGCGAGTGGCGCACCGGCCAGTACAAGCGCTCCCGCGACCCGGACATCATCCTCCACCGCTACGAGTGGCGCTCCCCCGAACAGCAGGCGGCGTTCGACGCCGCGTACCCCGACCTGCGCGTCGGCCTGCTGCGCGGCGCGGGCTTCACGGGCTTCCGCGACGGGCGGTCGCTGCTCGAAAAGCGCAACGGCATCTGCCAGAACGCCTGGGACCTGCACTCCGCGTGGGGCTGCCTGCACACCTGCGACTACTGCAACATCGGCACCTTCCTCACCATCCACCTGAACCTCGAGGAGATGGTCGAGCGCCTGCCCGCAATCCTCGACGAGCAGCGCTGGTGCCGCCTCTGGAAGTACGACAATCAGACCGACACGATCACCTTCGAGCCCGAATACGGGGCCTCGGCGGCGATGATCGGGGCGTTCGCGGGCCGCGCAACGGACGCGGGGCGCGAGGACCAGTTCCTGATGCTCTACACGAAGTCCGACAACGTCGATCACCTGCTGGGGCTCGATCACCGCGGGCGGACGATCATCTCCTGGACGATCTCGTCCGAAACGGTCGCGCGGGAGATCGAGAAGAACTCGCCGAGCACCACTGCGCGCATCGAGGCCGCGCGCAAGTGCCGGCAGGCGGGCTACCACGTGCGCGCGCGCTTCTCCCCCATCGTGCCGGTCATCGGCTGGCGCGAGGAGGGCGCGCGGATGATCGAGGACTACCTCACGCGCGTGCGCCCCGACGTGATCACGATGGACACGCTCGCGCTCCTCGGCTACGACCGCCTGTGCGGCTGCTTCGACATGGAGCTGCTCGATCCCATCTACGTCGAGGCCTGCCGGGCGATCTACGAGGCAGATGAGCATCCGGGCAAGCCCTTCTGGCCCGCGGGGAAGCAGATCTTCCCGCACGACCTGCGGCTGGCGATCCTGCGGCTGTACGTGGAGGAGATTCGGCGGCACAACGCAGACGTGCCGATCTCATTCTGCGACGAGACGCCGGAGATGTGGGCGGAGTTCACGCGCGAGGAACTCGGGCAGGGGCCCGAGGAGTACGTGTGCACCTGCGGCCCCGAGTCAGTGCCGGGGAATCGGCTGCTGAGTACGACGTGAAAAGGCGGGCGGGGGAGCCCGCCCCTCCTGAACGACCGAACATCACGCGTCGCCGCGGATCTCCACGCGCCGGATCTTGCCCGAGATCGTCTTCGGCAGCTCAGTGACGAACTCGATCGTGCGCGGGTACTTGTAGGGCGCGGTGACGCGCTTCACGTGCTCCTGCAACTCCGTGGCGAGGGCGTGCGAGGGCTCGTAGCCGGCGGCAAGCACAACGGTGGCCTTCACGATCGCGCCACGATCCAGGTCCGGCTCGCCCGTGACCGCGCACTCCAGCACCGCCGCATGCTCCATCAGCGCGCTCTCAACCTCGAACGGGCCGATGCGATAGCCTGAGGACTTGATGACGTCATCCGCGCGGCCGACGAACCAGTAGTAGCCGTCCTCGTCCCGCCACGCGACATCGCCCGTGGAGTAGACGCCGTCATGCCAGACGCTCTCGGTCAGCTCCTCGTCGGCATGATAGCCGCGGAACATACCCGTGGGCGCTCCCGCGGTGGTGTGCACCACGATCTGCCCCTCCTCCCCCACCTCGCAGCGCTTCCCGTCATCGTCGAGCAGGTCGATCTCCCACCCCGCGGAGGGCAGGCCCATCGAGCCGGGCCGCGGCTGCATCCACGGCCACGTAGCGACGATCACGACCGTCTCAGTCTGCCCGAAGCCCTCCATTATGCGCAGGCCGGTGGCGTCGAGGAAGCGGTTGAAGACCTCCGGATTGAGCGGCTCGCCCGCGGTCACCACGTAGTGCAGTGATGAGAGATCCCAGGCGTTCAGGTCCTCTTTGATGAGGAAGCGGAAGACGGTCGGTGGCGCGCAGAAGGTCGTGATCGGGTAGTCCTGCAGCATGCGCAGCATCTCGCTCGGCACGAAGCGCTCGTACTCGTACACGAAGACCGCGCTGCCGAGAACCCACTGGCCGTAGATCTTCCCCCACGAGGCCTTGGCCCAGCCGGTGTCGGCGACGGTCAGGTGCAGGCCGCCGTCCTCGCAGCCCTGCCAGATCGCGGTGAGGATGTGCCCGAGCGGGTAGGTGAAGTCGTGGCGCACCATCTTCGGCATCCCCGTGGTGCCGGAGGTGAAGTAGAGCAGCATCGTGTCCTCGCTCGCCGCCGCGGCATCGCCCACCGGGCGCGTGAACTCCCGCTCGATGGCCATCTGCGCATCGTAGCCGACCCAGCCATCGCGCTCGCCGCCCACCACGACGCGATGGGCGAGCGCGCGCGACTGGGGCGCGGCCTCATCGACCGCCTCGGTCACGCGGGCCTCGTTGACCGCCACGATCATCTTCACGTCCGCCGCGTTGTTGCGGTAGACGATGTCCTTGGCGGTGAGCAGATGCGTGGCGGGGATCGCGGTCGCGCCGAGCTTGTGCAGCGCCAGGAGGCAGAACCAGTACTCGTAGCGGCGGCGGAGCATGAGCATCACCGCGTCGCCCCGGCCGATGCCGAGTTCGGCAAACATCGCCGCCGCGCGGTCGGCCTGCCGCTTCATCTCGCCGAAGGTAAAGCTGGCCTCGCCCCCGGCCTCATCGCACCAGACGAGCGCGACACGATCGGGCTCCTGCTCGGCGATCGCGTCCACCACGTCGTAGCCGTAGTTGAAGCGCTCGGGCACTACGATGCGGAAGTTCTCCTGGAACTGTTCGTACGACGCGAAGTCCGTCTGCGGCACGAAGCGATCGAGCACGGCACTTCACCTTCTTCGATCCGGGTTTCAGGCGATTACGGCGAGGAACTTCGCGATCCGACCGTCCAGCGCTCGCATCGCGTGCGGCTGCGTTGCGTCGAAGTAGACGCAGTCGCCCACCTCCAGAACGATCTCATGCCCGCCGATGACGATGGACATGCGCCCCGCGAGCAGGTAGTTGCACTCCTGGCCGGGATGGCTGTTGAGCGACGGCTCACCGCCGGGCGCGACGGTCACGAGGAACGGCTCGCACTTCTTGTTGGCGAAGTTGTACGCCAGTGCCTCGTAATCGTAGTCATGCCTGCGGTCCACCCGCACACCCTCGGCGGCTCGGCTCACGCTGAAGCCGTGCAGGCGCGGGTCCTCGCCGGTCAGCAGCGCGGTCAGCTCCACGTCGAAGGTCTGGGCGATCTGGAAGAGCACGCCGACGGGGATGTCTTCCTCCCCACTCTCGTAGCGGCGGTAGAACTCGACGGGGGCGCCGATCTGCCGCGCCACTGCTTCCGGCGACAGGCCTTTGATCTCACGAAGCCCGGCTACACGGCGGCCGATGGCCACGAGCTGCTCGTTCATCTGCTGCTCTCCTTGCTTCTGCTTGGACCGCATGGCGCCCCGATGGTAGCATCGGGGCCAGCGGGCGGGGGCAGGTACTTCCGGACGCGGCGGCCGCCACCTCTTACCTGCCCTTCGGTTGCTTCCGCAACGATGATGCGGTATACTCAATGTATAGAGGCAACCTGCTGCCAGCGACGGCGCCGGCGGCATTTTCTTTGTCCGATCATCCTCCGGACAGTGAGCCGGCTCTCGGGAGACGCCGATGGGAGACCCAACGCAGGACGGGGTGGATGAGTTCGATCAGGAGTGCGTGGTCCCGGCGGAGGGCGAGCCGGAGCCGCCTCCTGCTGTCACGCGGCGCGTGGACCTCACGCAGGGCAACTTGCTCAAGCAGATCGCGCTGCTCTCGTGGCCCATCGTGGCCGGCTCATTCCTCCAGTGGCTGATGGGCGTCGTGGACATCAAGATGGTCGGCACGCTCGGGCCGGCTTCGATCGCCGCCGTCGGCACCTCGCGTGAAGCGATCTTCACCTTCCTCACCCTCATCTTCGCGGTCGCCACCGGCACACAGGTGATGACCGCGCGCTACATGGGCCAGAGGGACCCGCAGAAGGCCACGGAAGCCGCCCGTCAGGCGATCATCCTCGCGGTCCTCTTCGGCCTCGTGCTCGCCCCCGCGGGCTACCTGCTGTCCGGTAACCTCCTCGCCGCCCTTGGCGCGGAGACCGACACGCTCGCGCTGGGCTCCGGCTACATGAGGATCTTCTTCCTCGGCACCATCCCGCTGCTGCTGGGCTTCATGCTTACCGCAGCGCTGCAGGGCGCGGGCGACACCCTCACGCCGCTCTACGTCAACGTCGGCGGCGTCGCCATGAACATCGTCCTGAACTGGATGCTGATCTTTGGCGTCGGACCGTTCCCGGCGCTGGGCGTGATCGGCGCCGCGTGGGGCACGGTCATCGCGCGCACACTCGCCGGCCTCGCGCTGCTCGTGATGGTCACCAGCGGCAAGTTCGCGCTGCGTGTGCCGCTGAGGGACCGTTGGCGGATCGACCTTGCGATGTGGCGGAAGGTGTTCTACATCGGCGTCCCCTCGTCGATCGAGGGCTTCGCGCGGAACGTCGGCTTCCTGTCGCTTTTCTGGATCCTGAACCAGACGGATGCGGGCCGGATGGCGGTCGCGGGCTACGCGATCTCCGTCCAGATCCGCATGTTCGGTATCATGTTCGGCCTCGCGCTGATGAGCGCCGCCATGACCGCCGTCAGTCAGAACATGGGCGCATGCGACCCGGTCCGCGCGGAGAAGAGCGGCTGGACGATCTGTGGCATCTCGGCCGCAACGATGGCGCTGATGGGCCTCGTCTCGATCCTGCTCGCGCACCCGCTCATCTCATTCTTCACGGACAGCGCCGACGCGACCCACTGGGGCGTCGTTTCGCTCATCGTGCTCTCGCTCTCGCTGCCCTTCACCGGGCTCTCGATGGGCTGCGCGGGCTCCCTGCGCGGCGCCGGTGACACGCTCTCGCCGCTCTGGGCGACGATCATCTTCACCACATTCGTGGGCCCGAGCCTCGCCTACCTGCTCACCGTCGTACTCGGCTATGGCCCGGTCGGCGCATGGATCGGCCTGGCCGTCGGCGGCTTCCTGCAATCGCTGATGGTCGCGTGGATCTTCAAGCGCGCGAAGTGGAAGCAGATCGTGCTGTAACGGCACCGGGCGCGACCGAAGGAGGACGCTCAACCATGCCCTGGCAGATCACCGATGCCGATCGCCGCGTTGTCCGCGACCTCGCGAAGCGTGTCGCAGAGGTCGCCGCTGAGCCCGTGCAGGCTCAGCGCCGGGCGCTGTGGTACGCGCAGAACGCTCTGCGCCCCATCCGCCCACCGGTCTACATCTCCCCGGAGGGCGCGTGGATCGAGCTGCTCCCGACCAGCGCGCTCACCTGCGAGAGCGACGCCGCTCGGGGCATCGAGCTGGCGCTGCGCCGCAACATCTACGCCCACGAGCACTTCGGCGACGATCAGGTCGTGGACGCGCAGTGGCGCGTGCCGTACGCAGTCACAAACACCTCGTGGGGCCTCGTGCCGGACATCCGCCGCCCGGAGGCCAGGCGTGGCGCCTACGTGTGGGACGCGCCGGTGCGCACGATGGCCGACATCGAGCGCATTGAGACGCCCACCGCCGAGCATGATCCCGACGAGAGCCGGCGGCGGCTGGCGTGGCATCAGGAGCTGTTCGGCGACATCCTCGATGTGTGCCTGCACGGCCGCTGGTGGTGGGCGCTGGGCCTGATCGACGAGTGGACGCGCCTGCGCGGCATCACCCAGACCTACCTCGACATGAGCGACAACCCGGAAATGCTGCACGCGGGCATGCGGCGGCTGGCGGAGGGGAAGCTCGCCTGGCTCGAGCAGCTCGAGGCGCTCGGCGTGCTCTCGCTCAACAACGGGAACGACTACGTCGGCTCCGGCAGCTTCGGCTACACCGACGAGCTGCCTCTCCCCGACTTCGACGGCAACGTGCGTCTCGCGGACCTCTGGGGCTTCTGCGAAGCCCAGACCATGTCCGAGGTCTCGCCCGCGATGCACGAGGAGTTCGTCCTCACACACCAGCTTCCGGTGTTGGAGAAGTTCGGCCTCAACTGCTACGGCTGCTGCGAGCCGCTCGACCTCAAGCTCGACTTCCTGATGGCGCGCATCCCGCGTCTGCGTCGCGTCTCCATCAGCCCGTGGGCGGACGTGCGGCGCAGTGCGGAGAAGCTTGCGCGCGCACGCGCGCCCGGCGATGTGATCTTCTCATGGAAGCCGAACCCCGCGTTCCTCGCGGCCGTCTGCTTCGATGAGGAGGCCGTGCGCGCAGACATCCGCAAGACGATCGCGGTCGCGTCCGAACATGGCTGCGCGCTGGAGATCGTCCTCAAGGACACGCACACGTGCAACAACCAGCCGGAGCGCTTCGACGCCTGGGCGCGGGTGGCGATGGAGGAGGCCCGGCGCGCCGTCGAGTAGCGCGCGTGGCAGGTCGGGCGCGCCGTTCCGGCGAAGCGAAATGCGCAGGACGACATCGCTACGCATGGGAGAGCACACTCAGTGACCGACCGATCGCGCACCGCTGGTACCACGCGGGCCGCGACACCGAGGTACTGAGGAGAGGGAAGCCGATGGGGCTAACGCAGCCGGACAAGCCAGATGGCTACTACTCCAATGTCCCCCCCCTGGTGGTTCAGTTGCTGGCGCTGCCTCCGGGCGCGCGTGTGCTCGACGTGGGTTGCGCGGAGGGAGCGCTCGGCGCTCACCTCAAGCGCGATGACCCGAGCGTTTTCGTCGCCGGCGTTGAGTTGCATGGCCCGGCTTCCGACCGGGCACAGAAGGTGCTCGATGAGGTCTGGAGGGCCGACTTCGAGACATGGGAGCCGCCCGGGCAATGCACAGCAAGCTTCGACCGCGTAGTCTTCGGTGATGTACTTGAGCACCTCATCGATCCTGAGGCGGCACTTCGGAAGGCGATCGCTCTGTTACGTCCCGGCGGAGCGATCGTATCCTCAATCCCCAACGTCCGATGGCTGCCAATCGTGCGCGACCTCGCACTCCGAGGCGAGTGGACGTACCGCGAGGAAGGCATCCTCGATAGCACGCACCTGCGCTTCTTCACAAAGACCAGCATGAGAGCTCTCTGCGAACGCTGCTCCCTGCAAGTCGAGGATTGTGTGCCGAGCTTCAGCACCGAATGGGGCGTTGCCGGCGTGCTCCTGCGCCTGCTCGCGCGCTGGTCTGGAACGTTTGAGGAGTTCTGCACATTTCAGTATGTCATGAGGGCCAAGCTGCCCACACCGAAGGACGACCAACAGTGACGTTCCGGGCCACAACGCAGTGAGGTCCAGAGCCGGTCCTCGCCGGATATACGGCTGCGACACGGGTCGTCCCCCCCCCGCAGTCCGAGCGCAGAACCACGCGTGGCCCTCCGGGCGGCATGTCCCCCAACGATGCAGATCGCGAGTGTTCGGCTCGGTCTCCTGCGCATCAAAGCGCCATACTTACCCCTGTCCATCGGCCATCGCGCTTCCGTGAAAGCCGCCCAGAACTCCACGAAGCTCTTGCACTTGCGGCATCAATCGCCTATACTGCATCAAGTGCTATAGTGCTGTGCTGTTGTTCGAGGCGCTGCAAGGGTTTCGTCCCGTGCGCCAGAACACCGCACGAATCCTGCGGGAGGTTACTCGCAAATGGCCACCGGGACTGTGAAGTGGTTCGACGACGCAAAGGGCTTTGGCTTCATCGAGCGTTCGGAGGGCGAGGACGTCTTCGTCCACTACTCATCCATCGCCGGCGAAGGCTACAAGAGCCTCGCTGAGGGCTCCGAGGTAGAGTTCGACGTCGAGACCGATGCCAAGGGCCCTCGCGCAGCCAACGTAATCGTGACGAACGCAGCGCCGGCGGGCGACAGCACCACCAACTGGTAGCCCCCCCCCCGAAGATTGGTGCAGCGCCCGGCTTTTGCCGGGCGCTGCACGTTCTGCAGGCGCCCCGAAGCACGGTTCCCCGAGCCATACCGCCCGCGTGCCTCGTCTGCGGACACGCTTCTGGGCCTCACCCACGCCTCTGCCTCGCGGTTGCGCGCACCCGTGAGGCTGTGCTATGATTGCGCTGGAGAGCACTTCCGGCGTGAACGGACCGCCGCCCTGAGAGTTGTTCGGGACGCACGCGCACCGACGTGACGCGGCCGGGGCACACGGGGAATACTCTGACAGAGGATGGGTTGTATGGCTGCAGGCAAAGTCAAGTGGTTTGACGATGCGAAGGGCTACGGCTTCATTGAAAGGTCCGACGGCGAAGATGTCTTTGTGCACTATTCCGCTATCGTCGGTGAGGGCTATCGCAGTCTCACCGAAGACTCGGAGGTCGAGTTCGACATCGACGAGGACCCGAAAGGCCCGCGCGCGACCAATGTTGTCGTGACGAAGGCTGCCCCAAGCAGCGACTCGTCGTTCGTGTGGTAGCAGCCGCTCCGCAACGGATCAGCGTCCGGCCCCGACGGCCGGGCGCTTTCTTCGTATACGCACCTGCCCCGCGCATGGAGGACAGAGACCGATGAGCTCACCCGTGACCGCCGTGATTGTCGGCGCCGGACACCGCGGCGTCGGCTACGCCAACCTCTCGATCCACAAGCCTGAGATGCTCAAGATCGTCGGCGTCGCCGACCCCGATGAACTGCGCCGCCGCAAGGCCGCCGAGAAGTTCGGTGTGCCCGAGGAGGGCCTGTATGAGACCGCGCAGGAGATGGCGCAGGTCCCGCAGTTCGCCGACGCGGTCATCAACGGCACGATGGACCTCGACCACGTCCCGACCGCCCTGCCGCTGCTCGAGGCGGGCTATGATATGCTGCTCGAGAAACCCATCTGCCCCACGCGCGAGGAGCTGCTCACGCTCCTGCAGACCACCCGGCGCACCGGCCGCAAGCTCATGATCGGCCACGTGCTGCGCTACGCCCCGTTCTACGTGGCGATCAAGCAGCGGCTGCTCGCGGGCGAGATCGGCGATGTGTACGCGGTGCACTCGACCGAGGCCGTCAGCTACCATCACATGGCGGCGGCGTTCATCCGCGGCCGCTGGGCGCATCGCAGCACGAACCCGATGCTGCTGGCGAAGTGTTGCCATGACCTCGATCTGATCGCCTGGTACTACTCGGGCGTGCGGCCCGCCTACGTATCGAGCATGGGCGCGCGGACGGTCTTCTGCGAGGCGAATGCGCCGGAGGGCTCCGGGACGCGCTGCCTCGTGGACTGCGACGTCGAAGCCGACTGCGCGTATTCGGCGCGCAAGAACTACCTCGAACAGAAGCTGTGGGCGCCCTACTCGTGGGAAGCGATCGAGCACATCGAGGAGCCGACCGACGAGGACCGCGAGCGCTCGCTGCGCGAGGACAATCCGTTCGGGCGCTGCGTCTACCGCACCGACGGCGACGTGATGGACCACCAGTCGGTTATCATCGAGTTCGAGAACGGCTCGACGGCCAGCCACGATATGATCACCGGGACGCCGCGGCCGGGCCGGACGGTGCACATCTACGGCACGGAGGGCGAGATCGAGGGCTTCATGGAGGACGGGGCGTTTGTGGTGCGCCACGCCGATGCGCGCGCGGGCGAGGAGTACTCCGAAGAGCCCGTGGACGTGAGCGTGACCATGGACGGGCACGGAGGCGGCGACCTTCGGCTGGTGGAGGACTTCGTAGCCGCGGTGCGCGGCCAGGAGCGCTCGATCAGCTCAACCGAGATCCTCGACTCGGTCTACGGCCACCTGATCGCCTACGCGGCGGACGAAGCGATGACCCAGCGCAAGGTCGTGGAGATCGAGGATTTGGGGTAGCCGTTGTCGTTCGGAGCGACGCATCCCGTCGTCTGGATGCGTCGGCCGTGCGTCGTTCCAGTTCGCGCAACCGGGAGTGACCGTCCATGATCACGCCGCGTGAGAACCTCCTGCGGGTGCTCAATCACGAGGTCCCGGCGTGGCTGCCGGTCGCCGGGCATTGCGACCCCTACAACCGCCCGAGCCGCGAGGGCATGGACCCCGCGCTCGAAGCAGCCATTGGCGAGGTCCGCTGGCGCGGCGACGCGACCGTCGTGCTCTCGCGCTACCTCGGCCTCGATATCATGGACTGGTTCGGCATGTCGCTGCGCATCAGCCGGCGGCGCGTCACCGTGGAGCAGCAGACCGAGGGCGACGTCACCACGCGGCACTGGACCACCCCCGAAGGCGATCTGCACGAGACCGTCCGCGCCT
The DNA here is from genome assembly GCA_029821635.1 of Candidatus Zipacnadia bacterium. Taxonomy (GTDB): domain Bacteria; phylum Armatimonadota; class Zipacnadia; order Zipacnadales; family UBA5352; genus UBA5352. Next base: position 49,641 of record JALGSW010000006.1, read on the forward strand.
GCCGCGACATCACGGGCGCGGTCTCGAGCAACTGGACCGAGCACCCGGTGAAGACCGCCGCCGACCTGCCGGCCCTCGCCGCGATCTTCGAGGACGAGGTCATCGAACCCGACCCGGAGGGCATCGCGCGCACCAGCCAACGCCGCGAGCTGATCGGCGATGATGGGCTGGTGATGGGCACGATGCCCGGAACGCCACTGGGGATGATGGTGCGGGTCTACTCCGGCGTCGCGGCGCTCGCATACATGTGGATGGACGCGCGCGAGGAGCTGCGCGAGCTGTTCGCGGTCATGGAGCGCAACTACCTGCAGCGCCTGGCGGTGGGCGCGCAGATGGACGTTGACGCCATCGTGAGCGTCGATGACACCTCGACCACCGCCATCTCCCCCACGATGTTCGAGGCCTGCAACGTCGATCTGACCACCACGCGCGCCCGGGCGGCGCACGCGGCGGGCAAGCACTACTTCCACCACTCCTGCGGTCTGATCCGCGACCTGCTGCCGCTCTACAGGCGGACAGAGATGGACGCGGTCCACGCCTTCACGATCCCGCCGACAGGCGACGTGACGGTCGCTGAGGGGCGCGCTGCGCTGGGCGATCGTATCACGATCATCGCCAGCGTGGAGCAGCTCTCCGGGCCGATGGACGATCGCCTTGCGGTCCGCGAGAGTATCCATCGGATGATCGACGAGGCCCGCCCGTGGGATCACTTCATCCTGAACGTAGCCGGCTACCCGCACCGCACGGTTGAGCAGATGCGCTTCGTGGTGGACTGCTGCCGCGAGGTCGGCGGCGGGCCGGGGTAGGCACTGCCCTTGCCGTTCGTGGCGCAGGCTTTCCAGCCTGCGGTCGTTAGCCGTCATCCGTTTGTAGGACGGGCATCCTGCCCGTCTGCTGTTGCTGCGTCCGATCACCCGTCAATGCTGGCGCCAGACTTCATCGTCTCCGTACCCCGATTGAGCGCCTCCGAACCAGTCAACATACCCGTTGGCCCCCACACTAAGCAGCATGCGCCCGGCCCCGTCCGGGTAGTACCTCAACGGTCCGCCCGTGAACGGATCGGTCGTGACGTCGCTATCAGGGGGCAGTCGCAGGTCCGACAGCCTGTTCGGGTACACCCCATGCTCGCCCTTGTACGCGATCAACGCGAGAGCCGTGCGGAACATGTTCACCCTCGCTGCGTAGCGGCAAGAGCGAGTGAGGCCGCGGTGCTCGATGTCGTCGGTCCAGATGCAGTAGGCAGGCTGGAACTGCTCCGCCCACTTCCCCACTCTCCGAATTAGCCCCGCGAACGGCCCGTTTCCCGAGTGCCGCGAGGGCCTTGGCACGATCGCGCCCGTCTCTGTCTCCCGGAGGCAGTACCCGATCTGCTCCAGGCACGCCAGTTCGTCTGCGTTTCTCAGGGGGCGCAGAATCGTTGCGCCGTAGTTCCCGAGAATGAACCGTTGGAGCGGCTTCAGCATCTCCGGGTTCCCTCCAGGCGCCAGTGCGGTAGGGTCGTGTGCACTCCGCGAGAAGGCGTCGATCAGTTCCGTGCGCAGCAGCAGAAGCTCCTCCCGCGCGTGCAGGGCGGTGTCCGGGGCCGAGACCACGGCCACCACTTGCCGCGCAGTGGCGGGCGACACGGTGCTTTCGTCCAGGACAATCCATCCCCAGCGGCAGCCCGCGTGCCTCAGCCCGTCGGCAAGCCGGCCCATGCGTGGATCGGCATCAACCTGCGACGCGAGCCGGAGGGTGACGGCGACCCACTGCAGGGCCTCGTCACCGTCGCCATCGGCAACGCACACCATGGTCTTCGCCAGTAGCCAGGGAAGGACATCGTCGATGACCGCGGCGGCCGGGGGCTTCGCGTCCCCGGACGGGTCATCGCCAGCGACGGCCAACGGCTTCGCGGACTCGCGCCGGATCTCGTTGAGTGCCTGCACCACGTCGGGGCGCGCGAGAACGCGCCGCGCGGCCTTCTCCAGTGACAGGCTGAACGCGTACTCATCCAGCGTCCGCCCCTCACCGGGACGAGCGAAAGTCAGGCGATCGCGACGATCCGCGCGGTGACGGTAGTACCGCGCATACACCAGCGCCGCATTCTGCTCATCGGGGACCTCCGGAGGCACGATCTCGTCGAGCGACACCGGCTCCCCAGCATCCCGGATGCGCTGCAGTTCAGTCGCGAGGTCGCGCTCGGTGCGCCAGTAGAGGTAGCCCCAGGCGATGAACGGCACGCCCACCAACGCGACCGCGATCCAGGTGGTCACGCGCAGTGCTCGCGAGCGTCGCCAGAGGGTCATCGGCGTCCCCCGAAGGTAGAGCGTCCGTTACACGGCACAGGCCGCCGCGGAGGGCGTCCGCACCACGGGCTACTCCCCCGGCACGATCTGCAGGTCGTCGATGTAGGCCGTGACCACCGCGCTGGTGTAGCTGTGGATCCACAGGTCCATGTTCGTGGCGCCCGCGGGCGTCTCGAAGGCGAACTCGAAGGGCGCCCACTCCCCCACCGGGCCCTCCAGCGACCCCACCGCGTCGATGTAGCCTAGATCGTTGGTCCGTTCGTTCAGGAGGGCGCCCGCGTCGTCGTAGAAGCGCATATACATCCCCACGCCCGAGCCGCTCACGTGTTGCGCCTGCCCGCGCAGCAGCCATCGCCCCGCGCCCTCGACCGCGATGCGCCCGGAGGTCACGTTCGAGCCCGCCGCGTCGCTGTCATCGACAATCTTCAGCGAGTGCTCCCCCACCGCCGCCTGCTCGTCGCTGATCGTGCCCTGCGAGTTCTCGGGGATCGACCAGCCGTCCGCGCCCAGCGCGAAGTCGCCGTTGAAGAGCATGCTTGCGCCCTTGAGGCCGAAGTCGCGGATCGGCGTGACGGTCACCGTCACCGTCGCCTCCGAGACCGGCTCGCTCAGCCGGATCCCGAGGCGCGTGGGTTGGGCCTTCGCGTCCTCATGGATCTCATCGACCACGAGTTCCCACGCCGCGCCGCCGGTGTCCACGCGCACGTTCGCCGCGCGGCTGCCGTCGCGCACGAGCAGCGTGTCATCGTCCACGCGCTCCCACGAGCCATCGGTGATCAGCGCCGTCTCGAAGCTCTGCGGCTCGGCGAACGCGACCGTGTCGGTGATCGTGAGCGTCCCGTCGCCCGCGCGCTCGTAGACGAACGCGCGCTCAAGCTTCGTGAGCGCGGGGACGTCGTAGGCGGCGCTCAGATCGAGCGTCAGCGCGTCCCGCGCGTCGGTGAAGTCGCTCGCGAGGACAGTGGCCTTCGCATCGCGGCCGGTACGCTGGAGCTGGCCCGCGACCACCGGCACCGGATGTCCCCACGAGTTGAGCAGGTTGCTCTCGTAGCGGAGGCTACTGAAGGTGCGCGCGGTGTAGACCTCGCTGCCCGGATCGAGCAGCACCGCGCGGTCCTGCACGACCGCCACGTAGGAGCCGACATCGTTGTGGTTGTGGTGCTCGGCGTTGCTGCCGCCCTTGAGCGCCACACCGAGCAGGCAGTCGCTGTCGGGCTCGGGGCGGCTGACGAGGATGCCCGCGTCGTTGAACCACGCGCGCAGCGGCGAGCCGAGGTCCGCGCCATCGAGGGTCACGCCCTTGCCGGCGGAGTTCGGGAAGGCGAAGATCGTCGCGTTCGACAGATCGCTGCCGAGCGCGGACGCGGCGCTCACCTCGGAGTACGCGCTCAGGCCGAGGCCGTAGCGGCTGTTGAGGTAGTACATCCAGCGGCTGTCGGGGCGAGCGTTGATCGCGCAGTCGGCGAAGGCGGGCGCGACGCCGCCGATGATCTGGATGCGCGCGCCGAAGGTCGCGGGGGCGGCGACGCCCGGCCGGGCCATGAAGTCCACGCCGCCATCGGTCGCCTGGTAGATCGTCTCGGCGAGCAGGATGTAGTTGCCGAAGCCGTAGTTCCAGTAGCCCAGGCCTTCGGTGCAGTAGCCATCGG
>JALGSW010000100.1 GCA_029821635.1 Candidatus Zipacnadia bacterium
AACCTCGCGGCTATCCGCGGGATCGGCGCCGATGGTGACGATCGCCTCCAACTCAGCCTCGGAAGCGCGGTTAAGCACGTCACGCAGCTCGGACATGAGCTTGCGGTCGGTCAGGTGCGCGTGGGAGTCGATAAGCATCAAGGTATCCTCAAGCGAGCGTGATCGTTGTTCGAACAAATGTTTCACGTGAAACATTCGGCGCGGTCAGGCGCCGGAGATGATCCCCACGGCCTGCTCCGCAAGCTCCACGTCGCGCAAAGCATCGGTCGCCGGCGAGACGGGCTCCTCCTCGTCGCGGACGGACGCCACGAAGTGCGCCGCCTGCGCCACGAAGGCCCAGCCGGGAGCCGCCTCGGGCTCGATCGTGCGCGGCTCGTCGCCCATCTCGTGCAGCACCACGCGCGTGAACACCTGCCGGCGCAGCGGCGGAGGCGGCTCGAGCAGCAGCGTCCCGCGCTCGAAGAACAGCTCGATGCTCTCATGCCAGCGTGGCGCGGGGAGTGCCCCCAGCGTGAAGACGCAGTTCACACCCGACTCGCTCCAGCCCTGCAGCATGACCGGGCGGGACATGTCGCGGTAGGCCGCCTGCTCGATCTCGTAGTCGCCGATCAGGAAGCGCACGAGGTTCGTCACGTGCGAGTCCACGTTGAGCAGGCGGTTGAAGATCGTGTGCAGCTCCGCAGGCACCCAGTCCGGGAAGGGCCGCGCCTCGGAGACGCCCGGCGGCACAGACTCGTCCGTCTGGATCGGCGACTCGATCCCGTAGAGCCACTCGCCCGCGAAGCACGACACGCGCGCCATGATGATCTCGCCCAGGCGGCCGGACGCGAGCAACTCGTCGATCATGCGCTTGGCGAGCAGCACACCGGTATCGTGGCGCTTCATGTAGCCGACCTGGTAGACGAGCCCGGCGTCGGCGGCCATCTGCGCGACCTCACGGCAATCCTCCGAGCGCACGCCCATCGGCTTCTCCGTGATGACGTGCTTGCCCGCCGCCAGCAGGTCGCGCACGACCGGCGTGACGAGCTGCTGGGGCAGGATCGCCGCGACCGCCTCGACGTCCGGGTCGGCGGCAAGTTCACGGTGGTCGGCGTAGACGCGCGCGATGCCGTGGCGCTCTGCCACCAGCCGCGCAAGCTCCGGCCGCGGCTCGGCCAGCGCAACCAACTCGCAACCGTCGAGCGCCGCGTAGTTCCCGATGTGCGCGAGCTGGCCCATGAAGCCCGCGCCGACGAAGCCCATCCGTACCGGCTGCATTGCGTTCACGCCTTCCCGAATGTTTCCGCGATGACCGCGTCGAGCGTGGTCTTCGCGTTGTGGATGATGCTCGCGTGCTCGTCGAGCCAGTACTCCTCACGGAACAGTTCCACCGACAGGAAGCCGTCCCAGCCGGTCTGCGCCAGCGCCTCCAGGTAGCCGTGCAACGGCAGGATGCCGAGGCCCGGGTAGAGGCGGTTCGCGTCCACGAGTATGTCCGCGGAAAGGTCCTCCGCGTCGTTGATGTGCACGATCAGGATCTGCTCGGCCGGGATGCGCGCGACATGCTCGGGCAATACGCCGGACTTGTAGTAGTGGAAGGTGTCCACCATGATGCCCAGCGCCGGGTGGCCCGAGGCCCCCACGACCGCCAGCGCGTCCTCGGGGCCTCCCATGAACTCCCTCCCGCCGATGGGCTCGAGTGCGACCTTGAGGCCAGACTCGTGCGCGGCTTCGGCGTAGCTCGTGGCGGCTCGCGCCGCCTGCTCGATGACGCGCTCGCGCGGGGTCCCCGGCTCGGGCTGCTGGGCGATGAACGCGAGGAGCATCGTGCCTCCGAGGTCGCGACAGACGGGCCCGTAGCGGCGAATGCGCTCGATCTGCTCCGCACAGTCGCCGAAGGGCGTGAAGGCGAAGGCCATCAGCCCGACGCACTGCACCCGGCTCTCGACGAGCAGCGCGCGCAGGTCGGCGATCGTGCCGCCGGCTTCGACGAACTCGTCGAGCTTGCCGGTGTCGATCTCGATGCCCTCGAAGCCGACTTCGCCGCACAGGCGGATGTCGTCAACAAGGGGCTTACCGCGGGTCGTGGCGGTGTTCAGGCAGGTGAGCATGGTCGGGTCCTCCCTCTCAGCAGCTCCGCATCTCCGCGACAACCGACTCGTCGAGCGCGCGGCACATCGCGAGCACGAGCTTGAGCGTCGTGTCGTAGTCCGCCGCGCTGATAATACCGGCGTGCGTGTGAATGTGCCGCGTGGGGATGCCAATCGCGAGGCTCGGCACGCCCGTGTCATGCAGGTGGATCTTGCCCGCGTCCGTGCCGCCGCGCTCCAGGATCGTGAGCTGGTAGTCCAGCCCCTCCTGTTCGCAGAGATCGATGGCGAGGTCGCGCAGCCTCAGGTTCGGGATCGCCGAGCCCTCCAGCACGTAGATCGTGACGCCGCCGCCCATCTTCACGCTCGACTCATCGTCGCTGATCCCCGGCACATCGCCGGCAATGCCCGTCTCCAGCACCAGCGCGACGTCGGGCTGCACCACGTCCGCCGCCGTCTCCGCGCCGCGCAGGCCGACCTCCTCCTGCACCGTGCCGACAGCGAAGAGCGTGTTCGGGTGATCCTCGTCCCGCAGCGCCTGGAGCGTCTCGATCGCCAGCGCCACGCCAACGCGGTCGTCCCACGCTTTCGCCAGCAGACGGTCCTCGTTCGCCATCACTTCGAAGGGCGACACGGGCACGATGGAGTCGCCGGGGCGGATGCCGAAGACCTCGGTGGCCTCCGCGCGGTCCTGCGCGCCCACGTCGATGAACATGTCCTTGCGCTTGACGACCTTGCCACGGTCCTCGTCGGAGAGCAGGTGCGGGGGCTTGGAGCCGATCAGGCCGACGACCGGGCCCTTCGAGGTCTCGATCACCACGCGCTGTGCGAGCAGGACCTGATCCCACCAGCCACCGAGGCCCGCGAACTTGATGAAGCCGTCGTCGGTGACGAGCTTGACCATGAAGCCGATCTCATCCATGTGCCCGGCGAGCATCACGCGCGGGCGTTCGGATGTGCCGTCAAGGCGCGCGATGATGCTCCCGAGGTTGTCCGTGCAGCAGGGCGCGAAGCCTTCGAGGCGCTCGCGCACGATTGCGGCGACGCGGCTCTCGAAGCCCGGCACGCCGTTGACCTCGGTAAGCTCGCGCAGCAGGTCCAGTGTCTCCTTCGTCATCTCACGGCCTCCTGTGTGCAATTCGGCGCTGACTGATGCGGAGGCGCCGCGGCGAACGGCGCCTCACCCCCCCGGCCCCCCTCTCCCTGGAAACCGCGCGCACCACGCCGATCGAATTGAGCACCGTCTCGGGCGCGGTTTCAAGCGGGAGAGGGGGGAGAGAACGACCACGCCCCACGCCCGCCGCAAGCTCGAATCACCGTCCGAGTCTCCTGCGGATGATTGCGCGGATGTCCGTGCCGATGCCTGTGCGGTGGTGCGCGTAGAGCAGGCACGGGAAGCTCAGCAGCAGCAGCGCCAGCAGCGCCACGACCGCCCCGCTCGGCGCCTCCAGGCTCAGGCCGACCAGCGGCAGGAGCCGCTGCACCAGCCAGATGCAGCCCATCACCCACGCCGTCGGCGCGAGCGCCAGTGCGACCTCGCCGAGCCTCCCCGCCGGGCGCGGCCGGAACTCCTGCAGCTTGATCCACAGCGATAGCAGCGCCGCGACGGTGAAGCCCGCGCAGGCCCACAGCGCGACGGTTGTGAGTGAGCCGCCGTGCGTCACCGTGTACCACGTGCCCCCGCCCGCCACCAGCGCGCCAAGAAGCTTGATCCCGATCACGACCGGCTCCCGATCGCTCGCCACCAGCGCAGCGTCGGTCGCCAGCGGGAGTGCGAGGAAGACCGCGCCCATGCTCAGCACCTGCGCCGCGGGCACCGATGGGAGCCACTTGGGCACCACCAGCGCGACGAGCACCGGGAGTGCCAGCCACGCCATCCCCGCGATCACCGGCATCGCGGCCGCCACGCCCACCGTCGGCAGCAGCACCCGCCGGCGCTTCTGATCGGCGTCATCGCCACCGTAGGACTGCAGCACCTTCGGCCAGATCACGAAGCCCGCCGAGCGCGGCAGCGCGAACAGGTAGGTCGCCATCTGCATTGCGAGCGTGTAGAGGCCGAACTGCTCAACACCGTAGTAGCGCTCCAGCACGAGGCCGTCCACGGTCCGTAACAGCACGTCGGCGAAGGAGATGATCGCCACCGGCAGGCCGATCCGCAGCAGCCGCCAGACGACCGGCCAACGCACCCCCGTGCGCACGGCCAGCCGCGACGCCATCTCCAAGTAACCCAGCACCAGCAGCGAGGACGCCAGCCAGCCGAGCATCACGCCGGTCACGCCCGCGAGCCATGCGCCCGCGAGCATCAGTGCGAGCTGCCCGAGGGTGCGCACCAGCTCGCCCAGCGCCAGCACGTGGAACCTGCCCCACGAGCGCAGGGTCGCCCAGTAGAGCGCGATCAGGTCGTCGGCCAGCAGCAGCCCGCCGCCGACCGCGAAGGCCACGCGCTCCTCCCAGCTCGAAGACGAGAGGAACATCGCGTAGACGACCATGCCAAGCGACGCCACGCCGCTGAAGGCGGTGGTCGCGAAGAAGCCCGCGTCCTCGATCTCCGCCGCGCGCTCGCAGTCCTCGGCGCCGATCGCGAGCGGGAGTTCCTTGCTTACGCCCGTGCGCCACGGCATCGAGACGTTCGTGAGGTAGCCCTTCCACAGGCCGGGCAGTCGCTGCACCCCGCGCCCCCACGGGCCGATCATGCCCATCACGAAGATCGAGCGCACGATCCCGATGACCAGCCCGATGTACGAAGTGCCGCCAATCAGGCCGATGGCGGAGGTCGTCCGCATCTCGGCCTCGGGGGTCCTCGCCTCGAAGCGCTCCTCGTCAGACCTGCGCATATTGATCGCCGCTCAGGGCGTTCCCCGCAGGCCTGCGCCGCCACACTGAGTCGTGGTAGACGTCCTCCTCGACAATGAGGCCCAGCGGGCCCCACGCCGGTGACATGTCGATCAGCTCGAACTCCGACAGCGCCTCTACGTAGTGTTGCAGCACGACCTGTTCAACGACCCCGGTCGCGCCTCCGTCGCTCAGACGCGTCTTGCCCGAGAACAGCTCCTGCATGAAGACCCAATCGGTGACGGGCGAGACGATGCCGAGGTAGTTGCGCACAACGTGCGGCTCCATCTCCTGGAAGCTCGCGGCGTTCCAGAACAGGTCCACGGACAGCGCGGAGACCAGCGGGAATTTCCAGGTGGGCAGGATCACGATCGACCCCGCGTCGAGGGGCCCGAGTTCGTCGAGGGATCCGAGTTCACGCGTGTCACGGTAGGAGATGACCGAATCGGGGAAGATCGCGCTCAGGAACTGCTCGGCGACATAGAGCTGGGGAGGGATGTCACTGGCGATGAAGACCATCTGCGGGTAGAGCTTGCGCAGCAGCTCGATCTGCCGCCCGGCGCCGCATCCGAGTTCGACGCAGACGTGAACCTGCTCGAGATCGACGTGTCGGCAGCACGCCGCGTAGCGGAGGTAGTAGTGCAGCGTCTTCATCGTGTGCGGGTGGCCGGCCAATGCAAAGACGCCCTCGGGATTCCCGGCCATCGACGGCTCGAAATCCTCCAGCGGCTTCGCCCCCGCGAGCTCACCGCGTAGACGGCAGTGCTCGGCAGCAAGCTCGGCGAGTTGCTGCACGGTCAGCTTCCACGGAAGATCGAGCGGCAACGCGGCGCCGAGCAGGCGATCGATGCCCTTCGCGAGCGAGATCGGCCAGGTGGCGCAGCGCCCGGTGCGGTTCTTGTGCTCCCAGCACCAGTTTCGCACGCGGCGGGCGAATGAGACTCCGCCCGGCAGCCAGGGATCGGTCGCGCCGGCCGAAGCGAGAGTTGACAGCTCGCGACGCCGGAAGTCTTTCAACCCAAGGGCCCTGATCTCAGGGACGGTCGACTTCTCATAGGCGGCCCAGTAGCTCGTCGGACGATAGAGGTCATCGGCCTGCCGCATGTCCGCCATCATCAGGTCCAGCAGGTCCTGGTCATCACGAAGCTGCATCAGCGCGCTCCCATGGAAAGGATTCCGCGGCATTTGCCCGTATTCAGACCGCACCGTGCGTGTAGACGACCATGACCGGCTCGTCGGTGGTGCGGCGACCGCCGTGCGCGGTGCCGGGCGGCACGTAGACGGCGGTGCCGGGCGTGAGCGCGACGACGTCATCGCCCACCCGCAGCTCGCCCTCGCCGGAGACCACGTAGACGGCCTCCTGATCGGTATGCACCTGCGGCTCGCCGAACTCCTGGGCGGTGTACCACGCCACGCCGACGTTGAAGCCGGAGGTGGTCGGGATCGCGGCGGTGCCGATCAGGTCGGCGGAGCGGCGGTCGGGGTAGGTCGTCGACTCGGCAGCATCAACGTGCGTCCATCTCGCGTCAGGCATGGATCAGGCTCCTTTCACCTCGATAGCGCCCGCATTATAGCGTACGGCAGCGACGAACGACAGTAAACGGCGCCTCACCCCCCCGGCCCCCCTCTCCCTGGAAACCGCAGACGACGCGGTTTCAAGCGGGAGAGGGGGGCGACGGCAACGGGCGCCCGTGCCACGGAACACCCGGCAACGACCGCCACGCCGGGCAGGTAACGCCCCCCTCGGCACGGAAAGGCACTCTCCCACGCTCCAGAGACGCACACGGAGGTCGCCATGAGGTCGAGACTGTTCACCATCATCCTGCTGGGCGCCGTCACCACCACCGGCTGCGCGCAGGAGCTGACCATCGTCGCGAACGGTCGCAGTGACTACCAGATCGTGCTGGGCGAGGGCCCGGACAAAGTCGCGCGCTTGGCCGCCGATGAGCTGCAGACGTGGCTCGCGGCCGCCACGGGCGTCACGCTGCCGATCGCCGCTCAGACCGATCCGGCGCTCAAGCATATCTTCGTCGGCCAGGCCGCGCTGCCCGCTGAGACAGGCGTGGACGTGGCGGCCCTCGCGGCGGAGGCGTTCGCCGTGCGCACGCTCGGCGAGGACCTCGTGCTCGTCGGCATGGACCGGGGCATCCACCCGGACGAGATCCCCGGCACCGCGACGCCCACGCAGTGTGGCACGATGAGCGCGGTCTACGACTTCCTCGAGGACCAGGTCGGGGTACATTGGTACTGGCACGATGACCTCGGCACGATCGTCCCCGAGCTGGCCGGGCTGACCGTCCCCGCGCTGAACTACGACGAGTCGCCGCGGTTCATCTACCGCGCGCTGCCCTACGGCCCACAGGTCGACGGAGGCCAGGTCGCCAGCGGCATGTGGGGCCGGCGCAACCGCCTCGGCAAGAGCATCTCGACCTACCACTCGCACGCATTCTTCCGCCACCTGCCGATCGACGAGTACGGTCCGGAGCACCCGGAGTACTACGCGCTCGTCAACGGCCGGCGCCTCACGCGCTACTACTCCGGCACGCACGGCGGCCAGGTCTGCACCACCAACCCCGAAGTTATCGATATCTTCGCGCAGAAGTGCACGCAGTACTTCCGCGACCATCCCGGCCGCACCATGTGCTCGGTCTCGCCCAATGATGGTAGCGGCTTCTGCGAGTGCGACGCGTGCACCGCGCTCGACCCGGGCCTCTGGCCGGAGGGCCAGGGACGAGACGGTAAGCCGCTCATGGCCGACCGGATGATGACCTTCTACAACCAGATCGCCGAACAGACCTCCGCCGAGTTCCCGGACCGCTACCTCGGCGCCTACGTCTACTCGTACTACTGCCTGCCGCCCGAGCGCGTGAAACCGCACCCGAACCTCGCGCTGGTGCTCGCGATCAACTCCGCCTGGCGCGGCGGCAGCGCGCAGTACTGGGCGCAGGACCGCGAGAAGATCGACGGCTGGGCCGCGGTGCATGACTACATGTTCATGTACGATATCTTCTACACGAGCCACGCGCGCGGCTTCCCGGCGCCGATCGTGCAGCACACGAAGAACTACATGCAGCACATCGACGAGATCGGCTACCGGGGCGGCTACCTCTACATCGCCCCGACCTGGGAATCGCTCGGGCCCGGCGCCTACCTGATGGCCAAGCTGCTCTGGGACCCGACCGCCGACGCGGACGCGATCGTCGCGCAGTACTACACCGACCTCTACGGCGAGGCCGCCACTCAAGTGCAGGCCTACGACGAGCTGATCGAGGATCGCTGGGTGCAGGCCGTCGCGCACGAGCTGCCCGAGGTGAGCGCCGAAGCGCAGTTCTTCCTCGACAAGGGCGGGGCCAACGAGATGCGGGGCACGCTGCTGAGCATCTGGCAGCCGATCCTCGACGAAGCGCGTGGGACGCTGGACGCCGCTCTCGCGGCGGCCGACAGCGACGATGACCGCGCGCGCGTGCAGCGCGTGGTCGATCAGTTCGAGTTCGCAGAGGCCTCCGCCCGGGCGCTGACGGGCATCGCGCGCTTCGAAGCATCGCGCGATCCGGCCCCGGCCATCACGACGGCCGTCCGCGAGGCGATCGAGCAGCGCGAGGCGATCCTCGAGCGCATTGGCGCGAGCTGGTCGCCGCACTTCCGCGACTGGGTGCGCGGCAACGATGACCGCGGCAACTCGCCGCTGCGCCCGAGCGCGGCCTACTTCGCACTCGCGGGCGAGGCCTCGCGCGCGAGCCTGACCGCTCCCCCGGCCGCCGAAGCGCCCGCGATCGACGGCGTGGCCGACGATGCCGCCTGGCAGGGCGTGCCTCGAGGCACGATGCGCGAGAACATGGGCGCGAAGGACGCCGTAGCGGCAACGCAGGTCGCGGCGACCTTCGACGACAGCTCGCTCTACGTGCTGATCGAGTGCGCGGAGCCGAACATGGACGCGCTGGCGATCGAGCGGCTCGCGCACGACAGCTCGGACGTCTTCCGCAGCGACAACGTGGAGCTGATCCTCGACCCCGGCGGCGAGGGCACGAACTACGCGCAGTTCGCGGTGAGCGCCGGTGGCTCGACCTGGGACGGCTTCCACGCCGACGCGCAGACCACCGACCTTGAGTGGTCGCCCGAGTGGGACAGCGCGGTCAACGTCCGCGACGATGGCTGGACGGTGGAGATCGCGGTGCCGCTCGCGTCGATCGACATGGCCGACATCGCTGAGGGCGACTCGTGGCGCTTTAACTTGCACCGCACGCGCCGCTCGACCGCCCGACCGAACGAGTATCAGGCGCTCTCCCCCACCCTCGGCGGCTTCCACCAGCCGGGCATGTTCGGGACGCTGAACTTCGGCAAGCCGCCGACCGGAGAGAACGTGCTGGGGCGCTGGGACGCCGAGCGCTTTGAGATCGGCGCGAAGGGCGAAGACATCCTGCGCGGCGGCGGCAGCGGCGACTACTCGATCACGATCGCCGACGACCGCGTCTACGAGGGCAGCAAGTCGATCAAGATCACGGTCGGCGAGGACTCGCGCGCGAGCTTCACGTGGTACCCCGCGCGCACCGAGCCGGGCAGCTACCGGCTGGCGATGCGCTATTACGCCGATCCGCTCGGTCCGCCGCCGGAGAACGAGCAGGTGCGCGACCTGCCGATCACGCGCGTGATCTTCCGCGACGAGGCCGGACAGGCGGTCTCCGAGAGCAAGCTGTATTCGTGGGAGCGCTCGTCGGCCGAGGCGGCGGACGGAGCGTGGGCCGACCACATCCACGTCTTCCGCACACTGCCGGGCACCAAGCGCTTCACGGTCACGGTCTTCATCCACCGGCCGGGCACGTACTGGATCGACGACGTGTCGCTCGTGCGGTTCTAACTCAGGAGGCACCAACCATGCCCGACTTCAACCCGATGCATGTCATCGATGACGACCTCTGGGCGCTGCTGTGCGAGGTGCGCGCGAGCGACCCCGGCGCGATCCTCGCCTACGCCCAGCATCGCAAGCGCCGCAGGGAGCTCACACTGGACGGGAAGCTCGTGATCCTCGCCGCCGACCACCCCGCGCGGATGGTCGTGGACGTTGCGGGTGAGGACGGGCAGATGGGCAACCGGCGCGAATACCTCGCCCGCATCCTCCGGGTGCTGCAGGACAGTAACGTGGACGGCATCATGGGCACGCCGGATATCATCGAGGAGCTCATGGCGCTCGACGCGCTGATGATCCACGGCGGCGCGAAGAGCGTCCTCGACCAGCGCGTGCTGGTGGGCTGCATGAACCGCGGCGGGCTCTCCGGCGCGGCGTTCGAGATGGACGACCGCTTCACCGCCTACGACGCCGCGGGCCTCGACGCGATGAAGCTCGATGGCGGCAAGCTGATGGTGCGGCTGGACATGCAGGACCCGCGCGCGCTTGACACGCTGCAGGCCTGCGCCCAGGCCGTGGACGGCTGCGTTGAGGTGGGCCTGACCGCTTTCCTCGAAGCGTTCCTCGTGCACCGCACCGACGCGGGCTACACGGTCGACCGCAGCCCGCGCGCGCTCATGCAGGCGGTCTCAGTGGCCGCCGCGCTGGGCGACAGCTCGCTGCGCACGTGGCTGAAGCTCCCCTACTGCGAGGGCTACGAGACCGTCGCGGGCGCGACGAGCCTGCCGATCCTGATGCTGGGTGGGGCCGCGCGCGACGACCGGCACGCGGTGCTGGAGGAGTTCGTGGCGGGGATGCAGGCTGGCCCGAACGTGCGCGGATGCCTGGTGGGCCGGAACGTGCTCTACGCGGACGATCCGGCGGCGATGGCCCGCGCGGTCGTCTCGATCGTGCACGAAGGCGACGACGCGACCTCCGCGACAGAGAAGGCGCACGGGTAACGGCAGGGGCAAGTAGCGAGTGGCAAGTGGCAAGTAACGACAGAACGGCAACGACCCGCGCGGTCGTTGCCGTCTGCTGTTCCGTGGCACGGACACTCCTGTGCGTCAGCTCCTGTCCACAAACACCGGGCTTGACCACGCGTGGCCGCCGTCGTCCTGCGTGACGCGGACCCAGTACGCACTCGTGCCCGCCGGGGCCTCGTCGGAGCACGTGAAGGTCACCGACAGCGGCGGCTCGCCCTCGGGCATGCGCTGGATGCTCACCCGCTGGTTGATCGCCCCCGCCTCGATCACCATCGGCTCGCGCCCAAGCTGAGCCGGGTCGCACTCGAACTGCGCCGGGCCGCTGGTGAAGCGCAGGTGCGCGCCCTCCAGCCGGTTCAGGCGCAGGTCGAGCCCGTCCTCGTCGCCGGTGGTGATCGACTCCCACTCGACGAACTCCGGAGCAATCTCCGTCATCCCCTCCTGCGGCCCGTCGAAGGCCCACGCGTGCGCCTCAACCAGCATCGCGCCCACCACGTCGAGCCGCCCGTCCCAGCAGGTCGAGCGGTCGCGCCCGAGGATGCGCGCGCCGCTCCAGATGATACGCAAGCGGTCATCTGACAGCGGCGCGTCGGCCAGTGGATCGTGGACATGCACGACGTTAACAGGCGCCAGGCTGGAAGCCTGCCCCACGGTATCTGAGGAAGACGTGCCGAGGGGAGCGCGCAGCACCTCCACCGACCGGATGCCCGTGGTGCCCGCGCAGAAGATGCCCAGCGTCACCGGCCCGTCGGCGGTGATCTCACTGCCCATCGGCGCGCCGTTGCACTGCACGCGCAGCACGATGCGCTGGCCGGTGGTCGCATAGCAATGCCGCGCGCGGATCGCGTCGAAGATCGCTTCGGGCGTCAGCTCGTCCGCGATGATGCCGGTCAGCCCCCCGTAGGCGCCGAACTGCGACGCGCCGGGGTAGCTCGCACCGGGGCGGCACTTGTGCCCATCGCTGCCCGCCACCACGCCCACGCGGTGGCCCAGCGCGAGGCTGCCGGTGAGCTGCCACTCGAACAGCCCCCACGCCGAGTAGATCTCTACCGCGGGCACGACCGCCATGTCGTCGCGTGAAAGATCGGCGCGTCGCCCGCCCACGTGCGGGATGGCGATCGCATCGCGCCCGCGCAGCTCATCGAAGAGCGCCTCGATCGGGTAGCGATCGCTATCCACCGTGGACTTGTCCGGGATCAGCGCGTGGCAGGAGCGGAAGATCGGCTCCCCCGGCGTGCGGTAGTAGATGTTGTGGTCGCCGCCGCCGGCGGTATTGCCCGACCACTCATAGCCCAGCAGCACCACGAAGCGCCCCGGATCGGTGTACTCGCGCGCGAGGCGCGTGAACTCCGCCCAGTTGTCCGGCGTGACCTGGAAGTCGTTGCCCTGGTGCCCGGTGACGTCGAGGCAGCCGTAGTCGCGCGCGAAGCGGTGGTAGTCCTCGGCGGTGTTCGTACCGACGGTCTCCTCAGACTGCCCGTGCAGGTCGCCCCACCACACGCGCGTGACCAGCATCTCCTCCGGCGCCACCAGCGGGTTGCTTGTGGCCTCCGCGCCCAGCGCCTCGTCGCGCACGGTCAGCCGGTGCTCGCCCTGATCGCCCACCGTGCAGTCGAAGCGGTGGATGCCCGCGTCGTCCGCGCTGAAGGCGTACTCCTCGGGCAGGCCCTCGAAGCCCTCGCCCGCGAAGCGCACTGTGCCTTCGTAGCCGCGCGCGGGATTGCCCCACGCGTCCTCGGCCTTCACGATCGCCTCGATCTGCTCGCCCGCATCGGCACGCGAGGGCACGATGCACACCAGCCGCTCGGCGGGGCCGGAGACGACCGCGATCTCCGGCGCGCCGGGCAGCAGGATGAACTCGCCGGTCGCGAAGGGGTTCGCGAGCACGCGCCACTCAAAGGTGTCCTCGCAGAAGGTCTGCGCGCGCGAGCCGGGCGAGCCGCCGGAGGTGTCGCCGAAGGTCAGCACGATCGTCTCGCCCGCGTGCAGGCCGTCGTCGAAGACGTCGATGACCGTGGACTTGCGCCACGGCCGCATGCCGGCCTTGGTGTCGAAGCGCCCGCTGAGGCTCGCGCGGCCGTCGGTGTGCAGCGAGCAGTAGTCGGGCGCGGCGGGGTCGTCAAACTGCGGCTTGCCCCAGTCGGTGGCGAAGCGCCAGGAGATCATCAGCGTCCCGCCATCATCGAGGCCGTACTCGCCGACGTGGTAGACGAGCCGCCACGTCCCCCAGCTTCCGGCGACGGCGGGGTCGGTCGGCTCAAGTTCGGCCCATCCGAACGCGCGGCGCATCTCGTCACCGGTCATCGGCCCCTGCGGGGTCGGGGTCAGCTCAGGCATGATTGGGCGCTCCCTCATGGCGGCGTGAAGTGCAGAGGGCATTTTCGCGGGGAGGAGGGGCGTGACCTGCCGGGCGGGGAAGGGTATAGTGGGCATGGGCACGATGGCCCGCGAAGGGGGACCTGCGATGGACTTGGCGATCCTGATCGCGATCGACGTCCTGCTACTGGCGCTCTTCCCGGCGCTGGGCTGGTGGTCATTGCGGTGCCTGCGTAAGGCGCCGGACTTCCCCCACAAGCGCGAGATGATCTGGGGCGCGAAGTACGGCTGGCTGATCTGGGAGCTGTTCGCCGTACTTCCGGTCATAGCTGGCCCCCTCATGGTCCGGTTCCACGTTCCATGGGCGCTGACGGTCTCGACGGCGTGGATGCTCCTGATCCCCCTGGTGACCGTGGCGAACATGCTCGCGTACTGGCCCGGCATCGGCAGCGGCGTCGCGATTAGGATCCGCGGCGCGCGCATGCGCGGCGAGGAGTTTGACTGGGACGAGTTCATCGCCAGGCAGGAGGCACAGCGCAGGGCGTGGTGGCTCAGGCTGGGCGTGGCGCTGTTCATTCTTTTCATCCCGGTCTGGGCGTACTTTGTGGTCACTCGGATCGTGCCTGCCGACCGCGTTGTGCAGGCCGGGCAATGGTCGAGCCGCGTCGAAGCACGGATGGAGAGCGCGATGGCGGACCTGCCGACCACGGAAGTCATCGTCGGCCGCGAGGTCTTCTCAGGGATGAAGCGGCCTGTCCCCGAGGGCATGCACGACAACAGCGTCCTGATCGCACTGCGGGCTGACGCCAGCGAGGACGTGCAGCGCGAGGCCATCGCCCGAGCGGAGCAGGTCCTCGCGAGCGAGCACACGCCGCTTGAGTGGTACATACGCGTCAGAGCCGAAGGCCAGAAGCTGATCGAAGAGATGTGGCGGGGGGAGCGCCCCGGGTGATGCCCTACCATGCCCCCATGACACGCCCCGCATCCACTCCTCCGCCATTTCCCCTTGAGCTTTTCTTGAGGTTGGAGTAGAATGTCCGCGGAGGTGGTACCTATGGGCTGGGAGGTTGTTGGCGAAAGGGTCGTTATCGGTTGGTACCCGTCCGCGCTGTTGCTCACCGTCGCGATCATCGGCGTACTGCTTCTCCTGCGGTTCCTCTCGCTGCGCATCCTGAACGCTGAGCCGGAGTTCCGCGGCCGCGAGCGCTACGTTCGCGGCGCGCGCTCGGGATGGCTGCTCGTCGTGGCCTCCTTCGTGGTGGTCATCGCGGCGATGACTATCCTCGCCGGACATACGCAGTGGGACCTGCGCGCGGTCACCATCGCGTGGCTGGCTGCGCTGCTGCCAATCTCGGGCTCTGCGGGACTGCTGCTGCTCGAGGAGTTCATGGGCTTCTGGGTCGGCGCGCAGCTCGTGTGGGATGCGCTACACAAGCAGCGGATCGATCTGATCGCCTACCGCGCGAGCGCAAGTCGGACGGCAACCGACCAGGCCCGGTGGGGCTACTACGCCGCATGGGTCGTGGGCTCGATCGGGCTGACGGCCGGGCCGCTGATGATGTGCGCCGCGCGGACGTGCTGACGAGGAACGGCGGGCCGGCACAGCGGCTGAGTTCCGCAAGCGGAACTCACCGCTCGCTTCGCTCGCGGCGGCCCCTCCACGACAACGGCAACGACGTTCGTCGTCGTTGCCGTTGCCTGCAACTTGCCACTTGCCACTGCAGTTCCCGCCGTTACGCGATCGTCTCGAAGCGCTCGATCGGCACCGCGCCATCGACCGGATTCCCCGCGAAGCAGTCCACGAGCGCCTGCACCGTCATGTCGCCGATCAGGTGGTAGCCGTAGTAGCCTGAGCCGGAGACGTGCGGCGTGATGATCACGTTGTCGAGCTGCCGGAACGGGCTCGTCGGCTCCAGCGGCTCGGGCGTGGTCACGTCGAGGCAGACGTGGATGCGCCGCGACTTCGCATGCGCAAGCAGCGCCGCGTGGTCGATCACAGAGCCGCGCGAAGTGTTCACGATCGTGCCGCCGTCGCGCAGGAGCGAGAGCTGCTCGTCACCGATCATGTTGTCGGTCGTGGGCAGGCTCGGAGCGTGCACGGTCACATGATCGGAGCGCTCAAAGAGCTCGTTGAGCTCGACGCGCTCGACGCCCATCTCCGCCGCGTCCTCATCGCTCAGGTAGGGGTCGAAGACGAGTATCTCGCACCGCCACGGCTGCAGCAGGCGGATGACCCAGCGGCCGACTTTCGAGGCAGAGACCACGCCGACGGTGCTCCCCAGCAGGAATTTCCCATTGAAGTCATAGAAGCTGCTGCGCCAGTGCGGCGTCTCGTGGATGTAGTTGCTGAAGTGCACCCAGTGGCGCATGGTCATCAGCAGCATCCCTACCGCCGACTCGGCGACGTTCGCGGCGATCGCGCCGTTGGCGGAGAAGACCGTGATGTCGCGCGGCAGGACGTAGTCGCGCGCAATCTCGTCGGGGACCAGTCCGTGGACCGAGCCGGCGGAGTGCGCGATGATCTGCAGGTCGGGCGCGGCGTCGAGGACCTCCGCGGTCATCGGCGGCGCGCCCCAGCCGGTGACGATCGCGTCCATGCCGCCCGCGCGCTCGGCGACCTCCTCGCTGCTCCAGTTGGCGCCCCCGTTGTTCTCGGTCACGTCGAACAGCTCGCACATCTCCTCATACTTCCCCGGCTGGAAGACGCGCTCAGTATGGCTCGCGGTGCAAACGTAAAGGACCCTCTTCTTCTCGCTCATGGCGAACTCCCTCATGCGTGTCGTTGCGGCGGTCGATTGGGCGGCAATTCGATGCGCGGGGCGGGAAGGCCTTCCAGCGTCGCGTCGTTGTCGTTCTGGAGGGGCGTGGCTTCAGCCGCGCCCGATCGTTGTCGTTCGCGGCACGACGACGGCACAGGTCCCGCCCGCGGGCGGGAGGCCCGGCCTCTCCAACGACACGCCGCCGGGAGGGCGCCACTCGCTCCGCGTCGAAGCCAGACCTCGCGGATGAGGTGGCGCAGATGAATGCATACCTGATCACAGGGCTGGTGGCCGGCCTGCTGAGCGCCGCCGTGCTCGGCTGGCTCGGCCGGGCGGCGCGCAGCGTCATGCTGACCGCACCGGACGCGCCCCATCGCGAGCAGATGCGCCGGGGAGCCCGCTGGCTGCCCGCGATCATCTTCGGCCTCTGCGCGGCGCCCGCGGCGCTCGGTGTCGCGATGCTGGAGGGCGGCTCCGAGGCGGCGGTCTGGCTGATCGCCGGCGGCGTCGCGGCCCTCGGCCTGCTGATGATCGCCCAGCGCTTCGCGTACTGGGAGTTCGCGGGCCTGGGCATGGCGACGCCCGAGGCCATCGAGCGCACCGAGACCGGCGAGGTGGACTGGGACGCCGCGCTGGAGCTTGCCCGCACGCGCGAGCGCGGCTGGGTGAGCCGCCTGCTGCTGCCGATCACCGGGCTGATCGTGATCGCGGGGGCGATCGCGCTGCCCGCGATGGTAATGGCGGGCGCATGAAGGCGCTGCGGGACGCCCGAGGGCGAGACGATTGAGGTTGTGTGGACGCGCGACGGAGGGTGACGCGACATGGAAATCATCGACCTGAAGGGCTCGCCCGAGGAGATGGCCCGGCAGCACGCCGAGGCCTGCTCGGACTCCGCGCGGGAGATGATCCGCGCGCGCTGCGACCTCGCGCTCAAGCGCGGCCGCGAGCTCGACGGCGAGCTGACGATGGAGCGCTGCCTGCAGACCGCGGGCGACCACCTCGCGGCCCATGAGGACTACTCGCCGCCCGTCTACGCGGAGTTCCTCGCGCTCGCCGAGGCGCTCGGCGTGAGCGCGGATGAGCTGCTCATCGGCAACGGCTTCACGGACTACATCGACGTGCTTCTCGGCGAACTGTCCGGGGAGGGCGAGGGCTGTACGTCGTTCGTCGCGACCGCAAATGCCACCGCCGACGGCTTCACCTACGTCGGCCAGACGTGGGATATGCACGCGTTCGCCGAGCCGCACATGCGCGTCTTCCGCCGCGAGCCCGCCGACGCCCCCGCGTGGGTGACGCTCACCACCGCCGGCTGCCTGTCACTGATCGGGCTGAGCGAG
>JALGSW010000101.1 GCA_029821635.1 Candidatus Zipacnadia bacterium
CGCATCCGGCCCGCCGAGCCGGGCGGCGCGTGGCTCTACGATCCGCCGGTGAAGAAGCTCGAGGACATCGAGATGCTCGCCGAGCCCCACCACGTGATCGACGAGGAATCGACCGCGCGCAATTTCGAGCGGCTGCGCGACGCGGTCGGCGACATTCTCACGGTGGCTTTGGACCGCACCTGCGCCTACTGGGGCTTCGCGGGCGACATCTCCACCGACATCGCCTACATCCGCGGCCTCGAGCAGATCATGTGGGACATGAGCGACAACCCGCAATGGCTGCACCGGCTGCTCGCGCACATGCGCGACGGCATCCTGCGCGCGCAGGAGGAGGCGGAGGCGGCGGGCGACCTGTCGCTGCTCAGCCACATCAACCAGGCGCAGCCCTACTGCAAGGAACTCGCCGATCCGGCGCCCGACTCCGGGCCTGTGCAGCGCAAGGACCTCTGGCAGTTCTGTGCGGCGCAGGAGTTCGCGCTTATCTCTCCCGGGATGCACGATGAGTTCATGTTCCAGTACCAGATGGAGTTTCTGAAGCCATTCGGGCTGGTCTCGTACGGCTGTTGCGAGGACCTGACGGAGAAGATCGACATGGTCCGGCAACTCCCGAACCTGCGGCGGATCGCGGTCGTGCCGATGGCCGACGTGGCGAAGTCGGCGGAGCTGATCGGGACCGACTACGTGTTCTCGTGGCGGCCGAATCCCGCCGATGTGATGTGCTGCGGCTTCGACCGCGAGAAGATCCGGCGGATCATCCGCGAGGGTATGGAGGCCGCGCAGGACTGCTTAGTGGACATCACGCTCAAGGACGTGCAGACGATCGAGCATGAGCCGTGGCGGTTGCGCGAGTGGGTCGAGATCGTGCGAGAGATCGGCGACGAATACGCCTGACGAAGAGACCGGAGGTACTGCCGTGACACGCAAAGAGATGAGCATCGTCGCGGTGATCCTGGTGATTGCCGCCATCGTGCTCCATGGAGTTCACTACCTGATCTTCGACGATGCCCATCATGTGCTGATCTACATGTTCGGTGACATCGCATTTCTTCCCGTCGAGATCCTCGTGATCTCCGTGGTGGTCGATCGCGTGCTCCGTGAGCGCGAGCGGCAGGCGATCCGACAGAAGATGAACATGGTGATCGGGACGTTCTTCAGCGCGCTCGGCCGGCCGCTGCTTGAGCGGATGTGCGAGGTGCTGGAGGATGACGCGCAGGTGCGCGCGGACCTCGCCGTGGGGCCGGACTGGACGGCCGAGCAGATCCAGCAGGCGAAGCAGTCCATCCCGGAGTTACGCATCAAGGTGCGACCGCTGCCCGAGGACATGGAGGCCCTGCGCGAGCTGCTCGCGGAGCACAGAGGCTTCCTGATGGGACTGCTGCAGAACCCGACGTTGCTGGAGGACGAGTGCTTCGCCGAGCTGCTCTGGGCGGTGACGCATCTGCAGGAGGAGCTGGCGGCGCGCGGCGACCTCGACGCGCTGCCGCAGTCGGACATCAACCACCTGATCGGCGACATCCACCGGGTCTACGAGCACCTGCTGCGCGAGTGGCTCGAATACATGTTGCATCTGCGGGAGAAGTACCCGTTCCTCTATTCCTTCCAGGCGCGCACCAACCCCCTGCGCCCGGACGCCGACGTGACGGTCAGGGAGTGAGGGCGTTGGCTGACTGGAATCGGGGCTACGTGCAGGTCTACACGGGCGATGGCAAGGGCAAGACGACCGCGGCGCTGGGGCTGGCGCTGCGGGCCGCGGGCGCGGGCCTGCGCGTCTTCATCGCGCAGTTCGTCAAGGGCATGGAGTACTCCGAACTGCGCGCGCTGGAGCGCTTCGACGAGATCGAGGTGCGGCGCTACGGCCGCAACTGCTTCATCGACCGCGAACCGGAGCCGGAGGACATCGAGGCCGCGCGCGCAGGCCTCGCGGAAGCGCGCGATGAGCTGCTCTCGGGCCGCTGGGACGTGGTGATCCTCGACGAGGCGAACATCGCGACGCACTTCGAGCTCTTCACCGCAGAGGAGTTGCTCGGGCTGATCGCCGAGCGGCCCGAGGGCGTCGAGCTGGTCATCACCGGCCGGCGCGCCGATCCGCGGGTGATCGAAGTCGCGGACCTCGTGACGGAGATGCGCGAGATCAAGCACTACTACGAGCAGGGCGTACCGTGCCGCAAAGGGATTGAGAGTTGATGCGTGTACCCCGTGGTGCGGACGCCCCCGTCCGCACGCTGTTTGTGCTGGCGCTGCTGTGCGCCTGTCTGATCCCCGCCTCCGCCGAGCTGCAGATCACCGTCACCGTCGATCCGGCGTTGCCGGTGCCCAACCTGATGCAGAACGCGGAGTTCGAGACAGGCGATGAGCGGAAGCCGGAGGCGTGGGGCGCGTCCACCAGCCTGCCGCGCGGAGGCAGCTTCGCGCGTCTCATCGAGGGCGGCCGCAGCGGCGCATTCATACGCGTCGAGAGCTTCACCTCGCAGACGAACGCGTACCTCTCGCAGGTCGCGCCGGTGGAGCAGGACACGCTCTACCGCGCGGGTGCGTGGGTGCGGCTGCGCGGCGGCACGATGGTCATGTGGATGCACTGGTGGGTTGATGAGAAGCGCTTCGACGAGCGCGCCTACCTGCACTCCTGGGGCTCGGCGCCGATCGTGCCCGACTTCGTGCGCCTGGAGTGGACCGACAGCCCGTCGCCCGACGAGTGGCAATGGGTGGGCCGTGAGTTCAGCACCTGGAAGGGCCAGCACCATGTCAATATGCACCTCGGCGCTTACTTCGACCGCTCTTCGATGGACATCGACGGCGCGTTCCTCGGCCTCGCGCGCACCACGCTGACGGTCGAGGTAACGGGCGGGGAGATCGCGCGCGTGCGTGTGGTCAGCGACGCCGGAAACGAAGTCTGGGACAGTGGTGAGCTTGCAGCAGGGACGACCGCCGTGCGCCATGAACTGCCGGACCTGCCGACCGACGCGCGCTACCGGATCATCGCCACCCAGCCGGACGGGACGGAGGTGGCGGCGTGGTATCCCGAGGAGCAGTAGTCGCGGCGATGCTGGCGCTTGCGCTGACGGTCGCGGGGGCGCAGGAGCAGGCCGACGTGTACGACTTGCAGCGGCGCGTCGAGTGGCTGGCGACCCAGGCGGGCGCCGGCGTTGAGCCGCTCACGCCCGTCATTCGCGAGGGCACGAAGCTGGAGCCGGTGACGCTGGTCGCCGAGGCAGGCGCGGAGGATCGCGCCTGGCAGCCTGGCGAGAGCGTCTGGCGCGAGCAGGGCGGGACGCTCGTGGTTCGCGATGCGAGGCAGCGGCGCGAGCCGGCGATCGCGCTGCACCACTCCTTCAGCTTCACCAACGAGGGCGATCAGACGCGGCTACTCGACGTGATCTTCCCCTGGAAGCCGCAACTCCGCGATGCGCGCTGGTGGGATGGCCGCCACGAGCGCGCCCCGGCGGAGCCGGAGTTCGAGGTCGCCGGCATGTCATTTCGCCTGCCGATGAGCACAGCGCTCGGCTACGATCGCGTCGTGACCTGGACCCCGAGGCCGAGCCCCGGCGTGGCGCTGGCGCTCGATCCGGACTGCTTGCTGTCAACGTGGACGACCGGTGCGAGCGGCGAGGAGTTCGTGGGCGCGCTGAGCTTCCGCACGCGCATCGTGCTCGACCCGGGGCAGACGGTCGGGGTGCCGCTGGTGGTCTTCACCTTCCCGCATGAGGACGGCTTCCGCGGCGCTGTGCAGCGCTACTACGAGCTGTTCCCCGAGCGCTTCAGCGTCGCCGAGGGGACGCGCCCGTCACTCATCGGTGGGGGCGGCTACCTCTTCTCGCGCAAACTCACCCGCGAGCTGCAGTGGGAAGAAGCGCGGCGCTTCGGCATGGGCTGGGAGTGGGCCTACTGCCCCGCGCAGACGCCCGGCGACTGGTACGCCGACGAGCGATTCTACGACCCGGAGAAGGGCTACTCCGGCGACGTTGACCGCCATCGCAACACGGTGCCGGGCTCGTTGGAGGACTACCGCCGCGACCTGCGCGAGCGCTTCCAGCGCGGCTGGTGGCGCACGAACATCGCGTATTACATGCTCCCCCACGCCGCCGACCTGAGCGTGCTGGAGCAGTTCCCCGACGGTGTGATGGTCCGCAAGAGCGGTGAGCCGAGCGGCATCTCGGTCGGCTGGATCAAGCCTGACGCGCAGACGCGCATGACGCACCCGTGGGCCAACTCCTACGGGCAGGAAGTCCTCCGGGAGATCGAGCAGATCGCGCAGGACTACGAGGTCGCCGCGATTGGCTTCGACGAGGCGAACATGGACGGGCCGCACTACGGCGCGGGGATCGACGGCGACCCCGCCCGAGCGTGGGACGATGAGGGCCGTGTCTACTGCGCGATGCAGGTGGCGCTCGCGCGCCTCGGCGAGCACATCCACCAGCAGACCGTGCGCGGATACACGATGGCGACGGTGATGAACAAGCCGACCAGCTACCCGACCGCGACGCGCGCGGACGTGGGGATGTATGAGTGGCCGATCTGGGAGCAGACCGACGGGATCGAGGAGCTGCGGCTGCTCATGGGCCACAAGCCGATGAGCTGGTGGAAGCCGCCGCTCCCGGAGAAGATCCTGGCCTGGGAGACGATGAGCCCCAACGAGATCCGCGCGGGCGTCGCGGGCATCTACGACTACATCCGCCTGATGAGCCTGCGATGGGGCGCATTCCCGATGAACATGCAGGTCTGGGACGTCGAGGAGAGCGTCAAGCTGATGCCGGTGCTGAGCGAGATGCTCCGCGAGGGCTGGCAGGCCGCGCCTCAGTTCACTGCCGACAAGCGCCTCTGGACCGCGCGCTACGGGCAGGGAGTGCGCAGCTTCTTCGTGCTCGCGAACCCGACGCGGGAGAGCGTGCCCGCGCAGATCCGCCCGCGATCAACCTCGCTCGGGTCAGTGAGCCCGGACTGGCATGACACGCTGTTCTGCGCCTACGACGGCTCCGAGCGCACCCGCGAGCGCGATGAGCGCGAGAGCTCTGTCATCCCTCTCCCCGACCTCGGCCCGCACGAGTACGCGATCCTGCGCGCGGCGGTAGAGCTTGCCGGCGCGAAGGGCCTGACCGGTTCCGCGTTGATGGCGCTCGATGGGCTGAGCGAGGGTACGCTGGATGCGGCCTGGACCGCCGCCAAGGCCTTCGAGGGCACGATCACCGCGCGCATTCCCGACCGCGCCACGCCGCTGACGATGGTCGTCGCGGGAGAGGAGCGCGAGTTCGAGCCGCTGGATGGCGCGGTGCGCTGGACGGGGGCGCTGCCGGCCGAGGGCAGCCTGCGCGTGACGTGGCGGCCAGAGGTCTCCGTCGAGGCCGCGCGCGAGCAGATCGCGGGCTTCCCGTTCGTCGGCGAGGGCGACGCGCTCGCGACTATCGTGCTGCCCGCCGACCCGACGGACCGCGACCGCTACGTGGCCGAGCACCTCAGCATCTACTTCGACTACTGGCAGCGCCGGCAGGAGCAGCCGTTCGGCCAGGTCAGCATGCTCAGCGACGTGGAGCCGGGCCCGAGGCTGCCGGTGGTCGAGACCGCGAGCGCGGAGATCGGCCCGCGCATCGTGTTCGCGCAGGCGATCCGGCCAACGGTGCAGATCGACGGCCAGACGCTCGTGATCGCCGGGCCGGACGACGCCGCTCGCGAAGCCGCGATGCTGCGGCTGCTGGAGCTGTTGGACGCACGCTATCCGCACGCGGGGGCATTCCCCGAGCACCCGATGTACCAGAAGGCCGGCATGGTGGGCCGCACGCTCGAAGCCGCCATCCGAAACCCGGGAGGGACCAACCCATGAAGCGCATCTGCCTGAGCGCGCTCGCACTGCTGACGATCACCGCTGCGGCGCAGGCCGCGAGCATCACCGTCGCCGAGGACGGCGTACCCGCCACACGCATCGTCATCGGCGAGGACGCCGCACGGACGGTGCAGTACGCCGCTGAAGAGCTGCAGACCTACATCGCGAAGGTCTCCGGGGCCGAGTTGCCGATCGTGGAGGAGACGCCCGCGGACCTGCGCGGTGGGATCGCGCGCGGCGTTACGCCGGGCATCTACCTCGGCGAGAGCCGTGCGGCGGCGCGCCTGCGCATCACCGCCGACGACCTCGATCCGGACGGCTTCCGCATCACGACGCCCGAGGATGGCGTGATGGTGCTGATCGGGCGCGATCACCACGGGCCCTGGCTGCCGGGGCGGCATGGCATCATGAGCCGATCGACGACGCCCGATGGCCAGCTCGGCGCCTACGGCGAGACCGGGACCCTCTACGCGGTCTACCATCTCCTGCGCGAGCTGGGCTGCCGGTGGTTCGTGCCGGGCGAGATCGGCGAGGTCGTGCCGCAGCAGAGCACGATCCGCTTCAGCAACTACTCCGTGACCGACGCGCCGCACTCCCAGTACCGGAACTGGTACGGCTTCTACTGGGACCGCGATCCGGATGCGGCGCGGTGGTTCCGGCGCGCGGGCTTCGGCGGCGAGTACTACGTGAATCTCAACCACTCCTTCACCGACTGGGCGGGCAAGTACGCCGAAACGCATCCGGAGTACTTCGCCACCGTCCGCGGCAAGCGCGACATCGACAACCACAAGCAGGCCGGGCGCGTCGCGATCAACTTCATGAACCCCGACGTGCTCGACGTGACCGCGCAGCAGGCGCGCGACTTCTTCGCGCAGCCGCAGTGGGGCGTTAGCGAGCCGATCGACTGGGACGCACAGATGAAGAACTTCCCGGTCTACGGCGTAGTGCCGAACGACTCCTACACCGATGCGGGCGAGGAGGCGCGCGAGGCGGGCTGGGTCACCGAAGAGCGCGGGCGGGCGGGCAACTTCTCCGACCTCGTCTGGCACTTCGTCAACGAGGTCGCGAAGCGCGTGAAGGACGACTACCCCGACCGCTACATCGGCAGCCTCGCGTACGCCTACCAATTACTGCCGCCCGAGCGCATCGACCGGCTCGAGGACAACGTGGTCGTGATGATCTGCAAGACGCGGCGCAGTCACTGGGACCCGGAGTACAAGCAGATGGTGCGCGAGGCGATCCGCGGCTGGCAGGACCTTGGCCCGGCGAAGGTTTTTGTCTGGGAGTACTACAATGTCTGGTACTCGCCAAGCATGCGCGGCGTGCCGGTCATCTTCCCGCACATGATCGCCGAGGACCTGAAGTTCCTGCGCGACATCTCCAGCGGTGAGTTCGTCGAGTCCGAGTCCGAGACGCGGGACAACTGGGGCGCCTCTCGCCGGGCGCAGCACGCGGCAATCCAGGGGCTGAACTGGTACGTGACCGCGCGGATGCTCTGGGACCCGGATCAGGACGTGGACGCGCTGCTGGATGACTACTTCACGAAGTTCTACGGCCCGGCCGAGCAGCCAATGCGCCGGCTCTTCGCGCGCTGCGAGCGGCTCTGGGCAGACCCGGCGCGGCACTCCAGCCGCCCGTGGCGCGACATGTTCCCGCCCGAGGAGGTCGCGTGGATCTTCGAGCGCATCGACGAAGCCAGCGCGCTCGCACAGGGCACGGAGTACGCACCGCGCATGGCGTGGGTGCGTGAGCAGTGGCAGGTCGTGCGCGACGAGGCCGATCAGGCGCGCGAGTGGGCGGAGACGCCGACGCTGACGGTGCCGAGCCGCCCCGCGCCGACGCTCGACGGGGCCCTCGATGACGCGACGTGGCAGGGCGTCGAGCCGATGGCGATGCTCGGGAACAACTCCGCGAAGGTGGAGGAACTCTCACCGAGCCTGCTGGTCGCGCACGAGGGTGAGCGACTGCTGATCGGCCTGACGGTCCCGCGCGGGCCCGGCACGCAGATGCGCGCAGAGGTGAACGAGCCCGACGGGCCGACGTACATGGATGAGAGCGTGGAGATCTTCTTCGATCCGACGCGCAGCGCCACGTCGGCGTGGCAGATCGTCGTGAGCGCGACGGGGGCGGTCCTCGACAGCCCGCCGGGCTCTACGGGAGACTGGGTCAGCGGCGCACAGACGTCGGTGCAGGTCCATGACGACCGGTGGGTGGCGGAAATCGCGGTGCCGCTGGGCACGCTCGACGCGCCGCTGCCGACCGCCGACGAGCCGTGGCACTTCGACGTGATGGTGAATCGCTGGGAGGGCGCGCAGAACGCCACCTACTACGCGTGGACGCCGACCTTCGGGCGCTTCAACACGCCGGATCGGTTCGGGAAGCTGGTGCTGGGACAGTAGCAGGTGGCAAGTGGCGAGTGGCAGGTAACGGCAACGACGATTGCTTACTGAGCGTTCACGGATAGGCCAGCACGGCGGCGCCGGGCACTTCGAGCGCGCGCCAGAGCGTCTCGTTGCGCTGCCACGGGAAGATGTAGTTGCGCTTGTGCGCGCCGGGGATGATGATCAGCGACGAGGTGCGCTCCAGCGCCGCCGACTGCACCGCCTCATGCGGCTGCGCCAGCGCCACGTCCGTGCTGCTCTCCAGGTGGTAGGCGCGCAGGAAGCGCTCCGCCGCCGTCTGCGCCTCGCGGGCGTCCGAGCGCCTTGGCTCGCAGACGAGGACGTCGAGTTCGGCCCCGAGCGTCTGACACAGGCCCGCGGCGAAGGACAACGCGCGGCCGCCCCGGACTGAGAGCTTGTACGGGATGAGCACCGATCGCAGCTCCACGTACTGCCGTGCGCAGACCAGCGTCGGCGTCACGAGCTCGGTCAGCAGGAAGGTCGTGTTGCGGCCGGGGAGGCCCGAGCGCCGTTCACCGCCGCGCCCGATAACCAGCAGCTCCGCCAGCCAGCTCCGCCGCAGCAGCCGCGCGCCGGGGTGGCGGCCGAAGAGCTGCTCGTTCTCACAAACGATGTTCAGCTCCTGACAGCGCCGGTGGATGTCCTCCAGCGAGAGTGGCTGCTCGAGCGCGGCGCGGTCGTCATCGCCTCCCTCGCGCGCCGCCGGCTCAAGCGCCAGCGTGGCGAGGTCAGGCTCGGCGCCCGGTGCCTCGACGCCGAGGTCCGCCTCGTCCACGGTCGTCACAGTCGCGAAGGAGATGCGCCCGCCGCTCAACTCGGCGAGCCTGGTCGCCTGTGCGACCGCGACCTCGGACGAGCGCGATCCATCGTGGCCTACAACGATGTTGCGCACCATCGGCAAACGCCCCCTCGGGCGAGCTCAGCGGGTCTGATCCCGATCGACCGCGCCGGAGGAGGTGTCCTCCTCAGACTCGGGCTCATCATCGTCGGTCACATCGTCGGCATCGTCCGGTTCGTCCTCGTCGGTGTTTGCCTCAGCGGCCTCAGCGGCTTCAGCGGCTTCAGCTTCCTCCGCTTCGCGCTGCGCGCGTTCGAGGTCCTCCCGCGTGGTGCCCACGTCCGCGAGGCCCACGAGTTCGCCCGAGTCCTCGTCCTCGAGGTAGTCCTTGGGGACGAGGAAGCCGACCATGCCCTTCTTGCCGAGCGTGCGCAGGTACTCGGTCAGCGAGACCTCGATCTCGCGACGGCCGAGCTTGTAGTCGTCGGCGAGGGCCTTGATGATCTCCCCGACGGTGTTATCGCCGTCGCAGAGGTTCCAGACGTGCGTGCCGACCTCGTCGAGGGTGATCGGCCGGCTCTCGGGCACGAAGAAGAGGAAGCCCATCGCGCGACCGAACAGGTCCTTGCGGCGCGGCACGATCACCTCGATGGTCTCCTCCTCGTTCACCCGCCACTTGAGCGCGGGATTGCGCACCGGCCGGGCCTCAAATGCCTGATCGCGCGACAGCGGCATCGCCGACTTCTGCTTCAGACCCACGCGTTCGAGCGCGCTGTTGATAGTGGACGGTAGCTTCACGGTGCAGCCTCCTCATGGACCTCACGGCTCGCATCGTTCCGTCGGACCGGCACATCGACCGCCTCGGTCTCCTCGCCCCGTTCGAGCGTGAGCAGCGCCACCTCCGGGTGGCAGTTGAAGCGCGCGCGCGTCGCCGACGCCACGCCCCGGTTCACGTAGCAGAGCTGCCCGTTGGCCCGCAGCAGCCCCGACGCCCGTCGCCTGTCGCGCCACACCGGCGCCCACGGCGTGCCGAAGCCGGGGAACTGGATCTGCCCGCCATGCGTGTGCCCGCACAGCACGAGGTCCGCGTCGCCGACGTGCGGATCGTCCAGCACGTCCGGCGTGTGCCCGAGCAGGATGACCAGGTCGGCGTCGGTGACGCCATCGAGCGCGGCAGCCACGTCGTCGCGGCCGAACGCGTAGTCATCCGAGCCTGCGATGGCGATTCTCGCCCCACCCACCACGATGCGTTCGTTGCGGTTGGCGAGCAGCCGGATGCCAAGCTCCTCCAGCGCGCCGCGCAGGATCGCGATGTTCTCCGCCGGCGCCTCAAGCGTCGTAAACGGATCGTTGTGCGCGCGATCGTGATTGCCCGGCACCGCCCACACGCCCAGCGGCGCGCTCAGGCCCGCCAGTTGCCCGGCGCATGCGGCGGCATGGTTGCAGGTGTCGAAGAGGTCGCCGCTGATGGCGATCAGGTCGGCGTCGAGCCCCATCGCCAGCCGCACCGCCGTCCGGCTGCTGCGCTCGATGAAGCGCCGCGGCTGGCAGTGGAAGTCGGACAGGTGCACGATGCGCAGCCCGCGCAACGCCTCCGGCAGCTCCGGCAGGCGGATCGTGCGCTCGGTGACGACGACTCGTGTCGGCTCAACGTAGCGCACGTAATAGGCGAAGACGACCGCGCCGATCACCAGCGCCCACATGACTGCTGCGAGAGCGATCATCGGGCCTCACCGTCCGCCTCGTCGCGCGGGGTGACGGTAAGCGTATCCCCTGGCGCGTGCGTGGCCGCCGTCAGCCGCCGCACGGCCACGATCACCGCGATGTACGACGCCACTGTCACGGTCAGCACTACTCCGAGGACCGCCGCCTGCGACCCGCTGAGCGGTCGCGTGACCAGCTCCGGATCACGCGCGACCCGCAGATCGAATAGCGGCCCGCCCCAGCGGCCCTCAAGCTGCCACGCGAGCACCAGCGTAAGCGCAACCGCGCCCCAGATCAGGGCGATTGTGCCCACGATCTGCCGGCGCGAGCGCCCGTGCTGCGCGCCCTGGATCGCCAGCATCAGCGTGATGACGCTCAGCGCGACCGCCGAGACGACTGCGAGGTCCGCCCAGTCCTTCCCGCCGATCATACGCGTTCCTCCGGCGCAAGCACATCGATAATGAGCGGCCGCTGCTCGGCGGCCCGCTCCGAGACGATGATCGCCGCGCCCAACTCCACCAGCGCGTCCTGCAGGTGTTCGCCCGAACTCGCCATCACCTCGACGACCGGCTCACCCGCGCGCGTGCGCTCGCCCTCGACACTGATGATGCGCAGACCCGCCGCCGGATCGACCGCGCCGCCCTTGCAGCGGCGGCCTGCGCCGGTCGCGAGCGCCGCCCGCCCCACGCCCAGCGCGTCCATGCGCGTGACGATGCCCTCGCGGTCGATGCCCCACGCGCCGACCGCCGCGGGCGTGTGCCCGAGGAGCGCGCGGTCCAGCGCCGACGCGTCGCCTCCCTGCGCCTCGACCAGCGCCGCCAGCTTCTCCGCCGCCGCGCCCGAACGTAGCGCCTCGTCGGCGGCCTCGTGCGCTTCGTCTATGCCGCTCGCCAGCCCGGCGGTGGCGAGCATCCAGCTCACGATTGCCAGCGCCACCTCGCGCACATCCGCCGGACCTCCGCCCGCCAGCACCGCCGCGGCCTCTTCGACCTCGATGGCATTGCCTACCGCGCGACCCAGCGGCCGGCTCATGTCCGTCAGGAGCGCGGCCACGCAGCGGCCCGCGCGTCTGCCGATCCGCACCATCAGCTCAGCCAGCGCGCGCCCCTCGTCCACGGTCTCCATGAATGCCCCGCTGCCGACCGTCACTTCCAGCACGATCGCCTGCGCGCCACCCGCGAGCTTCTTGCTCATGATGCTCGACGCGATCAGCGCGCGGCTGTCCACCGTGCCGGTCGCATCGCGCAGCGCATACATCTTCCCGTCGGCGGGCGCCAGCGCCTTGCTCTGCGACGCCACCGCCACGCCAACCTCCCGCGCCTGCGCGAGCAGCTCCTCCGGCGTCAGGTCCGTCCGCAGGCCCGGGATCGCCTCAAGCTTGTCGATCGTGCCGCCGGTGTGACCCAGCCCCCGGCCGGACATCTTCACCACGCACCCGCCGCACGCCGCCACGATGGGCGCCGCGACGAGCGTGATCTTGTCCCCCACACCGCCCGTCGAGTGCTTGTCCACGGTCGGCGCATCGATGCACGCGAGGTTCAGCATCTCCCCCGAGCGGGCCATCGCGTCGGTCAGCGCCTGCGTCTCCGCGTCTGTCATGCCCGCGCAGCAGACGGCCATCAGCCACGCCGCCATCGGCGCGTCGTCGATCTCCCCGGCGGTGTACGCCTCGACCAGCCACGCGATCTCCTCGGCGGAGAGTTCCTCGCCACGCCGCTTCCGATCGCTGAGCCTGCGGATGTCAGGGCTCATGCGCGCGCCCCCAGCAGCTCTGCGGCGAAGCTCGTCCCGACCGGCAGGGGCTCCGCGCCGAACAGCTCGCACAGCGTCGCGCCCAGGTCCGCGTAGGTCTCGCGCGTGCCGAGGCTCACCGGCCGCACGTGCTGACCCGCCGCCGCTCCCGCGGCCAGCAGCGGGACGCGCTCGCGGGAGTGATCGGTGCTGCCGGTGGTCGGATCGGTGCCGTGATCGGCAGTCATGATGACGAGCGCTTCCGGGTGCATCACGTCGAGCATGCCCGCGAGGTCCGCGTCGAAGCGCTCCAGCGCGTCCGCGTAGCCCCGCGGGTTGTTGCGATGCCCGAACTTCGAATCGAAGTCGTTGAGGTTGGCGAAGATCAGGCCCTCCATCCGCTCGCGCAACAGGCGCGTGACCTGCGCGGCCCCGTCGGCGTTGTCGGCCGTATGCAGCGAGCGCGCGATGCCCCGGCCGGCGAAGATGTCGTGGATCTTTCCGACGCCCACCGTGTGCACACTGGCCGCGCACAGGTGATCGAGGGCGGTCGGCCCCGGCGGCGGAAGCGGGTAGTCCCGGCGCTCATCGGTGCGCTGCAGCGCGCCCGGCTCGCCCACGAAGGGCCGGGCGATCACGCGCGCCACCTCCCACTCGACCCGGAGCATCTCGCGCGCTGTCTCGCAGGCGGCGTAGAGCTCCTCCAGCGGGACGATCCCGGTGTGTGCGGCGATCTGAAAGACACTGTCGGCCGAGGTGTACACGATCCACGCGCCGAGGTCGGCCTGCTGCTCGACAAGCTCCTCGATGATGACCGTGCCGGATGCCGCGCGGTTGCCGATGACGGGCCGTCCGGTCCGGCGCTCGAACTCGTCGATGATCTCCTGCGGGAAGCCGTCCGGGTAGGTCGGGAACAGGCGATCGCGGATCTGCCCCATCATCTCCCAGTGCCCGACCATCGTGTCCTTGCCGGCGGCCTGCTCGGTCATGCGACCCCATGCGCCGGCGGGCTGGTCCGTGGGAGACACGCCCTCGATGGCGGTGAGGTTGCCGAGCCCGAGGCGCCCGAGGGTGGGCAGGCTCACGCCGCCGACCGCGCGCGCGAGGTTACCGAGGGTGTTGCTGCCCTCGTCGCCGTAGTCAGCGGCGTCGGGCGCGTCGCCGATCCCGACGCTGTCGAGCACAATCAGAGCGATACGTTCGATGCGCGGCAGTTCTTTCTACCCCTCGCTCCAGACGGCCGCGTCGAAGCCCTGGGAACTGAGCTTCTCCTTCACTCTCTCGGCCTCTTCGCGGGCCTCGAAGGTGCCCACGTTGACCCGGCGGTAGGTGATGCCGTCCTTCTCCTGCGTGGTGATGAAGGGCTGGTAGCCGCGTTCGGCCAGCCGCTGGACCTGCCGGTCGGCGTTCTCCTGATCGGCGAACGATCCCGCGACCACCACGTAGCCGTCGGAGCCGCTCGCCTGCTCCTGGTCCTCCTCGGAGTCCTCGGGCTTCTCAGGCTCGTCGGGCTCCTCAGGCGTCTCCTCTTCCGCTTCGGCAGCGGCCTCGGCCGCGTGCAACTGCGCGCCGTCCTGCGGCTCCGCGAGCTCCCGTCGCGCCCGGCGCTCCTCGCGGCTGGTAGGCTCGCGCTCACTCACCGTCACGATCGGCTGGACCGGCGGGTTGGCGGAGGGGTCATCTTCGGCGTCGAGCGTCGGCGTGGGCGACTGAGGCTTGATATCCGGCGTACGCTGCTGCACCTCCATCTCGTGCAGATGCTTGCCGACGTAGTCGCGGCCGAAAAAGTACATGCCTGCACCGACGAGTGCACATAGCACTGCCACGACCGACCAGAACTTCAAGCTTTGCACGACGCGTATGCCGAGAGATTCCTTGCCCGAGGCCATCGTCGCTCCTCCGGTGTCCGTGGCTGCGATGCAGGCGGCGACTCTACCGCATTCGAGGACGATTGTAACACGAAGACGGGCCTGCGAACAAGCGATGCGCGGGTGAGGCGCGAACGCCCGAGGCGCCCTACGCCAGCCTCCGCCGTGGCGGCTCCGCGACGAACTCCGTGAGCGTCAGCGATGCGTTCGGGTGCCGCTGCAGCAGCGAGCACGGCACCTTCGCCGTCACCGGCCCGTGCAGCGCCCGGCGGATGATGGCGCGCTGCCACGGGCGGTTCGCGCAGAGACACACCTCGCGCGCGCTCAGGATCTCCTTCATCCCGACCGTGACCGCGGTGGGCGGGATGATCGCCATGTTCCCGTCCGCGACCGTCACGGAGTTGATCGTGCGCGTCTCACGCGAGAGCTCCAGGACGCGCGTGGGCAGCTCCGCGAACTCCTCCGCGGGCATCTCCGCGCCCGGCTCGGGCGGATCGTTGAAGGCGATGTGCCCCGTGATGCCAATGCCGCCGTAGCAGATGTCCACGCCCCCAAGCTCCGCCATCATCCGCGCCACATTGCCCGGATCGTGCGGGTCGGGGAAGATGATCTGCTCGGCGGGCGGCGCAAGCTCGGCGTCCAGCAGGTCGAGGAAGCTGCGCTGCATGTGCCCGCGAAAGCTCAGCGGGTGATCCAGCGGCAGCCAGTCGCCCTCGTCGGTGAGGTACTCGTCCATGTTGAAGGACCAGAGGTTGCGCAGACTTATCCGCTCGAGGTTGCAGATGCGCGCCATCCGCCGATACTGCCCCACCGGCCCGACCGGCAGGATGAACACGGTCGGCTTCCCGAGCGCCTCGTTCTCGCGCACTTTGCTGAGCATCGTGCGCGCCATGTCGTGGTAGAGGTCCTGGTCCGTCTCAAGGATCGCAACGCGGATCGGCGAGCCCTCGCCGAGCCTGTCCGCGGGAATCGTCGTCACGTCTTCCATCGGAGTTGCCTCCTCGACCTCGCTGCCCGCCATCAGCCGTCAGCCGTTCGCCGTTTGCCGTTCGTAGGACAGGCTTTCCAGCCTGTCAGTCGTGTGTCGTTTGCAGGACGGGCTTTCCAGCCTGTCTGCCGTCCACCGTCGCGCATCTACGTCCTCTTGAGCGCGCGCGCCCCCGCCCGGATGAGAGTGGCGCCGATCGCCATCACGCCCAGCGCAATCACGATCGGCATCCACACCGGCGCGTAGATCGCGTGCGGCAGGTAGAGCACCGTGTCCACCTCTGTCAGCGACCCGGGCCAGTCCGTGATCGTGCGAATCGCGACGTAGCGGCAGACGGTCCATCCGCCCACCGCGAAGAGCGCCGTGCCGAATTGCTGGTGCAGGTTCCGCCCGGCCACGATGGCGACCGTCAGGAGCAGCAGCAGTGTCGCCGCCTGGCGCGTCTGCTCCAGCGCGACGATCCGCGGCGGCATCGCCTCGGTCACCGCCTGTGCGAAGCCCCCGCCCTCCTGCGCCACCCGCAGCATCCCGCGCACGTAGAAGGTCGCGACCGCATCCACGTATCCGATCGCGAGGCACAGCGCCGTGAGGGCGATCAGGTAGCTCAGCACCGTCATGCCCCGCGCCCGCCTGGCCATCCGCTACGCCCCCGCCGGGTGCTGCGTGAGGAGCCAGCCTGCGTCATCCACCTGGAGGCCGTTCATGCCGGACTCCCTGCGTGCCGACGCCTCCATCTCGTCGATCGAGTCGAACCAGCCGACGAGGTAGGCCGCGCCGAAGCTCTCCCCCGCCTCCACGCGCCTCCCGCCGATCTCCTCGATGAAGCACACGTAGCCGCGCTGGTGGCACCACGCCTGGTGGACCACCGACGGATCGAGGGTGATCCCCGCCAGCCACGGGCCTCTGGAGCCGTCGGGCATCGTGTTTTCCCGCGCGCGGATCATCGTCTCCGGCACGCCCTGCACGTCACGCGAGTAGAAGAAGCGCGCGTCCGGCGCGAAGTCCTCGATGAACTCCGAAGACGGGATCTCCCCGGCGTAGCTCAGGTAGATACGCTTGAAGCTGTCCCCGGCGTTGTGCTTGAGGTGGCCGGGCATGTCCAGGCGGAAGATCAGTTCATCGACGCTGTTCGCGCTCGTGATCGCGTCGGCGCAGACGAAGTGCCGCAGGCCGTCGGCGAACACCAGCGTCTGCTCCCAGCGCGAGCCCGGCGTGCGGCCGTAGGTCGCCCACTGCCAGTCATACCACTGGCGCACCGCGACGTAGCCGTCGCCATCGATCGTCTCGAACTCGATCTTCCCCGCCTTCGTGCAGATCTGCGGGCCCTCGACGTAGCGGTGCGGCATTTGCCCGTGCACGAGGTCGTTCCCGTGGTAGGCGTGCTCGGGATCGACGCCCTCGTCATCCCACTTCGGCTCAAGCAGGAAGTCCGCGATGCCCAGGCCGAAGCTCAGGTCGCGCGCGCCGCTGGTCTTGTCCAGCAGCGTCCCCCGGGAGACGCCCGAGGTGTAGCCCTCAGTATGCACCTCGGCCGAGAGCAGGTCGGTCTCGATCGCGATGGTGGAGCCTGAGACGGTGATGGTCGCCATGTTCGCCCTCCGTCCAGCCCGGCAGTTCGTCGTTGTCGTTCCTCCACCTCTCCCGCTTGCGAGCGCAGCGAGCCAGGGAGAGGGGGATCGAGGGGGTGAGGCGCCGTTCGCGCTAGCCCGCATCATTCATGACTTTCGTCCTGCGGGCGGTTTTCGGGTCCATTTGCTGCGTATCAG